>CAMAQB010000020.1 GCA_945860285.1 Akkermansia muciniphila | reverse complement strand
GGAAATACGATTCGTTTTTCGTTTCACCTGATGGGTGAAAACATGGCAAAAATGTAATTTTGCATGCTGGTAACGCTGCATCAATGGTTTGAAGACGAAATCAATCGCATTTGAGCCTATTTTAGCGTTGTAACTGCGGTTTCTAGGTTCAACGGCCTTCATTCCAAAAGCAAATTCCTAAGCAATACCGCGTAATTTTTCGGCATCGCTTGGCCTCCCTCCACGCCATTCCTCTCATGCCAGCTCGATCCCACTGTTTTTCAAGAATTCGCCGGCTCCTGCTGGCTGGCTGTTGGTTGCTGGCGTCGCTGATTGGCCTGGCTTTCGGGCACGGCGGATACCACGAACGGCTTGCTTACCTGACTGAGGAGGTGAAAAAGAACCCGTCGGATCCCCGTCTGCATTTCGAGCTGGGAGATTTGCTCGGGCAGCATGGCGATTTGAAGTTATCACTGGATAACCTGGATCGGGTGGATGCGCTGGCATCAGGAAAATTTCAGACCGACCTCCTTCGTGGCCAAGCCTTGCTGGTGGCCGGCCAGCCAGCGAAGGCGAAGGAGGCCCTCGATCGACAAATCGCGTCGCAACCGGAGTGTGTGCCTGCCCGGCTCCTGCGGGCGCGCGCGTCCCAGCGAATCGGCGAAGGCGCGGCTAGCCTCGCGGATTACCTGATGTATGGAGTCGCACGCCGTTGCCAGAGCCCGATCTCGTGCAAGAGGTGGCCGACGCGCTCGCTGCGCAAGGGTGCCAGACTGAAGCCGCGCAGGTGCTGGCCCAAGGCATCGAAAAACTCGGCAGGATCCCTTCGCTTGTGCTCCGCGCAATGGACCTGGAGATCGCATCGAAAAACTTTGATGCCGCACTAGGCCGGGTCGAGGCAATGTGCCAAAGCGCGCCGCGTCCCGAGCCGTGGATGGCCCGCCGCGCCTCAATCCTCGCGCAAGCGGGCCGCATCGAGGAGTCGAGCGCGGCATGGAATGCTCTCGTGAAACACCTGGCCGAACTGCCAAACCAGGAACGCGGCTCGCACGCCATGAGCAAACTCATGGAGGAAGCGCGTCACGCGCTCGCCTCGCTGGCAAGCTTGTCGGCGTCCAATCCGCCAGCTCCAACCAGCCAACTTCCATCCAAACCCAATCCAAGCCATGACGATCATTGATCCATCTGGAACGCCCGCGGCAAGACGATCGACAAAAGAACAAAAAATGAAAATTCACCTCCGCAGGATTTGTTTCCACGCGCGTAAAAACTCCGGGAACGCATTCCTGGCAAATCCGTCTCAAGCGCTCCCTGCACTGTTCGCGGTGATCCTCGGCCTGATGGTCGCAACCGCACAGGCAATCACCTTCTCTGAGGACTTCAACTCGATGGGGAACACCGGCACCACACCCCCGTCGGGCTGGTCCGTACTATCCGCTGGAAGCGGCGACAAGAATACGTGGAGCGCCTCGATCCCGATCACCCAGACAGGCTTCGCCATGAACACGACAGCGGGGTTGACCGCAAATGATGCTCCGGCGACGACGAACATCAACGGATTTAACGCCCTGGGTGTGAGCGGCTTGACGGGAGACCGTTGCATCGCCACTTCGCCCACGGGCATTGCGGGAGTTGCCATCCAGTGCCCGGCTTTCACGAACACTTCCGGCAACGCCATTACTTCGTTTGACATCAGCTACGACATCAAACGATTTACCGTCGGGGCGGCTGGCTCAGAGGAACTGCCCGGATTCTGGCTGTTTTACAGTGTGGACGGCGGCACGACTTGGATCAACGCTTCTACACTGAACCCCACTCTGGCCAATGTTCCCAATACAACCGGCATCACCAGCATCCCGACCACAACGGTCACTCTATCCTCGCCATGGACCGCCGGGGGAAACCTGCAACTGCGCTGGGTAGACGACAACGCAATTTCTCCCTCCCCAGACCAGATCATTGGCTTGGACAATTTCACCCTCTCCGCGACCGCTTCGAGTTCTCTTTCCGTGGCCATCACCAGCCCTGCCAATACCGGCACGGTCGGCAAGAGTTTCACGACCACCGCCACTGCCAGCGCTGTTTCACCCGCCACCATTGCAAGCGTGACATTGAAAGATGGAGCGACAATTTTGGGCGTGGATACCATCAGTCCTTATAGTTTCGATGTGACGGGTTTGGCGCCGGGAGCCCATACGCTCACGGCGGTAGTCACCGATAGCACGAGCGCAACCGCAACATCGTCACCGGTGAATATCACCGTCACCAACTTCGGTGCCTTGCAGTTTGATGGCGTGGATGACTACGTAACCATGGGAACGGCCCTGCCTCTCGGCACGCAAAACTTCACCCTTGAGTGCTGGATCAAACATGACCCATCCGGAGCCGGCCGCACCACCGCTGGCAGCGGCTCCGGTGGCATTGCCATATACCCGCTGATTGGCAAAGGTCGTAGCGAGAGCGACGGCAGCAATGTGGACTGCAATTACGCCTTCGGACTGCAAACCGATGGCAGATTGGCTGCAGATTTCGAGGACTTCAACAGCGGACTGAATCATCCGATCGTGGGTACGAATGTCGTGCCATCGAATGTATGGAAACATGTCGCCGTCACCTATGATGGCAACTATTGGAAACTTTATATTGATGGAGTATTGGACAAGAGCGCACAAGTCAACGGCGGTGGCAATGTCCAGGTGCCCCGCTACGATAGCATTCAGCACTTTGGCCTGGGCAGTGCCATGAATTCCACCG
Source organism: Akkermansia muciniphila (assembly GCA_945860285.1). Lineage (GTDB taxonomy): Bacteria > Verrucomicrobiota > Verrucomicrobiia > Verrucomicrobiales > Akkermansiaceae > UBA956. The sequence goes on along the minus strand of CAMAQB010000020.1, from coordinate 40,157 downwards.
GCGCGGCACAGGGATTTTTCAAGGTGGTAATGGACGAAGTCCGGATGTGGAATGTGGCTCGGACACAAGCGGAAATCCAAACGACCATGAACAGTGAGGTTGTTTCCGCAACGGGTCTGGTCGGACGCTGGGGTCTGAACGAAACGAGCGGCTCCACAGCTACGAACACCGGAAGCGCAGCCAACGTGAACGGCGCTCTTTCAAATGGCCCGGTGAGAACTTCGGGCTACCCGTTCGGACCGCAGGCACCGACGCTTTCGATCACCAGCCCGGTCAATAATGCAACCGTGGGAACCTCATTCACCATTGACGCCACGGCTGCGGACAGTGACGGCAGCATTTCCAGCGTCTCGTTCTATGACGGCGCCACCCCGCTTGGCACTGATACAAGCAGCCCCTACAGCTACTCTTGGATCAATGCACCCACAGGCGCTCATGCGCTAACGGCAGTGGCCTTGGATAACAGCGGCCTGTCAACCACTTCGAATGTGGTCAACGTCACTGTCAGTTCGATTCCCCCGCCCACGGTCTCTATCACGAGTCCCGCGAACGGTGCGACAGTTGGAACCAACTTCACGATTAGCGCCACCGCCTCGACGACCACCGGGACAATAACCAGCGTTTCATTCTACGACGGAGCCATTCCGCTCGGCACCGACACTACCAGCCCCTACAGCCATGCATGGACCAACGCCGCAGTTGGAAGTCATGCACTTACGGCCGTGGCCCTGGCGAGCAACGGCTTATCGACGACATCTTCCGCAGTCAACGTGACTGCTGTGTCCTCCGGCACGCTCACCCGCGGACCTTACCTCAACATGCCCAGCCACAACAGCATCGTCATCCGTTGGCGCAGCAGTCAATCGATCGTCGGTCGCGTTCTTTATGGACTCGATCCCAACGCGCTCACCCAGAGCACTGACGAAGCGGGTGCCGCGAATGACCACATTGTGAGACTCACCGGCTTGAGTCCCTACACCCGTTATTATTACAGCGTGGGCTCCGCTAACGACGCCCTTACTCCAGAGGTATCGGAGTCCACCTCCTACACTCCCGGCGCGCCTGCTCCGACAGGGGCGGATTACACATTCCGCACCTCACCGCTACCCGGCACTGCGGTAAACACCCGGGTCTGGATCATCGGCGACTGCGGACGCGGCACGCAAGCGCAGGCGAATGCGCGCAATGCCTACATCAGCTACAACGGCGGCGCGAGCTTCACCGGAACCCGTGTTCCGGATTTGAACCTGCAATTGGGCGATAACGCCTATAACTCCGGCACCGATTCTGAATACCAAACTGGTTACTTCAACATGTATGCGAACATCTTTCGCAAGATGCCGCAATGGAGCACCCTTGGAAACCACGATGCGAACAATGGCAACACCAATCCTCTGTCGAATTTCCCCTACTTCGACATGTTCACCTTTCCGACTGCTGGCGAGTGCGGCGGTCAGCCTTCCGGCACCGAACATTATTACAGCTTCGACTACGGCAACATCCACTTTGTCTGCCTCGATTCACAAGCCAGCAACACCACTGTCGATAACCCAGGCACCCCACTTGTGAATGAAGACGGGTTAATGGCAAGCTGGCTCCGCCTTGATCTTGCGAGCACCACCGCCACCTGGATCATCGCCTTCTGGCACCATCCCCCGTATTCGAAAGGCAGCCACGACTCCGACTCCGAGGGTCAGCTGGCGACGATGCGGACGAAATTTAACCCGATCCTGGAAAACGGCGGTGTGGATCTGGTCTTCCTTGGGCACAGTCACAACTATGAACGCAGCGTATTGCTCGACTCCCACTACGGCACCAGCGGCACTATTACCGCCGCGATGAAGAAAAACTCCGGCAACGGCAGCACCACCGGCTTCACCACCGCAACCAACGGAAAAATCCGCAACGCCGCCAATGGTTTCACCGCCACGGTCACAACCGGGGCGTTCGTTCCTGCAAACGGGGCCTATGTCAAGCCGCTCACCGGACCGCGCGACCATTTTGGCGCGGTATACAACACGGCCGGCATGTCAGGTACAGCCGATTCGAGTGCGATCGATCACCCTGCCATGTATATTTCTTATAACAAAATGGGCACGGTGAACCTCGATGTGAACGGCAATACGCTCACCTGCACCTTTGTTCAATCAGGCGGCGCCACGCCTGACAATTTCACCATCGTCAAACAGGGTGCCGCCGACACCGACGGCGACGGGATTCCGGATGCATATGAAATCGCCCACGGACTCAATCGCTTCGTGGCGGCGGACGCACTGCTCGACAGCGACAGCGACGGCACCTCGAACCTCGCCGAGTTCATCTTCGACACGGAATCAAACCTCTCCGACAGCTACGCATTCAGCACGAGCTACGACATTCTCAACGGCACGAACGCGATAACATTTGAGACCATCACAGGCCGCACCTACCGCGTGCTTTACAGCAACGATCTGCTCTCCTGGCTGCCCGCCTCATTACCCGTGGCCGGAACCGGCGCAACGATGACATGGGTGGACAACGGCACCAGCACCGGCTCTCCGCCCTCCGCCATCACAAAACGCTTCTACCGCGTCGAGGTCACCGTCGTTCCGTGACAACTGACCCGGCACGGATCGCCTCAGCGAACGCAAGCCTGTCGAGATTGCATCTTGGGATCGCAAACCAAATTCGATTCGGACAAATGGGGACTTGCGAATCGATGGGAACGCCAAGGTTACGTGAGAATTGTTCATTTTCTGATTCTCATTTCCCGGATTTGCGGCTATCACCGCTGCCCGCCATGCAAACTACCGTTGGTCTCATCTCCCTGGGCTGCGCCAAAAATCTCATCGATTCCGAGGTGATGATCGGCCATCTTGCGCAATCGGGCATGATCATGACGCCGGACGCGGAACTGGCTGATGTTCTGATCATCAATACCTGCTCGTTCATCGACAAAGCAAAGACCGAATCCGTCAATGCGATTTTCGAGGCCGTCAAGGATCGCGCGGAAAACGAAGATCGCGCCCGCCAGAAAATCATCGTCGCGGGCTGCCTGTCCCAGCGTTTTGCCAAGGATCTTCCGGGTATCATGCCGGAAGTGGACGCTTTCATCGGCCTCGACCAAATCACCAAGGTCGGTCCGATCATTGAAAACCTGTTAGGAAAAAACAATGCCGCCGAGGTCACCAAGACCGAGGGCCCTGCGGCGACCGAGGATCCGCGGGATTTCGTCACGCTGAAGCCGCAGTACATTCCCGACTACACCACGCCGCGATTCCGGTTGACTCCCGATCACTACGCCTATGTGAAAATCGCCGAGGGCTGCAACCACACCTGCACCTTTTGCATCATCCCGCAAATCCGCGGTCGCCACCGTTCGCGCACCCAGGATTCGGTGGTCAACGAGGTCAAGGCGCTGGTGGCTTCCGGCGTGAAGGAAATCAACCTGATCTCCCAGGACACCACCTATTTCGGCATGGACCTTTGGGATGAGTCGTGCCCGAAACCGAATTCACCCGTGGATTCAAGCAAGGGCCATTCACTCGCCACCTTGTTGCGGGAGTTGAATGAAATCCCCGGCGATTTCTGGATTCGATTGCTTTACACCCACCCCGCGCACTGGAGCGATGAGTTGATCGATACCATCGCGGTTTGCGATAAAGTCGCCAAGTATGTGGACATTCCCTTGCAACATATTTCAGACCGGATGCTTACCGCGATGAAGCGCGTCACCTCGGGCGATTACATCCGCGACCTGTTGCGTCGCATGCGTGCAAGAATTCCCGGCCTCGGCATTCGTACTACGTTCATCGTAGGATTCCCCGGCGAAACCGAGGAGGATTTCCAGGAGTTGTTGGAATTCATCGAGGAATTCCGCTTCGAACGCGCCGGGGTGTTTTCCTACTCGAAAGAGGAAGGAACCCGCGCCAACAAGATGGACGGCCACATTCACCATGCCACCAAGAAATCGCGATGGAAAAGGTCGATGCAGGCATTGCAGCGCATCGCCGGCGAACTCAACCAGCAGCAAATCGGCAAGCCGGTCAAAGTGCTGGTCGAAGAGCAGGGCGTGGGCCGCACCGAATGGGACGCGCCGGAGATCGACGGCACCGTGCACGTGCCGAAAAACATTCCGGTCGGCAGCTTCGCCGAAGTGACCATCAAGGACTGGCGCGGTTACGACCTGGTGGCCGCGCAGTGAAGGTCAATCGTCGTTTTTGACGGCGCGATCCCAGAACGCCAGCAGAAACAACACGGCAATCCCTCCGGCAACCATGGCCGGGAAAAGCCAGAAGTTTTTCCACAACAAGGCCGTGTCGGCAACGAGCTTGGGATCCACCTGCGGCATGTTGACGGCAAACATTTTCCCCAATTGTTGGGCGAAGCTCAGTTCCTCGGTTCCCCGTCCGGCGCCAATCGCATTGCCCAGCGCCTTGGAAGCATCGGTCACCGGAGTCATTTTAAACGCGGCCAATTTGTAGCCCAGATACATGCCCACCCCCTGCGTGAAAAAGACCAACATACCCTGGGTTTGGCCGCGGATGCTTTCGGGAGCGGTGCGGTCCGCATACATGAAACCGGTGACGAAAAAGAAGTCGTAGCAAATGCCGTGCAGCGCGATGCCCGCAAACAACATCCAGGTCGCCTGCTCGCTCGCGCCATAGGCAAACAGCAGATAGCGCAGCACCCAGGCCAGCATTCCGACCAGAATCATCCATTTCACTCCCAAACGTCGGAAGAAAAACGGCACCAGCAGCATGAAGACGATTTCCGACATCTGGCCGATCGTCATCGCAGAAGCCGGCTGTTCAAAACCCATGTTGGCAAGGAATCCGGAGGTGTTGGAGAAATAGTAGGCCAGCGGCACGCAAATCAACATGGAACAGGCGATGAATACCAGAAATGCCGGTCGGGCGAGCAGCGCAAAGGCATCGACCATGAAAACCGTTCGCAGATCGATTGGCTTGCCACGCGAGGGTGGCGGCGTATGCGGGAGCAGAAAGCAGAACGCGGCGAGCAACAGCGCACTGATCCCCGCCATTCGGAACAGATTCAGGCTGTCGGACCAACCGAGAAACCCCGCGACCAGTCCCGCGGCAATCCAGCCGATGGTGCCCCAGACCCGGGTTTTCGGAAACACATCGCGCGGTAGGTTGGAGAACGCAATCGTGTTCCCCAGTCCCAGCGTCGGCATGTAGCAAAGCATGTGACCGGTGAACAAAGCCACCACGAGTTTGCCGTTGCCTGCGGTGATGGCACCGGGCACCAGCAGCATCAGCACCCCGCCGATCAAAAACAGCGCGGTCATCAAGCGCTCCGACGAGAAAAACCGGTCGGCCACCAAACCGAGAAACAGCGGTGCCACAATCGCGGCAATCGGTGCCGATCCGTAGGAGTCACCAATGATCCCCGCCAGGTCGTTTTTGATCAGCACCAGGACCAGGGTCGAAAACCACGAGCCCCAGACAAAAAACTGCAAAAACATCATCGTGGAAATCCGCAAATACACCGATCGTTCCTGTGTGCTGGTCATGAGTTAGTTTATGAAACACATTGCCCGACACCGCAATCACAAATTCCTCAGGAATTCGGATTCCCCCGCCCGCCGCCGCTGCTTTCATTTTCCCATTGCCTTTGTGCAACCCATCCTTTCAGATGAGCGGGTGAGCCTGTTGACCAAGGATTTCGACTACCATCTGCCGGCGGAACTCATCGCCGCCCATCCCCTAGCCGACCGCGCGGCGTCGCGGATGATGGTGATCCACCGGCACGCGGGAGTGATCGAACACCGGATGTTTCGCGACTTCCCGTCTTACCTGGCTCAGGGCGACATGCTCGTGCTCAACGACACCAAGGTCATTCCGGCGCGGGTTTTTTCCAACGATGGGAAAATCGAACTGCTGTGTCTCGACCGGCCCGCACCGACGCTTTGGCAATGCCTGGTCAAACCTGGAAAAAAAATGCGTCCCGGCGACACCGTGCATGTGGCCGATGCCATTGGCACGGTGATCAGCATTTGTGACAACGGCGACCGGATCATCGAATGGAACCACCCGCTTGATCTCGAAGAACACGGCCATCTCGCCCTTCCCCACTACATGAACCGCGATGACGAAACCGGCGACCGCGAACGCTATCAAACGGTCTTCGCTCGCGAGGCGGGGGCCATCGCGGCACCCACGGCGGGACTGCATTTCACAACGGAATTGTTAGAAAACATGCCACATTGTTTTCTCACCCTCCACGTCGGCGTCGGCACCTTCCGCCCGGTCAAAGCCGCGCGGCCCGAGGAGCATGAAATGCATTCGGAAAAGTATCACCTGAGCGAAGACACGGCGCGGCGCGTCAATGCGGCCAACCGCGTGATCGCCATCGGCACGACCGTGACCCGCGTGCTCGAACACCTGGCCAAAGATGCAAGCGACGGACAACGCCTGCCCGACGAATCCCGCAACGGGAGCACGGATATTTTCATCCATCCTCCTTATCGGTTCCGCGCTGTTGATGCGCTGTTGACAAACTTCCATCTGCCGCAGAGCACCCTGCTAATGCTCGTCAGCGCCTTCGCCAGCCGCGAACTGATTCTGGAAGCGTATGATCAGGCGGTGGCCGAAAAATACCGCTTCTACAGTTACGGCGACTGCATGTTGATTCTCTAACGGAAAATCCGCTCACTCGTGCCTCAGGGCATCGATGGGATCCAGCGACGCGGCCCGGCGGGCGGGCATGAAACCGAAGACAATGCCGATGGCGGCGGAAAACACGAAGGCGATGATGTTGATCTTGGGATCGAACAGGAACGGCGCGCCCACGACCTTTGCCAGTCCGCTGCAAAGTGCGTACGCCAGCAGAATCCCGGCGATGCCGCCGACGCAGGAAAGCGTCACGGCCTCGACCAGGAATTGAAGCAGCACCTCGCGACCGCGGGCGCCGATGGCCAGACGAATGCCGATTTCCCGGGTGCGTTCGGTCACCGAAACCAGCATGATGTTCATGATTCCGATTCCCCCCACCAGCAGGCTCACACCAGCCACTGCGCCGAGCAGTGAAGTCATCACCCGTGTGCTCGAGCTGATCGCATCGGCAAGCTGCAGGGAGTCGAAAACCGAAAAATTGTTTTCCTCGTTCTTGGTCAGTCCGCGACGCTCGCGCATCAGCGAATAGATATCCGAGACAATCACCGCGGTGGGATAGCCGTCGTTGCCCGAGATCATCACCTGGTTGATGCTTTGCAGGTTAGGTTTGCCGGTCAAGCGGCGTTGCACCGTGGTGATGGGGGTAATGATGTTGTCGTCGAGGTCGTCGCCGTAGCCAGCCTGACCCTTGGCCGCGGTGACGCCGACAACCAACAGCGACATCGCTTTGAGGCGCACCCGTTTCCCGACCGCGTCGACATTTTTTCCAAACACCTCCTTGCGGATTGTTTCGCCGATCACGCAAACAGCGGCACCTTCCTTGACTTCCTCATCCGTGAAAAACCGACCGGTGGCGATTTTCCAATTGGCGATCTCAAAATAGTTCGCGCTGGTGCCCTGGATGTCGGTATTGCGGGCTTTTTCCAGATACACCGCGGGCGAGTTGGTCATCACGAAGGGCGACAACGAACGGATACCCGGGACCTGGTTTTTGATCGCGACCAGGTCGCTCTCGCTGAATTGGGGTGCGCCGCGCGATCCCCATCCCTGCCCGGGACGGAGAATCAGCAGATTGCTGCCCATGTTGGAAATCTGCGCCTTGATCACCTCGGTGGCACCCCGGCCCAGCGTCACCATCGTCACGACGGCGGCCACGCCGATCACGATGCCGACGACTGTCAGAAACGCGCGCGTCAGATTCCGGCGGATTTCTCTCAGAGCGATGAGAAAGGCGTTGAAAAACATGTTAGGTCGCTGGGTTGCTTGACGGGTTCAGCTCATCAGATGCCACCAGACCATCCTTCACGCGGACGATCCGTTGTGCATACGCAGCGACGTCGTCTTCATGGGTGACCATGATGACCGTGATGCCTTGCTCGCGGTTGAGTTCCAGCAGCAGATGCATGATGTCGCGGGTGGTGCGGGAGTCGAGATTCCCGGTAGGTTCATCGGCAAAAAGAGTGGCGGGGTTGGTGACGATCGCGCGGGCGATGGCGACGCGCTGCTGTTGTCCGCCGGACAGCTCCGCCGGGGTGTTGCGTTCCTTTTCGGGCAACCCGACACTCGCGAGCGCCTTCCGCGCCATCTGATGGCGTTGCCTGCCCGAATAGCCCCGATAGAGCAGCGGCAGTTCGACATTTTCGAGCGCGGAGGTACGGGCCAGCAGATTGAAGCCCTGGAAAATGAAACCGAGCGCATGACGGCGGATCAGCGAGCGCTGGTCCTTGTTGAGGGTTTCCACCGCGATACCCTGGAAAGAATAATGTCCGGACGTCGGGGTATCGAGACAACCAAGCAGATTCATCAGGGTGGACTTGCCCGAACCACTAGGCCCCATAATGGCGACGAACTCCCCGGCGCTGATGTTCAAATCAATTCCGTTCAACGCATTGAATACCGCGTCGCCCGTGCCATACGTCTTGGTGATGCCTCGCAATTCGATGAGAGAAGACTTCGTCATGAATTGGTAACAGGCTTAATGCTGACAATGACCTGCGTATTCTCGGACAGATCGTCTCCCGAGACTTCCGTGAACAATCCATCGGTGATGCCGGTCTTGACGAGGACCTCGACCGGTTTGTTCCCGACGAGAACCCAAACGCGCGGGCCATTGGAGCTGGGGCTGACCTTGGTAACCGCAGGTCCGCCACTCCAGCGGCGCCCACCTCCCAGCGACAACCGCTGGACAAGTGTGCGTTTGGCCTCGACTGGTTTGGTAACTGCCGCCGCTGCCACCGGGTCGAAGCGCAAGGCGGCATTCGGCACCCGCAGGATGTTGGTTTTGCTGATGATCGAGATGTCGACTGATGCCGTCATGCCGGGACGCAGGGACAAGTCGTCATTCGCCACTTCGAGTTCCGTGCTGTAGCTGACAATGCCACCGGTGCCGGGTTCTTTCGAAGTGCTGCCCGTCGCGGCGGCATTGCTGGTGGTGCCGAAGGAAACTTTTTTCACCAACGCCGTATAGGATCGGCCTGGCCATGCGTCCACGCTGAAGGTGGCAGTCTGACCAACGGCGACACGACCGATATCAGCCTCAGCTACCGCGACATTGAGTTCCATTTTTTTCAAGTCCTCGGCTATGGTAAAAAGCACTGGAGCCGTGAAAGAGGCTGCCACCGTTTGACCGACTTCGATGCTGCGGGTGAGCACCACGCCATCGATAGGCGAACGGATGATTGTTGTTTCCAGATCGCGTTCGAACGATTTGACTTCCGCCTGGGAACCGGCCACGGCGGCATCGGCGCTTTCTAAATCCGCTTTTGCGCGCTCTACAGTGGCAAGCGATGTTTCCATTATTGCTCTCGACGGCGTCCTTCCGCCGCTGAGTTTGTGCAGTTCTTGTTGTCGGGCATAGGCCGCCTCACTCTCCCTCAGTGTGGCTTTCGACAGGCTCACCCTCGCTCTCGCAGCGACCAAGGCCGCACGGCTGCGCTCGGTTTGTTGGGTGAGTTTTGAACTCTCCAATCGGGCAAGTGTCTGGCCTTTTTTTACCGGATCATTGGTGTCCACCAAAACCTCCTGCGCTGTGCCCGAAAGCTCGCTGCCGATGCTTACTTGATTAGTAGGCACAAGGTTTCCTGACGCGGTAATAACAAAGGAAATTTCACCCTGCTCAAGCGGCTGGGTCGTGTATTCGGGGACATCTCCAGCAGTATCACCGCGGGAACGCAAGTAAAAGAATCCACCGATCAGCAGAGTCGCGATTGCAGCAATGATGATCCATTTGCGCAAGGGTCGTGACGCGCCCTTTTGCACGATATCGGATAGATTTTCAGCAGAATCCTCAGGGGTCATTGGAAAAAACTAATGTGATGCCCAGCCGCCGCCAAGCGCCTTGTAAAGTTGGACAAATGCAATACTACGATCAAGACGGGTTGCAATGAAGCTCTCCTCCAACCCAAGCACGGTGCGCTGCGCGTCCAGCGGGGCAATAAAATCAATATTGCCGGACTGGTAGCGTTGTTGCGCGAGTTCGTTCGCCTCGCGCGCGGCGACCGTCGCTTTTTCGATCGTCGCGAGCCGTTCCGTCGAGCGTCGACAGGCAATCAGCGCATCCTCGGTTTCCGACAACGCGTTAAGCACTGTCGAGCGATAAACTTCCACGGCCCGGGCTTCCGCAGCAGTATTGGCATCGATGTTGGCACGGATACGACCCGCGTCAAATATCGGACTTGTGATACCGGCGATGATATTTGCGCTGGTTGTTTCCGGATTGAAGATTTTTTCTGCGCTCAAGGTATTGACACCGAGCGAACCGGACAGATTGAGTGATGGGAAACGTGCGGCAGCGGCAGCGCGGGTATTGGCAGCAGCGGCAAGAACCTGATAACCCGCGATGCGGACATCCGGGCGCTGGCGAAGGGTGTCGGCAGGAATGCCTACGGCAAGCTTTTCTGCGGGATAGGGAATGATCTTGCGCGACGACGCTAGCAAGCGGTCGAGGCTGCCGGGGTTGCCGCCCGAGAGTCGGGCGAGCAGATTGCGGTTTTGCTCAGCATTCTGCTCCAGCGTGGGAATGGCCGCGCGCGCCTGTTCGAGACTGCTGAGCGCTTGGCTAGATTCGAGTGAATCAGCTTCACCGGCCTGCTGACGCCAGCTAGCCAGTTGCGAGGTTTGTTCGCGCGTATTTATATTGCGGTGAAGAACATCGAGACGGGTTTCGGTGGCGCGAAGATTGCAATAGGCGATGGCAATTTCCGATGCCAGCGCGGCCTGCACCGAGTGGAAATTCTCCTCTGCAACAGCAACGTTCGCGGATGCCGCCTCGATGATGCTGCGCCGCCTGCCGAAAAGATCGGCTTCCCACGACGCACCCAAGCCTGCGGACGAAGAACTGCGGGGGTCCCCATTTGTATTGCCCGCCCCAAAGCCCGCGGATGCGCCCACATTGGGCAGAAGTGATACGGACTCGGCTTTGCGGAGCGCCCGAGCCTCTTTGATACGCTCTTCCGCACCGCGGATGTCGGGATTGGACTTGAGACCGAGTGCAATCAACTGGTTCAATACCGGGTCGTCGAAATGATTCCACCAGCGCTTCAAGTCAAGCGAAGCCGAGGCAACGGGAAAGGATTTCGCATTTTTCCAGTCGGCGGGAAGTTTCGGCTGACTGGTCGAAACCGGCGTGCGCAAGGTGCAGGAATCCATTGCCGTCGACAGCATCGCGATGAAGAGAAAAAAAAACCACCCTCCAGTTGCGGAGTGCGAAGGTATGCTGATTTTTTCGGGGCGCATGCGAAGGTGAAAAACTATAGCAATGAACGAGTGAAAGCCAGTGAATCTTACAGATTTCGGCTCATGGCAACGACGGAATCCAGCGCAGTTCGGCAAACGACATCACCAATCGGTGAGGTGCTTGAACAATTGCTCGCGCTTGGCGATTTCACCGCTGTCGAGCGACTGCAACTTCCTGGTCGAAAACTCCTCACAGGTGAAAGAAGCGAGAATCGAACCCTTGACGACCGCCTGACGGATGTCCTCGAAACTGAAACTGGTCTTGCCCAGCGAGGCCAGGTAACCCGCTAGCGCACCAAGAAAGGTATCTCCAGCACCGGTGGGATCGGCGACTTCGTGCAAGGGGAACGCCGCGGACCGGAAGAATGTCTGCTGACTGATCTCCCAGTTCTCCGCCTCTCCCGAAAAAAGCATCGCGCCGAACTCGCCGAGCTTGATGATCACATTGCGCGGACCTTTCGCAAGGATTCGTTTGCCGGCGAGGATCAGATTTGATGTTTCCGTGAATTCACGGGCCTCTCCCTCATTGATGACAAAAAGATCCAACTCCTTGAGCACATCGTGCAGACGTTCATTGGCGATGTTGATCCACAAATCCATCGTGTCGGCAATAACGAATCGCGACGAGGCCGTGGAACCCGCAAGCATCTGCAATTGATTGTCCGGCGACATGTTCGCCAGCACCACGATCGGAGTGGCGGCAATGGATGCCGGCACTTTCACCTGCCAGTTTTCCAGAACGTTGAGACCGACGCGATGCGTGGTGCGGTCGTTCATGTTCGCATGGTACTCTCCCGTCCAGGTGAACGACTCGCCGGCGGAGCGTTCGACACCGTCCAGAGTGACCCCGTGGTCCTCAAGCATCTCGATGTGGCGCTGCGGATAATCATGACCGATGATGCCGACCAGATGCACCGGGCTGGTGAAATATGATGCGGCCAGCGCAGCATAGGATGCGGAACCGCCAAGCAGCTCCTTTGCCTCGGCCTGAGGCGTGATGACGTTGTCGATGGCGATCGTCCCTCCCACTATGACGGGTAATTTTGACATGATGATAATTTGTTAGAGAATTTCTTCTATCGGAATCCTGCCGTTGCTGGCCACGATCGAATAGCAATCGGAATTGTCAGACAGAGGTGTCAGGTTGACCTTGCCGCCGGCCGTTTCAACGAGCAGCTGGCCTGCGGCGATGTCCCACAGCGAAATGCGCGACTCGACGTAGGCATCGAGCCGCCCCGATGCGATATACGCCATGCCCAGTGCCGCGGATCCCATCATCCGCATCTTCCGGGCGCGCAGCGAAGCCCGGGCAAACCTTTCCATGCCGGTGCGCATCGCCTCGCCGTCCTTGCCGCAGCCGACAAACAGAATCGATTCCTCAATTTTCGCGCGTCCCGAAACCTGGATCGGCACGCCGTTGTGCATGGCCGGGCCACCTTTTTCCACGGTCCATGTCTCCCCGACCATCGGATCATGAATCACACCGGCGACGATTTCACCTTGAATGCGCAGAGCGATTGACACGCAGAAATGCGGGATGCCGTAGAAAAAATTCACCGTGCCATCGATGGGATCAACGATCCATTGACGGTCCGACTGCTGATTGCCCGCTATGCCCTCCTCGCCATAGAGCGCGTCGCCCGGACAAGCATCAAGCAGAATCCGCGTGATCAATTCCTGCGACTCCTTGTCCAGCGCGAGCTTGATGTCGTGATGGCATTCCTCGTCCACTTTGGCGACCTTGCCGAAATGTTCGTGCAGGAATTTTCCCGCTTCCAGAGCGGCATGGGTGGCAAGGGCAAGGTCGGACATGAAAAGGTGGGTGGCGAACGCGCGGCAAAACTGCGCGCACAATGCCAATCAGGCAAGCTCAAAACGCCCGCACTTGTCGAAGCCAGTCGTTCAGATTGTAGTACATCGTCACCCGCGAGATTTTGCCTTGCGGAATATCAAAAAACGCCCCTGCCGGCAGCGCATACGTCTGACCCGATGCCTCGGGCAATCCTTCATCGGTGCCAAGATACGTGCCCTGAACCAGGAACTCGGCCGCCGCGCGCGTGCCGTCGTCGCTGACAAACAATTGCAGTTCCGTCAGCGTTTCGCGATAACAACGCTCCATCCGTCGGGAAAATGTGCGAAACGCCTCAATCCCGCGCTCCGACGCACCCTGATTGATGTCGTGAACGACATCGTCGGTTAGCAGGGACAGCATTTCCTCAAACCGTCCCTCATTGAAAAACTGGTAATATGATCGCAATAGTTCCAGAGTCGCCTCACGCTGTTCCATGACGCGATTGTAGAAACCCGGTCCCCGCAAGCCAGCATTTTCTTGCTTCATGGCACAATTGGAGATTTTTCGCGCTTGGTAATCACCATTTTTTGCGCCATAGTTCCGCTCATGCCCACTGTTGCAATTGTTGGTCGTCCGAATGTGGGGAAATCCGCGCTGTTCAACCGTCTCGTCGGACGGAAAATCGCGATTGTCCACGACCAGCCGGGCATCACCCGCGACCGGCTCGCCGCGCCGAGCAAAGCGACGAAGTTTCCCTGTGACATTGTCGACACCGGCGGCATCGGCGCCACACTGGAAGATGGCTTTGCCGAACAGGTCACATTCGAAGCGGAAATCGCGATTTCCACTGCCGACTTGATTCTTTTTGTCGTGGATGCCCACGAAGGCATCACCGCGATCGACTCCGCCCTCGGTCAAAAACTGCGCAAGGCGAAAGCCACCGTGCTGCTGGTGATGAACAAGTGCGATCACGACAAACACGAGGCTGCGTGGTCGGACTTCGCAAAACTCGGGCTCGGCGAGGGCATCGCCGTCTCCGCGGAACACGGCCGGAATTTCGGCGAATTGTGCGATGCCATCGACGCGGTGCTCGAACCCCTTGCTCCTGCCGAAGGCGAAACGCCGGAAACCCGCCAACCGGAGGGAATCCGCATCGCCATCGTCGGCAAACCCAACGCGGGGAAATCATCGCTGGCCAATGCGATCCTCAAGGACCAGCGCACCATCGTTTCGGAAATCGCCGGCACCACAAGGGATGCGGTGGACCTGCCCTGCACGTTCAACAAGGAGAATTTCACCCTGATCGACACCGCCGGATTGCGTCCGCGCGCCAAGCGCGACACCTCGGTGGAGGTTTTTTCCGCGATGCGCACCGAGAAGGCCATTCGCCGCGCCGACCTGACGCTGCTGGTGATCGACCTCGCATCGGGCATCACCGCCCAGGACCGCAAAATCGCCCAACTGGTTTTGGAAGAGCACAAGCCTTGTTTGATCGTATTGAACAAGTTCGATCTCTATCATCCCGATGCCAGGAAAAAAGCCCGCATCGAGGAAGCGACGGAGCACGTGCGACGCGAGTTGTTTTTCCTCGACTATGCTCCTTTCGTGATGTGCTCGGCCAAAAACAACGAAGCCGTGGAAACCGTGCTCAAGGAGGCGATCAAGATCCGCAATCAATCGCAGAAATTCCCCGGCACCGGCGTGCTCAATCGGATCTTGCAAAAGGCGATAGAAAAAAATCCGCCGCCGATCGACTCGAAGCTCAAGAGGCGCATGAAGCTTTATTACGGCACGGTCGCCACCGACAAAACCAGCGAGCTGATTCCCGTGCCGACTTACATTCTGTTCGTGAACGACAAACGACTTCTCAACCAAAGTTACAGCCAGTATCTGACACATCAACTCCGCGAGGCCCATCCGGCACCGGGGATTCCGACTGTTTTTTCGCCGCGATCCCGCGAACGACGCGACCTTTCATCCAACACTTTTTCCCAAAAAAGCCACTGATCCGCCGCCATGCTCCTGCAAGTCAACAATCTCAGCACCCGGTTTCACACCCGCAATGGCATCGTTCATGCGGTCGAGGACGTTTCGTTTTCGTTAGAAAAAGGCAGGTCGCTCGGTATCGTCGGCGAATCGGGTTCGGGGAAATCGGTGACCTGTTATTCGCTGTTGGGTCTGATCCCCAAACCTCCCGGGCGCATTCATTCCGGCACGGCGATGTTCGACGGCATCGACCTGTTGAAAGCCTCGGAAAAAGAACTCGGCCAGATCCGCGGCAAACGCATCAGCATGATTTTCCAGGATCCGATGACCTCGCTCAATCCATTTCTGAAAATCTCCGCGCAATTGATCGAGCCGCTGCAACTGCACATGGGGCTGCGCGGAAAGAAGGCGCTGCAACGGGCGATCGAGGCCCTCGCGGATGTCGGCATTCAAAATCCCGCCGAACGGGTGCATGGCTACCCTCACGAATTTTCCGGCGGCATGCGCCAGCGGGTGATGATCGCAATGGCGCTGATCACCCGTCCAGAGTTGCTGATTTGCGACGAGCCGACCACAGCGCTCGATGTCACCGTGCAAAAGCAGGTGCTCGACCTGATCCGCGACCGCCAGAAGCAGCTCGGCACCTCGGTGATTTTCATCACCCACGACCTCGCAGTGGTGTCGGAAATGTGCGATCACATCAATGTGATGTACGCGGGCCGCATCGTCGAATCCGCCCCGCGCGACCTGCTGTTCTCGAATCCGCGTCACGCCTATACCCGCGCGCTGCTCGCCAGCATTCCCTCGATCAAGCCGAAAAACGAATTGCTGCACACCATCCCCGGCCTGCCGCCGAATCTCACCCATCCGCCGCGCGGCTGCGCATTCCGCGAACGCAATACGATGGGGCAGAACCGACTCTGCCTGACCGACTCGGTGCCACCGCTGGTCGAAATCGCACCCGGACATTTCGTGCAAAACTGCCCGGGCTGTCTGGCCATCGTGCCCACGATGATGCCTGTGCCTGCTTTCAGCGCCTGAGAGCGACCGTGCTTTTTTCTTATGAATCCCGACCTCATCCGCGACGCACTGCGCACCATCCGCTACCCTGGTTTTTCCCGTGACATCGTTTCCTTCGGCCTGGTGAAGGACATTCAGATCGATGGTGAAAACCTCCGCGTGCGACTGGAAATCCAGACCCGCGATGCCGAAATCCCGCAACAGATTTTTAAAAACTGCCACGAGGTTCTCGCTCAGGTCCCCGGCATTTCCCGGGTCGTGGTGGACATCGACATCAAGGATCCGTCTACCCAGACACCGGGCGCGCAGGCAGGAGCATCCTCGATTCCAGGTGTGAAAAAAATCATCGCGGTCGCCTCCGGCAAAGGCGGTGTCGGCAAATCCACGGTCGCCTCGAACCTCGCGATCGCCCTCGCGGCGACGGGCGCATCAGTCGGACTGTGCGACTGCGATCTTTACGGTCCCTCGATCGCGATGATGTTCGGCTGCGATGAAAAACCGCTGGCAAATGAAAAGGACGAAATCATCCCGCTCGAGGCGCACGGCGTGAAAATCATGTCGATGGGGCTGTTGCTGGAAGACAGTTCTCCCGTGATCGTGCGCGGTCCGCTCGCCACCCGCTACACCCAGCAGTTCCTGCGTCAAGTCGCCTGGGGCGAACTCGATTACCTCGTGCTCGACCTGCCACCGGGAACGGGCGACATCCAACTCACCATCGTGCAGACCGTCGCCCTGCACGGCGTGGTGATCGTCACCACCCCGCAGGAGGTGGCCTTGATCGATGCCCGGAAAGCCGTGAGCATGTTTGCCAAGGTCAACGTGCCGGTGCTCGGCCTGATCGAAAACATGTCGTGGTTCGATTGCGAACACGGCCAGCGCTATTATCTCTTCGGAGAAAACGGCGGACTGCGCGAGGCCGAGAGACTGCGCGTGCCGCTGATCGCCCAAATCCCGATCCAAGTCCCCATCTGCCAGGGTGGCGACCGGGGGCAACCGGTGGCGTTGCTGCCTCCTCAATCGAATCCCGCCTCCGCCGCTTTCCACCAAGCGGCGGCAATGATTCTCGCGAAACAGGCGTGAACGCTGGTTGACCTCTGCACGGGCGCGGCGCGAAATTTTTTTCCCCTTGATGCAAGGGCAAAATCGCCCGTGTGCAGATTTTTTCCGTGGTTTGCCGGGGCATTTGTGATATGCATTTCTCACACGACAACACAGAAGAAATTGGCGCAAATTTCCCAGGAAACCAGGACGAAAATTCTCGAGGCCACGGACATCGTGGATCTCATCAGTTCCTACATTCCCGTCAAACGCGCCGGCTCTTCCTTCAAGGCGAACTGCCCGTTTCACAACGAAAAAACCCCGTCGTTTCATATCAACGCGCAACGCCAGACCTTCAAATGTTTCGGCTGCGGCGAAGGCGGCGACGCGTATTCGTTTGTGATGAAATATGAGGGCCTGTCGTTCACCGATGCCGTGCGCAAACTCGCGGCCAAGGCGAACATCGCCATTGTCGAGGATGCCTTCGATGCCGACGCCGAACGCAACAAACGCCAGCGCGGCCGCTTGCTTGATCTTCACCGCGAAGCCGCACGCTTCATGCATGACTTGCTGCTCAAGGACCCGGGCGCGAAACATGCGCGCGACTACTTGAAGTCCCGTGGTTACAACCGCGAAATGGCCATCCGCTGGACGGTCGGCTGGATGCCGGATCAACAAAAGCAATTTCTCGACTGGGCGAGGGAGAAAAAATTCACGGGTCGGGAACTCGTTGATTCAGGCATCGCCGTGCAACGCGAACAGGGCGGGCTCTATGTGCGCTTCCGCAACCGGCTGATGTTTCCGGTTTGCAACGACCAGGGCGACATCATTGCATTTTCAGGACGACAAATCATCGCGGATCCCAACTCCGGAAAGTACATCAATTCCCCCGAAACCGCGCTGTTCCTGAAGTCGAAAACCCTGTTCGCCTTTGATCGCGCGCGACGCCCGATCATGACCCGCAAAGCAGTGCTGATCTGCGAAGGCCAGCTCGATGCACTGGCCTGCCATGAACACGGGATCGACCACGCGATCGCAACCCTGGGCACCGCCTGCACTCCGCAGCACGCGAAAATTCTCAAGCGCTACACCGATACCGCCATCCTTTGTTTTGATGCCGACAAAGCGGGCTACACGGCGTGCGAGCGTGCCTTCCGCGAACTTTCTGCGGAGAACATCAATGTTCGGGTGGTCGCCATGCCCGCTGGTGATGATCCTGACTCCTATCTCAAGCGCGAAGGCGCGGACTCTTTTCTGGAACTCCTCAGCGATGCGCGGCTGTTTTTCGATTTTAAAATCGACCGCGCCCAGGTGGAAGGAGGACTGGCCAACGCGCAGGCGCGTGGCGCGACGGCCCGGGACGTTGCCGAATTGCTCGCCTACATCGCCGACCCCGTGAGCCGCGACTCGATGCTCAATCACTGCGCTACCCGTTTGCAGATGAGCGCTCCGGACCTGCGTCTCGCCACTTCCCAGGCTCAGAAAAAGCACAACCGCGAACAACGGCCCGACAGGAAACAGCAAACGGCAGCGGCGGCGGAGCCGAGCAACATCGACCCGATGATCATCTATCTCTGCCACCTCGCCATGAATTCCCTCGAGGCGAAGCGCTACTTGTGCGAACAATTCGAAAGCCTGCATCATGCATCGCGCTACATGGAAGGCATACCGGTGCTGGAAACGATTCTCTCCGCTGACTTCGATCCGGAAAACCCCGCCGCGGTCAATTCATTCCTCTCGACCATGCCCGAGGGTGATCGGCGGGCATTGCAGGCGGACCAGACATTCCATCAACAGACCAGCGCCGATCCCCTGCGCGATGCCGAGGAGGCGTTGGCCGCGTTGTCAGAAAAAGTTCTCGGCAAGCGATACGCGATCAATCAATCCGCATTAACGCAAACGGGTCTTGATACCACGCAGACCCTGGCACTACTGCAGGAGGCCACCGAAATCAGCCAGCTTTTCGCGGCTCTGGGGCGCCGCATCGTGGCGGACGACAGAGCCACCCTTGGCAACTATGTTAGAAAGCAGGTGCCTAAAGAACGCCCGTGGAAAAAGAAACAATGAGGCTTTACTGCGGCGGCGCGGCATCCCGTTTCGCGCGGATGCGCTCGAAGTCCACCCGGCAGTCGTTCGCCGGCAAATCCGGTTCCATCAAGTCATACGCCTCCCGATACCGGCCTTCTTTTTCCAACAACAACGCTTTCGCATGACGAAAATGCTGCCAGTGAAGCCAATGCACGGTCTTGTCGAGCTTGCGGGCGATCATGTATCCCTCCAGCCCATCCAACTCGCGAAGTCCCGTTTTGGCGCCTTTCTGCTCGGCGAGTGCGCGGGCATAAAGAGCCCGGCACCCGACTTCCGCCAGCGCGTGATGCCCGGTCGGCAGTTCCCGCCGCGGAGCTTGGCTTCGCAAGTCCGCCAAGAACGCGCGATGCACCTGCGGCCATAGTTTGCGATGTCGGTCAATCACCGCCTGCCAGTTTTTGTTGTCGAGATCATTGCGCTGCAACACCCAAACCGCACGAGCCTGGGTGGGATATTGCTTCAACACGTCGGCCATCAGGATGTTGAGATCGTGCCACTGGAAGGAACGCTTCACGGAGAGAACCACAAAACAACCGAGAATCAACGACACCGGAATGACCGGATTGACTTTCGTTAGCCAGCGCCAGAACGCACCCAGCAACAGCGCCATGCCAAGACAAAACCAGGGCAAGCCCGGATAGATCCGATACTCCGGCATGTATTCGGGCACAAAATACAAAAACCTCAACAACATCGCCGCCGCATACAAAAAGAAACAAAGGCCGATCATCCGCGTCGACGACCAGCGCAACAAAACCAGCGCAAGCAGCGTGAAAACCATCATGCCGCCCGCGGCAATCAACGCCGTGGTGTCGGTCACACCCCACCATCCGGTCCCGGGTTGAACCAATGTCTCGGCAATGTGATGGTCGGCGCAGAGTTTGATCGGAACCAAACCACGCCAAGTGAATTCCCAAAACACCCGACAAATTGTCAGACCATGACCGATGAACCGCGGTTCACCCCACTCGGATGTCATGTTCCACCAGCGGCTGTTTCGACCCAGCACGCACAGCACGACGATCGTGACCGCCACAGCAGCGAGAACCATCAATTTCCTGCGTTTGATCCACGGCCATTTCCGGGGTAAATAAAACACCAGTCCCACCATGCCCACCATGCTCGCAGCATGAAACAAGCCGGGCCCCTTGGAAAAAGTCGCGCCGACGATGAACAGCGCACACAGCAGCAATTTCGACCAGCCACCGTCGCGGGAAAATCGGAAAAACATCCAGGCCGCCAGCAAGGAAAACAAGGTCACCCATGCCAGATCCTGGGTGCGGGCATAATTGGGAATCTCGCTGCCGAGGGGATTCACGGCAAACAACAGCGCACCGAACAAGGCGATTCCCCGCGCCTTTTTTCCCCCCAGATAATCACAGGCGGAAAAATACAACACGCAGGCGACAGCGGTGTGCAACAGCCAGTTGAACGCATGAATCGCCGGGGACGACATGCCGAATACCTTCACCTGGGCGATCAGACAAATGTAAAACCACTCGAGATACGTACCCGAGGGAAGTTGATTCAACCTGATCCAATCGCTGTCGCGAATCTGCCAGAGGTCATCGAGAAAAAACTGCGACTTCAGACACCACAAGTGCGCCAATCCGCTCAGCACCACGATGACAAGCCATGGCGGCACTTTTTTCCAAACCCCCGAAGGCTGGCCTGAGCTGGTATCCTGTTCATTCATCGGCAACGATGCCACTTGATAACAACTCACCCCCGCGATGGCACGAAGATTCTTGAACAATCAATCCAGCGCATCATCCGCCGCGCGGGCCTGGCACCAGCCTTTTTGCCAGGTCAGGCGCAGGGGCAGCCCGAACAGCGCGGAAAGGTTTTTGTCGGACATCACCTGTCGCTTGGCCCCGTCGCCGACAAGCGCGCCGCTTTTCAGCAATACCACACGCGGGATTTCCGGCGGGATTTCCTCCGGATGATGGGTGACCAACACCACGGTGCAGCCATGGTTGATCAGCGAACGCAAACTCCGCATCAGGTTTAGCGACGCGGCGAAATCAAGCGCGGTGAAGGGCTCATCGAGCACCAACACCTCCGGAGCGTGAACCAGGGCACGGGCGATCAAGACACGCCGTCGTTCACCGGAGGACAGCCGTCCAAAATCCCTGCCGGCATGTTCGGCAATTCCCATCAATGCCATCGCGTCAATCGCCGCCTGTTTTTCCTCCCGGGTAAATCGCATCTCACGGGTGCGACCATAAGCGGAGCGCAGGGAGGAAAGCACGACATCCCCCACGGCTTCGCCGTTCTCGAATCGGGTCACCTGCTCGGGCATGATGACTCCGATGCGATGACGCAGTTCCTCGAGCGACCAGGTATCCTCGCCAAACAACCGGCAATGACTGTCGGGGGAAAACGCCGCGTGCAGTTCCCCGGAAAGCAAGTACATCAAGGTGCTTTTCCCCGATCCGTTAGGCCCGAGGATGGCGACACTTTCACCGCTGCGCAGTGACAGTGTGAAATCGTTCAGAACCATGCGATCGCCTCGCCAGACTGAAACATTGTCGAGCTCGAAAAACGTCTCCCCCACAACCGCAACATAGATCGAGCGGGCGTGGAAGACCAGCCACAAAAACGGAATTACCCGGCACGGCGATCAAGCTAGGGAGATGCTCAAAGGCAGGGATCGCTGTCCCTAGCGATCCGGTGGGGGCAGGATGGTTGACGGGTAATCATCCTTCCTAACTCATTAGCGTTGTCGGCACAGGAGAGCGTGGGGTAAAAGTAGATCGCGTCAGGGTGATCCGCGACCGCCCCCCACCGGAACGCTCGGAGAGCATTCCCTGCCTTTTGGTTGCGACATTTCTTGTCAATCCTTTCCCTAACTTGATCGCCGTGAATTACCCGGCGGGAATGATTCGTTCCAGTTCGCCATTGCCGACCCACCCGCGCAGTTCGGTGTCGACGAGGTGAACGTAGCTGAAGTCACCCCGCACCGATTCGATGAGGACCATCCTCCCCGCCTCGCAGGTCGTCAGCACATCGGCCTTGGCAA
This sequence comes from Akkermansia muciniphila, assembly GCA_945860285.1. Lineage (GTDB taxonomy): Bacteria > Verrucomicrobiota > Verrucomicrobiia > Verrucomicrobiales > Akkermansiaceae > UBA956. Next base: position 17,860 of record CAMAQB010000020.1, on the reverse strand, counting down.
AAGGCGATAGCCGCAGGCTGCAGTCTTTTGCCAGGATCACCGCAAGATCATCTTCGGACTTTCTAACGAAAATCGCACAGGCCGACAGCGCGATCAACAAAAGAGCCACAGTCGAGCAAACAAGCAAGAGCGGTCGCAGGCCCCGGCGGGGTGAGCGAGGCATGAAAGCAAACGAGGACATCAGCACGATCAGGGCGGCAAGGACCATGATTCCCAGCGACAATTCATTGCGACTGAAAAAATGCAGCAGCTGCTGGAATGGAGGTTTTGTAGAATCGATTGCCGGGATTTTCGCCGCCTTGCGGGTGAGTTCGATATTTCCCAACAAGTCCGGATCTCGGGGTGAAAGCAAACGGGCGCGTTCATAACAGAGCATCGCGTTGCCGTGATCACCCAACGCGGCATAACTGCCGCCGAGATTGTAGAGAACGGTAAAGCTGGGACCTTGCTCCGACAACAGGCCGCGGTACTCCTGCACCGCGTGAATGTGATCTCCCGAGAGGGCGAGCTGGTGGGCCCGTTCAAAAACACGGGATTCGCCCGCCAGGATTGTGGTCGCAAAGAGCCACAGAAAAAAGGCAGGGAACCATGGGATGGGGAACTTCATTGATGGTCGGGTGCGGTTAAGAGGGCAAAACACTGCTGCAACAGCGATCGCCACTGCGGCAGCGAGTCCGCAGCTGACATCCCGCCGTAGGACTGGTGATCGGCTGCGCGAAAAAAAGCAGTGACAGGAGAATCCATGCCCAATCTCGATTGCACCTCTGAAACGGTGATCGCCTGCGGCGCCTGCTGCCAGATGCCCCCGAGCTGATCCTGCAAGGCCGCGCGCGCCGCCGCGAAAAATCCGGGCACATCGCCGTTGGCGGCGCATTTTTCCGCGGATTGCAATGCTTGGCTCGTTGCCAACCGAAGTGCCTTGCGCGCCCGTCGTTGCGGGTCGTCGCGGAATTTCCGATAGAGAAATGACAGTGGTCCCGCCAGCGTACCCAGCCCAAGCAGCACCAGTCCATAGAGAAACGAACTCCGTTGATAGAGCGGCTTCAGCAGGCGCACCGCACTCTCCTTTTCGCGAGGCGGTGCCGCTTGATCGGACGAGCGATCAACTTGCGCGGGTGCCGTGGTCGACTTGTTCGCATCCGCAGGATTTTCCTCGGCGATGTCTTCGCCCGTGACCTGGATGTTCACTGCCTGCGATTGGATTTCCTTGTATTGGCCCTGATCGGGATCGAAATAGCTGAAGGCGAATCCGACATCGTATTTCCCATGCTTGCGGATCAGGGCATTGTATTGAAACACCTTGGCACCAGCGAATGACGCATAATCGCCGGGAGTGAATTGATCCTGGCCGGGATAAGCTGTCCAAAGGTCGGCGGGGCTCAGAGCGGGAGCTTTGAGCGAGGAAAAATTTCCGCTGCCCTTCAAGCGCAGGGCAACCTTTTGCGGTTCACCGGTTTTCCAGGCGCTGGGTATGTCGATGGCTTCAAACTGGAATTCACCCACCGCTCCCGTGAAACTGTCGGGCCGACCTGCCGTCGGCAGCGGTCGCACTTCGACATTCTGATCCTGCGACGTCAGGGTGACTTCTTTTTCGATGTACTGCATGTTTCTTTGATTGAAAGCATCATCGAAAAACGGATCATCGAACGGACCGCCGCGCCGTTGCCGCAGGGCCGGTTTGCTGAGATCGGGCACGGCGACGACCGCTTTCAACGAAAGCGATGCCGGAAGAGTTCCCGCCTTGGTGGCGGAAATCCCGCCAAACCAGGTGAGCACCTGGTACTGCTTGCCGTCGAGGACTTCCGCGTGCTGCTGCGGTTGCTGGCTGACGTTTTGCAAAGTGAATCCTTTGCTCTCAGGCTGAATCCCGCTGCGCAGGGAAACCTTGGAATCCTTCGGCAACCAGGCGTTGATCCGCACGGGGGCGATTTCCCCCAAGTAGGCATGCTTGCGGTTCTGATTGGTGAGTTCGACGGTGAGGAAACCAAAACGCCGCGGGTCCGCTTCTTCTTTGGCAAGATCCGCCGCATTCGGGGCCGCTTGGGCCTGCCCGCTTGCCAAAACGGTCAGCTTCAGCGCTTTGGTCAGATACTTCTGCCCGCCCACCGTGACTTCGACCGGAGGAATCTGATACTCGCCCGCGACACTGGATCCGATGATGTAATTGAACGCGAGCGATGTGTCCCTTTGTCCATTGATGATCGATATCTGCGTGCTCTGGCCCTGGTATTGAACCGTTAGATTTTTCACTTCGGGAATCTGCGGTTTCGCCGGCTGGCCACCGCTGACACGGATCGAAAGATTGGCCGCCTCCCCCGCTTGCACGATCTGCGAGTCGAGCGTGACATTGACCTCAACGGCACCGGCAACGCCTAACAAACAGGCGATCACCATGAAAATAATTTGGATTGGATGTTTCATGGTCACCAGGTTTTCCCTCGGGTTGAGTTGTCCATTTTGCCGTTTCTCTGCTGAGGCGAAGCAGGAATCACGAATCGCTCTTCGCCCCGCAAGGATTCCAACAACTGCCTGGCTTCCTCCTGAGTCATCTCCACTGTTCGTTGCCCGCTCTGTCCTTCCACATCTTCCCCTTTCTGCCCGGCACCATCCTTGCCCTTCTCACCATCCTTGCCCTTCTCGCCATCCTTGCCCTTCTCGCCATCCTTGCCCTTCTCGCCATCCTTGCCCTTCTCGCCATCCTTGCCCTTCTCGCCGTCCTTGCCCTTCTCGCCGTCCTTGCCCTTCTCGCCGTCCTTGCCCTTCTCGCCGTCCTTGCCCTTCTCGTTCTTCCCCTGCTGATCCTCTTTGCCGTCCTTGCTTTCGTCGGGCTTCTGATCTTGTTGCTGATTTTCCTGATCCTTTTGTTGGTCCTTGTTCGAGTCCTTCTGTTCGTTTTCCTTCTTTTCCTGATCCTTTTTCTCCTGATCTTTCTTCTCCTGATCCTGATCCTTTTGCGGCTCCTGTTTCTGTTGTTCTTTCAATTCCTTGAGCTTGCGTTCCACCAATTCCTTGTTGAATTTCGCGTCCGCATCGGATTCATCGAGAGTCAACGCATCCTGATACGCTTTTACTGCTTCCTCCCACTGTTTGATCGTTTCCTTGGGATCTTTTTCCCTGGATGCCTGACCGCAGCGATACAAAGCGTTGCCCAAATTGTAATAGGCACGCTGCTGGAGTGACGTATCGGATGTTTTCAGCGAATCGCGCAGGTAGTCAGCGGCTGCAGTGTAATCACTGGTCTTGTATGCTGCCGTGCCTTGGTTGTAGATCAAACGGCAATCCTCCCCGGCGTGGCATGGTTTCATGTTAGCCAACAACATCAGGCAGAGCAGGGGAAGCAATGCAGGGGAAGCGATAGGGGAAATGGCTGAGGGCTTTTCACGGCGTCGGTCACGAGTGAAAAACTCGACCCACAGGATCAACAGAGCCGCGCCGAGAGGCCATTGATAGCGTTCGAGAGGAATGCGTTCCTGCCGCTGATTGAGATCGGACTTGGGAACAAGCCGGAGTTTTTCCTGATAGATCGTATTGAGCCCCTCCGCGCCGCGGCCTAACGGAACATAGAGCCCTTTGGTTGCTTCGGCGATCCGTTTCAGCATGCTTTCATCCAGGGATGTGCGGACAATCTGGCCGGAGGAGTCGCGCACGAAGTCACGCTGGCCGGTGCGGTACTGAATCGGGATGCTCGCGCCCTCGGGACTGCCCACGCCGACCGTATAAATGACCATGCCGTTTTTAGCAGCGGATTTCGCAGCATCCAACACATCACCTTGAAGGTCCTCCCCATCGGTGATCAACACCAGAATCCGCTGGTTGTTCTGGTTTTCATTGAACAAGCGCTCGGCCTCCTTGATTGCGCTTGCCAAGTCGGTGCCCTGATGCTGGATCATGCTGGTGTTCAACATGTTCAATGAATCACGAAACGCATCGTAGTCAAGGGTCAGCGGGCACAGCGCGTAGGCACTGCCCGCAAAGGGGATCAGACCAATGCGGTCGCCTTCCAGTCGGTCGATGAAATCGAGAATGCCCATCCGGGCGCGCTCCAGCCGGTTCGGCGTGAGGTCCTCGGCCAACATGCTCCGCGACGTATCCAATGCGAAAAGAATGTCGATGCCGCGCCGTTTGACTTCGCGAAATTCAAAACCCTTCTGCGGTCGGGCCAGGGCGACAAACAACAAAAACAGGGCCGCCAGCCAGAGAGTTCTCTTCAAGCGCCTGAGACCGGGGGAATAACCGTCCTCGAATTTCCTCCGAAAGCGTGGGTGCACGAGCTTTGCAAGATCGGCATCGCGGCGGCGGTCAAAACGGACGTAGAGAAAAACGATGCCCGCACAGACAAGCAGCCCGACCAGGATCCACATCGGTTGATGAAATTGCAATGAAGTGCTGTCCATGATGTCAGGAGATTGAAAAAACGTAGGTCACGGCAGGCGGCGGAAAATGGTTTGACCCAGCACGCATTCCAAGAGCAGCAGAAAAATGCCCGGCACGAGAAAATACAGATACAGTTCATCATAATCCTCATACTGCTTGTGACTGCGGGTCGTGGTTTCCAATTGATTGATCACGTCATAAATTTTCTCCAGCGAGTCGGTATCGGTGGCGCGGAATGATTTGCCGCCGGTGGTCTCGGCGATGTCCGCGAGCAGTTTTTCATCAATCTCCACTTTTATGTTTTGCAGGTGCGTACGACCAAGAAAATCCCTGACCGGGTAGGGTGCCTCGCCGTTGGTTCCGGCCCCGATGGTGTAAACCTTGATCCCCATCGCCTTCGCGGCCTCGGCAGCGGTGAGGGGATTGACGGAACCGGAGGTGTTGACACCGTCGGTCAGCAGAATGACAATCCGACTCTTGGCATCGGAGTCGCGCAAGTGATCCACGGAGGATGCAATGGCGGAGCCGATGGCGGTGCCGTCCTCCACCTGCCCGATCTGCACGTCGCCGAGTCGTTTGGTGATCCACTCCTGATCGTGCGTCAGCGGTGCGGCGAGATACGGGCGTCCGGCAAACGCGACCATGCCGATGCGATCATTCGCACGTTGCGAAACAAATTTCGCCACTACATTTTTCACCACTTCCAGACGATTGGATTGTTTTCCCTCCAATTTGAAATCGAGCGCCTCCATCGAACCGGACACGTCGAGCGTGAGCATGATGTCGATCCCGCTCGATTGGATCTCCGTGGTTCCTTTCACCAGCCGCGGACGGGAAAATGCGACAATCAACAGCGCGAACGAGAGCAAGCCGAGGAACAGGAAAAGCGCTCCGGCGCGCGAGCGGGTGCGCGCACCGGCATGCAGGGCATCATCCGTGGACGGCATGCGGATCGCCAGGGGACGACCCGTGCGACCCTTCCATAGTGCCATCAGCGGCAGCAACAGCAGCAGCGATAGAAACCAGGGATGCGCAAGTTGAAAAGACGTGCTCATGATTCACCTACCTTGTTGGCGACCCTTGCCATGTTTGTCGCGGAAACAAATCCCCGGGCCAACTGGATGAGTTCCTCGCGCTGGTCGCGATTCAATTGTTCGCCGGCGAATTTCGCGAGATCGCACGACTGCAAAAATTGTTTCAACTGCGCGGCGTTGTCGGCGATCGCCACTTCCTCATGGACCAGAATTTCACTGAGAAATTCCTCCGTGGTCCGGCGCGGCGCGGCGATGCCGAATCGATCGGTGATGTATTGGCGCAAGGTCGCCGCCGCACTGCCCGCAAATGCTTCGGCGCTCATGTTTTCCTTGCCACGGGCCAGAACCGCGAGAGATGTTAGAGCTTTCTCGACCGCAGACGGCCCTTCGCGCAACCGCCGGAATTTTCTCCATGCCAGCCATGCGAGAGGAACCAGGATGACAACCGCGGCGGCCGCGATCCACGGTGCGGGCGACTTTTTGGGCTCCTGCGGAATGATCAACTCGTCGCGTGGTCCGCGGATGTCCTCTTCGGGCGCCGGTTCTGGCGTCTGGGCATGCAGAGGCCGCACCAGCAGAAGAAGAACGCTGGCGATCCGGAAAAATACGGCGAGGTTGTTGGTGACTTTCTGCATCGATGCATGGATTTCACCCCGATCTCTGGCGGCGGTTTTGAAAAAAGCTCATCAATTGCGGCATCCAGTTTTCGCCGTTGACGCACTCCAGGAAATCGACACCCAGCGAACGAATCCTGACAGCGGTTTGTTCGCGGCGCTGGCGTGAACTGCTTGCATAGGCCTGGCGGACGCGGATGCTGCCGGTGTCCAATTCCACCCCCTGGCCGGTCTCGGCATCCTCGATGCAAATGCGGCCGATGTCCGGCAATGTCTCCTCGCGCGGGTCGGTGACGGAAACCGCAATCAGGTCATGGCGACGACGGGTGATCTGCAGTTTCGTGCTCAACACCTTCAATCGTTCCTCCAAGTTGCCGCCGAGACAAAAGTCGGAAACCAAAAAGATCACCGACTTGCGATGCAGCACCCGATTGGCGAAATCGAGCGGTTTGACGATGTCGGTTTTTTTGTGATCGGCTTTGAAAAACAACACCTCGCGGATCAAGCGCATGATGTGCATGCGGCCTTTGCCCGGAGGAATGTAGAGCTCGACCACGTCACTGAACAGGATCAGCCCCACTTTGTCACGGCTGCGAATCGCCGATGCCGCAAGCACACCGGCCGCCTCTGCGGCAAGTTCCCGTTTGGAATTTTCCACCGAGCCGAAGTCGGACGAACCGCTGATGTCGATCATCAACAGAATCGTCAACTCGCGCTCCTCGGTGAACAGCTTGATGTGCGCCTCGCCGGTGCGGGCCGTCACGTTCCAGTCGATCGTGCGCACGTCGTCGCCCGGCACATAATTCCTCACCCTGTCGAAATCCATGCCGCGCCCTTTGAACACACTCGCAAAACGCCCGGCGAGAGCGTCGTTCACCAATCGGCTGACCCGCACTTCCATGCGTCTCACGCGACCGAGGATTTCCGCCGCGCGGGCCTCCTCCTCGACACTGACCGGAGCCGCTTGTTTCCGCTTGATCATGGCACTGGCAACTCGTCGAGAAGACGTGCGATGATTTGCTCGCTGTTGAGACCCTCGGCCTCGGCCTCGTAGGTGACCGTCACGCGATGACGCAACACATCCATCGCCACGCTCTTGACATCGTGCGGCGTGACATACGAACGCCCTTCAAGGAAAGCATGGGCGCGACTGGTCAAAGCGATGTTGATCGTTGCCCGCGGCGAGGCACCCACCCGGATCAGCGGTGCGATGTGAACGCCGTATTCATCCGGCCTGCGGGTGGCGTGAACGAGGCGGACGATGTAGCGCTTGACCTTTTCATCCAGATAGAGGCGGTTCACCACCTGGCGAGCCTCCTGGATGGCTTCGAGATGCACCATCGGTGTCGGCAGCGGCATGTCCTCGGTGGTGCCGGCCAGATCCAAAACGCGCATTTCCTCGTCCTCGCTCGGGTAGTCCATGATCACCTTCATCATGAAGCGGTCGAGCTGCGCCTCCGGAAGCGGATAGGTGCCTTCCTGCTCCAGCGGATTCTGCGTGGCGAGGACAAAAAACGGCGAGGGCAGGAGGAATGTTTGTTCGCCGATGGTCACCTGCTTTTCCTGCATCGCCTCCAGCAAGGCGCTCTGCACTTTCGCTGGTGCACGGTTGATTTCATCGGCGAGAATGAAATTGGCGAAAACAGGTCCGTGTTTGACGCGAAATTTCGCCTCCTTGGGATCGTAGATTTCGGTGCCGACGATGTCCGCCGGCAGCATGTCGGGCGTGAACTGGATGCGGTTGAATTTCGCATTCACCAAAGAAGCCAAAGTTTTGAGCGCCAGGGTCTTGGCAAGACCGGGCACCCCTTCGAGCAGAATGTGTCCCTTGACCAGCAAAGAAATCAGCAACCGGTCGACGAGACTCGATTGACCGATCAGGTAGCGGGCGATTTCCGTCCGCAGCGGCTGGATCCAGTTCGATGACTGCTTCAATTGCGCTTCGATCAGCGCGAGATTTTCCGTGGTTGGCGGCTGTTGCATGGTGTGTGGTGTCATGTCGTGAAAATTCCCGCCGATCCCGCAATGCTGCATTCGGAAGGCTCACGCATAGTTAGCGACAGGATGCAGTGAATTGTCTATGCTAATCCGCCCTTTCAGAGATGAAAAGGACTTCCACAAAACGGGCGCCGCTGCGGAAATCAGCGCAATATTTTTTTCAACTCCGCCTGGAATGCAGTGATGTCGGCCGCAACAGGCCGGTAGCCCGGGGTATCGGGATCGAGCCCCAGTTGTCCGCTCTGATCGACATACCACAGGGCTTTTTCCCCATCGCTGAAAACGACCTTGCCGCTGAACAGGGTACCGGGAATGGTGATTTCATCCTTGCTCACGTGAAACCCTGCCGAGGCATCGGCCGCCGGCACGGGTTCTTCTTTCGCAGGTTCCTCCTTGGCCGGCTGCTTCAGGGTGATGCCGAGATCGAGAATCAAAAACCGGGTGTCGATGTAGGTGACGCGGATATGGAATTCCTCATCCATCTTGCGTTGGATGTCCGCCATCGTGGCTCCCTCGTCCGCCCACTGGCGAATCCATTGCTTCTGCTCCTCGCTGAGTTGACTTGTTTTGAACATCGGACTCCATCCAAGCGATCTTTCCCACAAAGCCAAGCGAAAACGCGGAATTTTTTTCAGAGTCCCCACTTCTTGCGGAATTCGCTGATCATATCTCTCCACTACCCGGTGCAAGATTAGGCAAAATCAATGCCTCGTTGGCGACGCCCGGTCACAGCAAGGCAACCTGTTGTAAGAGCTGATTTTTCACAGCCTCCCAAGATACCCCGTCCAACGATTCTGGATCGGGCTCGGCGTCCGCGTCGTCAAACCAGACAAGACTGCGTATCGCCATGAATCGATGGCCAACGGCATATTTTTTTTGGTAGAAATTCAACATTTCTTGCAGAGAAAATGTTTGCAGCAATACCTGAAGATCAAAAAAATCCTTTTTGGATCCTCGGTTGCAAATCGCGTTGATTTTCATTGCCGCCGCATCTTTGATCGAGACCATGCGAATGGAGTCAACGGTTTCGATTTCGCCCAGCAAGGGATAATCATGGCGCAGAAACTCCACCTTGATGCCTTCGATCAACAATTGCATTGCCCCAATTGATTGATCGCTGATACCGGTGATTTTTTCCGCAAGAAGTGACAGAATGAACTCTTTCTCCAATGGTTGCCCGGTAAAATAATCCAAGTCCACCGAGAGCCGATGGCCATACCGCAATGCGAGGGATGTGCCACCTGCAAGGTAGTATTGCGAATCTAACAATAGAGGAGAAATCTCTAAAAGAAGCGATTTTACCGCTAGGGGAATGGCGTGGTAGTGGAGCATCGGAAAGCAGAGGCGGGCAATTGAAACCATGCGCGGCAAAAGGCGAAACTCCGTGGTCGCATGGAACGGATCGTGCAGGCGATCTCGCCCATGCGCTGTTTGCCATAATAGCCGGCAAGCGCTTGCCAATCAGACCATTCGCCATACTCCAGCACGCGTCTGACCAGCCAGACCGCGTGTTTTTCCGCATCGACCTCGCTGGCCTTCACATCCCAGAATAAATGTGCTGAAAGTCCTTCCACCGCAAGCAGGTTACCAGCAACTGGATCAGACCGCAAGGGCGGAGAAAGGACACACTGATTCTCATTGTGCTCTTGGGATTTGTCGTCCTTGGTTTTCAAGTGCGCAAGGAGCTTCGTTCTCGGTTCTCGCCAGCTAAACCACCACTTGATCGAAATTCCCGACCTCCGACACTTCACCAGGGACGATGTGCCGTTGTGCGGTCTAAGGACTGGTCACCCGCTCGTATTGCCAAGGAATGTGTATTTGCCATGGTAACCTTGGGATGTCGGGTTCAGACTCCCAGCAGCTTGCGATCCTCCGCACTGAGGTGTTTCCAAGTGCCGGGCGGAAGATCGTGCAGTTGCAGGGCCCCGATGGCGACGCGCACCAGCCGCAGGGTGGGCAAACCGACTGCGGCGGTCATGCGTCGGACCTGGCGGTTTTTGCCCTCGGTGAGGGTCAGTTGGATCCAGCTGGTGGGGATGGCGGCGCGAAAACGAATGGGCGGATGGCGGGGAGAAAACACGGGCTCTTCGTGCAGTACCGTGGCGACGGCCCGGGCCACGCGGTGGCCTTGGATTTGCAGCGTTCCGTTTTGCAATGTCTGCATTTGGGATTCATCGGGCATGCCTTCCACCTGCACGCAGTAGGTGCGCGGGTGTTCGTGCCGGGGGTTCAAGAGCCGGTCAACCAGCGGTTTTTCGTCGCTGAGCAACAACAGGCCCTCGGAGTCGCGGTCGAGCCGGCCAATCGGATAAACATCCTTTGGCAGACCAAAATCAGCGAGCGTGCGATGTTCCGGCAACTCACGGGTGAATTGCGATAAGACATCAAAGGGCTTGTGGAAGGCAATAAGCACTGCGCAAACCGTTAGGTATCCGACGACTCTTTTTTTGGCAACAGCAACGAGAGCACCACCGAAAGAAGCAATGCCGCAAGCACTACGCCGAGCGAAATGTTAACCATGCTTTGCTGGAATTCGTGATTGTGAAATCGTTGCACCCAATTGTAAAAACCCGAGTCGGCAGAACCGTCATGAAATTTCAATACTCCTGCTGCCGCCAAGGGCAACAACATTTTGACACCGATGAAACTCAAAATGAACGCGAGACCAAACTTTAACAAATGAAATCGGTCCGCCAGATCGGCTAACAAAAAGAAAAAAGTTCGCAACCCAAGAATCGCAAAAATGTTTGAGGTGTAAACAATGAACTTGTCAGTCGTGATGCCAAAGATGGCGGGGATCGAATCAACCGCAAACATCACATCGGAAAGCTCGACCACGATCAGAACCAGCAACAACAAAGTGCCGGTGCGCTTGCCGTCCTTGATGACAGTGAAATTGCTGCCCTCGTAGTGCTTGGAAATGCGGACAAAGCGGGTGATAAAAGTAACCAAACGACTGTCTTCGGGATTGAAACCACCGTCATTGTCGCCAAACATTTTTACTCCCGTCCACAGCAGGAATACTCCGAAAACATAGAGAATCCAGTGGAAACGCTCTACCAACTCGGCACCGGTAAAAATCATCAGCATACGCATCAACAAGGCTCCCATGATGCCCCAAAACAAAACCCGATGCTGGTATTTTTTCGGCACTTTGAAGTAACCGAAGATCAGCAAAAACACGAACAAGTTATCGACCGAAAGCGACAACTCGATCAGGTAGCCAGTCAAGAACTCTTTCGCCTTGAAGAAGCCCAATTCCGGACCATTGCTCTTACTGACCGCCCAGTGAATAAAGACATTGAACAGCAGCGCTAACGAAATCCACACCGCACTCCAAATCAGCGTCTCACGGCGACTCGGTGCGTGCGCACGACGGTTGGCAATACCGAGATCGACAAACAGAGCCACCAGGACAACAACAAAAAAGGTGCCCCAGCACCAAACAGGATATTCTACAGTCATAACAGCGAGGCGGCAACCATAGCGGGGGAAATCACAGATGGTAAAGAACGAACACTGCGTTACTCATTTAGGAATTCTCTCCTTCGCTGCGCATGTCGTCGAGTGTTTCCGATACATCGGGCAGGCTGTGCCACAGTGCCGGAACAATGTACATCGGGCAGCGCGCCCTCACCGCCAGGGCGATGCAGTCGCTGGGGCGGGCGTCCAGTTCGACAATTTTTTTTTCCTGGATTTCGTTTTCCACCTGGAAAATGACCCGGGCGTAATACACTTCATCAACCATGTTGACGATGATCGTGCGCAACAATTGCGCGCCGAAACTTTCGAGTGTCATCAGGAACAAATCATGCGTCAGCGGTCGATCGGATTTCTGTCCGGCCAGCACGCCGTTGATCGAAGCGCCGATCGAGGGATCGATGAAAAACGAGATCACCTTCTTGCCATTGCCCAGAAAAAGAGCGCAGCCCGCCTGGGTGGGCATCAGCGCAATGGGTTCGATCCGGATCAACTCACTCATACCCGTCACCTAGCAGATTGATTCGGGCTTACAAGATCAAACTCGATCAAATGCGCGCCGCGGGAGGGGCGGGAGCAAAATATCTCGGGCACGATGTTTGTTTGCTGGCCGTATCTCGTCCGCATGATTTCCATGATGTCGCCTGCACGGTACGTCTCACACAAGGTCACCGTGGAGCCACCGAAACCTCCACCGGTCATGCGCGCGCCGAACACGCCGCCTTGCGGACCGATGTCAGAGGCAATGTCCACCATCAGGTCGAGCTCCCGACAGGAGACTTCAAAGTCATCGCGCAGCGAAACATGGGAGGCGTACATCAATTCCCCCAGCGCGGTGAAATCATCCACCGCAAGAGCCTCCGCGGCGGCCCGGGTGCGGGCAATCTCGCTCACCACGTGGCGCGCGCGACGGTTGACCGGGTCACCGAGTTGATCCCAGGCTGATTCGACATCGGCCATGCAAACATCCCGCCACGAAGCCTTTTGCAGCAGCGCCAGTCCCTGCTCCGTGTGTTGCCGGCGGAGGGCGTATGCGCCATCGGAAAGTTCGTGATGCACCCTGGTATTGGCAATAATCACCGAGAGCGCGGGATTTTCAAAAGGCACCAGCGTCGGTTCGCCCGACTGGCAATCGATCATCACCAGGCGGTTTTCCTCCCCGAATGTCGAGGCGAACTGATCCATGATGCCGCAAGGCACTCCGGCGAATGCGTGCTCGGCATGTTGGCAGAGCAGGGCTTTTTGTTTTTTCGGCAGGGTGACACCTAACAAACCCTCCAACAAGGTCGCGGTGGCGCATTCCAATGCCGCCGAGGAGGAAAGTCCCGCACCGCCCGGAACCGAGGAGGCGATGTGGGCATCGAAGCCGGGAATTTCATAGCCGATTTTTTGAAATCCATCGATTACCCCGCGCAGGTAGTTCGCCCACTTTGGCTCGCGAATCTCCTGCGGTTGATGCAAAGAAATGCTCGCATCGGCCAGCCCCGCGCTGCTAACGTTCGCGATGTCGCTGCCATTGCGCACCGCAGCGATCACGATGTAGCGGTCTAGAGCGAAAGGCATCACGAAACCATCGCAGTAGTCGATGTGCTCGCCAATCAGATTGACGCGTCCGGGTGCGGCGGCGGCGACATCGGGATTGCGGGACAGTCCGGCGGAAGCCGCAGCGACAAGTTGGGTTAGCGTTGGTGACATGGTGGAGAGAAGGAATCAGGTGGCAGGTGCGATTTTTTGCAACAGCAGTGCGGCAACCAAGGCAAGGATGGGGATCAGATAGACAGCGGGATTCAACAACAAAGAATCGGCTAATGCAATATAGCCAAACAAAAAAACGGAGTCCACCAAAGCGATGCCCGCCAGCAAGTGGGAAACCTTGCGGGGCAGGGGCATTGTTTTGCGAATGGCCACCATCGTCCACAGGAAAAACGGCAGCGTCGCGAAGAGAAACCAGGGAATTTCACCATGCGTAACGGCAGAAGATACCCAAAAGCAGCTGTGCGTGAGGCAGGGCGACAACAACAAGATCGTGGCCATCATTTTCACATTCGCTGGGGCATCGGGTCGGGATTCAAAGCGAGCCAACAGAGAAATTCCCGCGATGTAACAACAAAGACCGGTCATCGGAAAAAATAGAATTTCCGCGAATAATAGCAAATGTGACCACCACGCCCAGCCGTAGTTATGGAGATCCAAATTCCGAAACCTCTCATCCATGGCTGCCCATCCCAGCAAATAGAGACCCGCGCGACAAGCACCCATCAGCCAGATCGATGCCGTGGTTTTCTTGTGCAACAAGGTATAGGCGACCACCAGGACGATAATGCCCAATGCCACCAGAAACACGGTTTTACTCAACGACAGTGCGATGGCTCCTGCGGCGCTGAACAACACCAATGACACCAACAGATACGACCAGCGCGGAAAGAGCGCTGACGGAATCGCGCGCTCCGGGCGGTGCATCCGGTCCCATTCGACATCGTGCCAGTCATTGAGAAAATTCCCGGCCACATACAAGCAACAGGCGACGAGAATGGTCGGCAGAGTTATGGAAAAATTCTGCGGCGTGTTTTCATGCAGCAAAACTCCCAACATCATCCCGGTAAACACATTAGAAACAACGCTTGGCACGTTGGCAATGCGCGACGTTGCCAGGAGGGCGAGGATTTTTTTCATTGCCAGCCGTTTTTGCTGCCGATCATCATCGTCCAGTGAACGCCTGAAATGCCAACTCCCATGCAATTCGGCCCATCGGAAAACATGCAAAAACGATGGCCATCGGAACCGAACCATCCATTGTACGCGGCCTGGTAATTCGTGGGGCCCATGAAAATATTTTCGCCGGAAGCCTGACCATCGAACTCCGCCAGTTTGGCGCGATCCCAGGGCGTTTTTTTATTCGGCACGGGAGACTCGTGATCAAAGAAGCCCTTCGATGCCATGTCGGAGCTGTGGCCCTCAGCGGCACTGCTCAGTTTTTCTTCAACAAACAGCGGTCGCAGACCCACCGCCACCCGTTCGTAATTGCAGAGGGTCGCGAATGATTTCATGCCCGCCGAGCACCACTTGCCATTGGCGGCGTTGTGTTTTTCCACCTCGGCGAGAGCGGCGATTTCCTTGCAGCTTTTCTCCAGCGATGCGATCGTTTTTTCGACTCGCTCCGCCTCAAGACTGTCGTTGATGATCGAGGCCCGCAGTTCTTTGTCGGACAACTTTTTCGTAAAAGCCGAGGAGTCGAATTTTTCGCGCTCGCGGGCGATCTCGCACAGCGCGTCGATCGCGGCCTCTGTGGTCGCAAGATCGGTGGTCAGATTCTTTTTCGCCAGTTTGACCACCTTTTCATGCAGAGCCATCAATGACTCCATTTCATCGCGCAGCATCTTCACTTTCTTTGCGTCCTTGTGATAATCGGTGCGGATCAACTGGATCACCCGGCTGCGTTCCTCGCCCAATCGTTTCGCGAGTTCCGCGTGTTCATTGAGCGAATTTTTCGTGGCGTCGAGGCGACTGATGTTGCCTTGGTGGAATTTTTGCGCGGCATCCAAAGCTGACTTGAAATATTTCTGCGCCGATGCATCCATGATGTGGAACGTCAGGTAAGCGGCTTTGCGCTTTGCGGCATCCGGATTTTTCATCCACTCGCCCGCAGTGCTGACATACTGCATGTTGACAACAGCGTCCTCGGCGGAGCTGAAAACAGACGAGAGGAGCATGCAAAACACGGCCAGGCCGCAAGCGAGCCTTCCGCGCGCCATCCGGCCCGTGGAGCGGATCGCTGGTGCGGCGGGATCGGCTGTCGAGCCATGGAGCATGCCATTCATAACATCACATTCCCGGAATCGGCAGACCGCCGGTGTGCTTTTTCATTTCGGCGGCGGAAATCTCGCGCCCTTGGGCAATCGCTTCCTGCACACCCTTCAGAATGAGATTTTGCAAAAACTCCACGTCCGATGGATCGACCACCGAGGGATCGATGTGGATCGCGGTGACATCACCGGCGCAGGTGGCGGTGACGGTGACTTTGCCGTTGGCGATGGAACTTTCGACCGTGCGTTTCGAAAGCTCCTCCTGGGCGAGGGCGAGGCCGGCCTGCATCTTCTGGGCCTGCTGCATGAGTTTGGCGATGTTCATAGGGAGCAATGGGGTAAATGATTCAGACACTGACAAATTTTGCCGCGAAAATCTCAATCGCTTTGCTGATCAACGGATCGTTGTGGAAATCATCGACCGGACGGGCCGTGTCCCGCTTGGGCTCGACAGCGGCCTTTGCGGGTGCCGCCGCAACTGCGATGTGCACTTCGGGCGGGGGCTCGGGCAGGTCCGTGGCCTCTTCGATCAGGTCATCCATCGAGGAAAAATCGCCCACCTTGCTTTTTTTACCAGCCGGTGGTGGCTGAGGTGTTGTTTCAGCAACCGTGGCGGGCGCTGCGACCTGCTCGACCCGCGGCGGAACGGAGATGGATTCCTTTTCCACTTCAGCGATTGCGGATTTTTCGACACCAACATCGGAGGATTGTTCAGGGAAAAATCCGGAGGCCCCCGCGAGCACATTGATGATATCGGAAACACGCGCCTCGCCGATCGTCTGGATCGCCTTGATCACACCCAGCTCCAGATGAAGCCTGCGGTTCGAGGCCCATTTCATCCGTCCTTCCGTATCGGCGAAAACATCAATCACCGCGAGCAAACGATCTGCTTTGCAATTCTTCGAGGCATCGAGCAACTGCTGCCAGATCTCGTCAGGAATCCCCTCGTTGGATGCGTCGGGATCCACCTTGGCAACGATGATCGCGCGCAGGACACCGATCAATTCGTTGAGCAACTGCGTCACGTCGCGACCGGTGGAGAATTCGCGATGGATGATCTGCAAAGCAGCCGCGGTGTTTTTCTGAAAAATGGCATCACACAGCGAAGCAACGGTCTCCCGTGATGTGAATCCGAAGATGCTGATCACATCCTCTTCCCCAATTTTCTGACCGCAGAAAGCGACGAGTTGATCGAGCATCGACTGCGCATCGCGCATGCCGCCATCGGCACCCTTGGCAATCGCCCACGAGGCCTTTTCATCGAGGGTCACACTCTCTTTCGAAGCAATATGAAGCAAATGCGCCGCGATGGTCTCCGTCGGAATCGGCCGCAGGTCGAATCGTTGGCAGCGGGAGAGAATCGTCGGAAGAATCTTGTGGACCTCCGTCGTTGCAAAAATGAATTTCACATGGGGAGGCGGCTCTTCCAGGGTTTTCAACAACGCGTTGAACGCGCTGGTCGTGAGCATGTGCACCTCATCGATGTAATAAATCTTGAACTGCCCCGACATCGGCAGGTAGCTGACCGATTCGCGCAGGGTGCGCACTTCGTCGACACCATTGTTCGACGCTCCGTCAATCTCGACGACATCGAGCGAAGTGCCTTCCGCGATTTGCAGGCATACAGGGTCGTTCGGATCGAAATCCACCATCGGGCCACCCGGGCAATTCAAGGCCTTGGCGAAAATCCGGGCCGTGGACGTTTTTCCGGTGCCGCGGGGACCGACAAACAAGTAGGCGTGGGCAAGACGGTTCTGACGGATCGCATTCGTGAGAGTGCGGACCACATGGTCCTGACCCAGCACATCGGCAAAGACGGCGGGTCGGTATTTTCTGGCAAAGACCTGGTAGCTCACGGTCGGGATTCTACGCCATGGGCTTGGTACGACAACCTGATTTGTTGGCAGCTTGCAACTTTTTTCCGAAAGCTCTCCCGGCAAGCCATGCGGCACTCCTCAAGGTTTGTCTTTGGTTTTTGCAAGTGCTTTTTCACATTTTTTTATCTGTTTAACTCCCTCTTTGCTCTCTTGGTGGAGTTTAACGACCCTGCTCATACCCGCAGGATGCCCCATTTCGAGACGCTTGGCAATCCATTCGTTGCACACAGCGCAGTGCTTTTTCACCATCGCTGCCAGCAATGCTTTCTGCCAGATTCCTTTTCGTTGTTGTGCGAGAGATTCTCGATCAACGTCGTATTCGATTGCTGCACCCAACATGGTAATAAAATGCTCAGCGTCAGCCTCTTTGTGCGCTTTGACAACGGGTCCGGATACAGAGCCTTTTTTGATCATTTTTCCCGCCACTGCATCGATCTGATTCACCAACTGATCGCGAAATCCATCACCTCCCAAATACCAACCCTTTCTCAACTCGCGCATCGCCTCATGACTCAATTTGCCGCCATTTTCTTCGGCCCGGCGTTGCAGATAGGCGACGTAGGCCTTGCGCCCCCGATGACGGAGATCGAGATGAAATGCCTCGAGCACACGCTCCATCACCAGCCATTTGGGTGCTTTGCCGCTCTCATACGCCGGCAAACTGCTCCATGCGTAGGATG
>CAMAQB010000019.1 GCA_945860285.1 Akkermansia muciniphila | reverse complement strand
AACCTCCTCTGCCCAAACGCCCCATTTACCTCCTGAGCTGAATGACGGAATTTCGGTGTGTTGTGCCACCTCGTCCCACCCAGTCGGCCTCGCATGAGGTTCTTGTTCATCGTCTGGCAGATTTCCCATAGCCTTCCTTCCCACGGTCGATCACCCTCCCGCAGTTGGCTTCTGGTGGTGCTTTTCATCGCTAGCAGTTCCTTTTGTTCTTCGATGTTCATTCTATTCACAAAGGACTTGAACCCTTTTTAGTTTCAGTGCATGCTACGCACACGCAAGACGCAGCAGGACAACAGATAGGGCGGCCTTGTTCTCGGAGCGTCGCGTAGCTAGGGAGTTTTTCCTGCTTCGACGCTCCCCCTCGCCCTATCTGTGCCTGTGCTTTGACGATGATGAGACTGCTGGGAGTGTTGATTGTGCTTGGTTCCCTTTCCCCGAGGATCGGGGCGGCGGAACCGTCGCCGAACTATTTCTCGGTCAGGCCGTCTTCTCTAACGGAAACCAAGGCACGGCTGGGCCGGGGCGATGAAGCACTCGGAAAATGCCTGAAGAAACTCGTGGCGGAAGCGGAACAGACGCTGCAGGAGAAGCCGCCGACGGTGATGGACAAAACCCGGATTCCTCCGAGTGGTGACAAGCACGACTACATGAGCACCGCGCCTTATTTCTGGCCGGACCCGCAAAAGAAAGACGGTCTTCCCTATTTCCGCCAGGATGGCAAGGTCAACCCCGAATGTCGGACGGATGCCTACGACGGCCCTCGCGTATCGCGCATGGCAAAGATGGTCGAGAGTCTCGCCTTGGCCTATTATTTCACCGGCGAGGAACGTTACGCCGTCCATGCGGCCACTTGCCTGCGCGTCTGGTTTGTCGAACCCGCCACGCGGATGAACCCGCATCTGAATTTCGCACAAGCCGTGCCCGGTCTGAACAGCGGTCGTGGCGAGGGCGTGTTGGAGGGGCGCAACCTTGCCGCGGCGGCCGGCTGCGCGTCCCTGCTATCCGAGTCGCCCGCATGGAAAAAATCCGACCATGATGCCCTACAGGCCTGGCTGCGGGACTATTTCGAATGGTTGTCGACGAATCGACTCGCCCTCGCGGAGGCGGCGGCGAAGAACAATCACGGAACGTATTACGATGCCCAGGTCATGCGCGTCGCATTGTTGTTAGGAAAAAAAGACGTGGCGCTGAAGATCGCCGGGGAAGCCGGAAAAAAACGCATCGCCAGTCAGATTGCGGCCGACGGAACCCAGCCATTGGAGTTGCAGAGGACGACATCCTTGAGCTACTCGCGCTTCAATCTGGAGGCTCTCTTCGATCTGTCGATCCTGGCGGAACACGTCGGCGTGGATCTCTGGCATGATCAGCAGCCTGGAAGCGGTGGCATTCAAAAAGCGTTGGATTTCCTGCTTCCGTATATCGACGACCCGAAAAAACCCTGGCCCTACAAGCAGCTCAAGGCGGTGGATCCGCAGGAATTCGCTGGTTTGCTGTTGCAGGCTTCGCGGGTGTATCAGGACCCCAAATATGCCGATGTCCTATCGGGCATCGATAAAACCGCCGGCAAGCGGATCTGGCTGCTTTATCCTGCTGCGAAACGGTGAACGGACATTAATTCGCAGCGGGGATTTTCAAGAGCTGTTTGACGCGCAGTGCGTCGTTGACGAGATTGTTTGCCGATTTCAAAGCGGCTACGGAAATCCCGTAGCGGCTGGCGATGCTGCTAAGCGTGTCGCCTTTCACCACAATGTGATTGTGGGTTTTCCCTGTCGGTTTTCTTTCCATCGGAACCACCGTGGCCTTGGGAATCGGTTCTTCCCCTGCGGGTTTTGTAACCTGCGCCGTCTCGGGTTCCCCGGCAGCCTCGGTGGCGACGTCGGCATCATCGTCACCGGATGTCAAGGGGTCACTCGAGGCGGTTGCGGAATCGTTAGGTTTCGAAGCCGGTGATTGTTCCGCGCTTGCGTCCTGCCCGTCTTCCGAAGAAGGGGTCATCCGTCCGCTGTTCCCAGCGCTGGCCACGATGGCCGGGTCGATTTTGCTTTTGTCGAGGGTTACGACCGGCGGGTCCTCGTAACTCACGGCGTTGACCGGGCAGAGCATGATCAATTGGTGCAGGGCCACTCCGGAAGAATCCGCAAACACCTAGGTCTGGTTGCGGACAAAACCCAGCCGGAGCAGGGCGATCTCGTAATCGAAAAGTTCCTTCTCGGTAAGTCCCCAGAACGCGGCCCACTCGCGATATTCGCTGCGGGGAATGGTGCCGATCACCACGCGGTATTGGTTGATGCCCTCGATGCAGCGCCCTTGAACTTTGGAAAAATACTGGTCGGGGGTGAGGCGTTCCATTTGGAACTGCAGTTCTGCTTTGCTCGACCAAGGACCGAAGCGCGTGTCGTCGTCCTGACTTGCCTTGCTGACAGTGGATGATTTTCCCGCATCGGGGGAAGGTGATTTTTCGCAACTGTTGAGCAGGGAGAACTGGACAAGCGCCAGAGGCAGAAGGAAGGATGCGGGAAATTTCATGATCATGAACGAGGGAAACGCCGTGCGGGAAATTAGCGAACGACAAAACCGAATGCAATCAATAAGACCAGGCGGACGTCATTTGGTAACTGTCTCCGTTTTCGGTCGAAGCGAAACGTCCGCTGCAGGCCGCGCCGGAAAACCACCATCCTGCCCATTTCCGGATTATCTTTCATCGGCCTAACTCACCTTGCCGTTCTGCTTGCGCAAAATCAAAACCGTAATGATGGGGCAAACAAAAATATAGATCGCAAGAATGAATCCGTTGCGGCGGTCGGTTTCACTCCAGCGCTCGTCCCAGAGCGGTTGTTCGAGCGCCAGATGGATCGAGCGGCGCTTCTGGTTTCGATAATCGGTGCGAAAGGTTTCCGCTTCCCTCGTCATCAGATCGATCCTGGCGTTGACAAAATAGTCGGCGATTTGACGCGTTGCGCCATCCTTGCCTGCTTCCGGCCAGACTTTCAGCTTCATGGATTGCTCGCGCGTTCCCTTTCGTGCGATGTTCGAAATTTCATGCGTCAATGCCTCCGCTTCCCTGGCCGAGTTGGCGCCAGCCCCGAGAAGTTTTGTTAGAGAAATCTTGAGGATTTCGAGGCGTTCGGCTTTTTCCTTGGTGAGTTCGCGCACTGCCGTCAGTTCGTTCAGGCGGCGTTGGATTCTCATGCGTTCATTTTCAAAGGGATTGCGCGTCGCCTGGGTGATGACCATGGCTTCGTAGGAATATCGCAGCGGCATGAATTTCGCCGGGACCGGAGTGCCACCGCTTTCGCGAAGGATTTCCGCTTCTTCAAACAGGGCGAGGTTCATTTCCTTGAAGGAGACCAGCGCGCCCGCCAGCAGCATTTGCGGCACCAGCAACAGGGGCACCGAGGTGAGGGCGGCGCGCTCGGTTTTGACGATGCAGGAAACCAGCAGGGCGAGAGCGGTGCCGGTGCAGGCTGTCAGCGTCATCCACAGCCAGTGCTCCATGAAGACGCCGCGGATTTCCAACAGCGGATGGGCCACCGCAAGATAGGCGGCGCATTGCAATCCCGCCACGATGATCAGTGCGAGCAGCTTTGCGGTCACATACAGTCCGGCACCGGGATAGGAATTGCGTTCCCGGCGGATGACCGGGCGATCGCGGAGGATTTCGGTCGCTGAATTCGTTAGACCGAGAAACATCGCCACCGTGACGCTTAGAAAAAGATAGGCCGGGATGTGCAGCGCGGAATCGAACTCGTACTTGCCATCGGGTGAGGAGCGCAGCGTGAAGCCGATGAGCGCCGCCAGCAAGGGAGCCTCGAGCAGGGTGGAATACAAAGTGCCGCGGGTGCGGAGTTTCGACAGCAGCGATCTTTGGAAATGGGTGGTGAAGAGGGAAAAAATTTCGCGAATCCTTCGCGGGCGCCGCACGGGAAACGGCCTTGCAGCCAGCGAGCCTTGGCCATCGGAGATTTTCGTCGGCGGGCTATCGACATTCTTTTGAAGCGATTCGATCAGCGTTTCACTCTCGAAGCGTTCCTGCCAGAACGACGGTGGGAATCGACGTGTGGCCATCGGATTCTGGCCGCCGCCGATGGTGTTGAGCGGCGTCTCCAGCACATCGAACACGAAGTCGGCCCCGAGCGCGTTCTGGCTGGTGATGGAGGGATGGGTGATGCTCAGTTCCTGGCAGGCGACCCGGAAATATTCCATCATTTCGTGAGGCGAGCCGAAATACGCGAGTCGTCCGCCGGAGTCCAACAGCAGCACCTTGTCGAACAATCGCAGCATCTGGGCACCGGGCCGGTGCAGCGAGCAGATCACGATTTTATCCCGGGCCATCGCGCGCAGGGTTTCCGCCACGTGCTCGGAATCCTTTGATGACAGGCCTGAAATCGGTTCATCGAAAAGATAGACCTCCGCTTCACTGAGCAGGTCGAGCCCCAGATTGAGGCGCGAGCGCTCGCCGCCGGAAAGGGTTTTTTCCCCCGGTGATCCCACGCGCCGATGGGAAAGCCCCTGCAATCCGAGGTCGGCCAGGACGATGTCGATGCGCCGTTCGCGGTCGGCGGCCGATTGCGAGGGACGGCGAATCGATGCCGCATGGCGGAGATGTTCGCGCACGGTCAGTTGCGGGAACAGCGCCTCCTCCTGTGCCATGTGGGCGATGAACCGCACCAGCTCGCGGCGGTTCTTGTAAAGGCTGACACCGTTGAGTTTCACGCGGCCCCGGGTCGGTTCGAGCTGTCCCGACAGCGCGCCCAGCAGCGTCGATTTCCCCGAACCGCTGGGACCGATGATACACATCATTTCGCCGCGGCGGACGGTGAAGCTCAGGTTGTCAAGCGCGCGGACATGGGGTGTGAAGTCGTGGATCAGGTCCTCGATCTCGAGCGACTCGATGACGTGGCGTTCCTCATCGATCAGATGTTCCGAGAAGTGGCATCGCAGTGCTTGACGTGGCGAGAGCCGGATCAGGCCGCCTTCTTCCAATCGGGTGACCCCGCGCACGGATTGATCCGCGATCGTAACCTGTCCCTCACTGGAGACGACCTCCACATACCCGGCGGCCTCTTCGGGCACATAGCGCATTTTCAGGACCACTCGCGGGGCAAGTCCGGTGGAGATGAGCAGATCGCCTTTTTCGAGCGCGGCCGGGTCGTTTGACACGCGAAAGCTCCGGCGTTTGTTGTCAAAGCGGAATCTGCCGCCCGCCGTGAGCGCTTGATTGCGCAGGGATTCGAGTTCCACCGTTGCGCCATTGGGATCAATGAGCCGGGTGTGATGGCTGCAGATGACAACAACGCCCGGCACGAGTTTTTTTTCCCTGCCGATTTGCAGGTCGCAGGGTCGGTGTGCTTCGACTTCCACGTTGAGCCCGAACCGCACAACCACCAGGCTTTGCCGGCTCCTGGCCCGTTCGACGGTGATGCCCTTGTCGCTAGAGGCGATGTGAATCCGCGGCATGATGCCGGTTTTTTTGACGTTGAGAAAGTGCACCAGGTCCTGGTATTGCAACGCCCAGCCCGGCACAGCGAGCGCCTGACCCTCCCTGACACGCAAAAAGCTGCCGCTTTCGAGTGATCGTCCGCGCACCCACAGCGGTTGCTCACCGGTGTTGCGCAGCATCACCAGGTCTCCGACCCGATAGACGCGGAAGGCGTTTTGCGATGCCTGGGGCGGCAGGGTGACATCCGCCGTGCCCGCGCTTCCAAAGGTCACCCGCTCGAAACTCCCCGCCGCGGCTACCACATCGTCTTCGCCCATTTCCAGCAAGATTTCCCGTCCGTATTCGGGACGACCGAGGCGCCGCATGAATACGTCGAAGGTCGCACGCAACGGAGCCGAGCGGCGTGCCGCATCGACGAGCGTCCAGAGCTGGAATCCCAGTGCCAGTTTGCCGGTATCGTCCAGTCGTTCATGCAACTCCACGGCTATGTTTTGCAGCGAACGCGGCGAGCGGACCGAGCGTTGCAGGCGTCGCGCCAGCCAGCCGTGGTCCACTTCGGGATAGGCCGAACGCAGCAGGTCGAGAATCAGGTCGGCTTCGTCGTCATCGATGTTTTTATCTGCCAGTGCGAAGGCAGCGAACGCATCGATCAGCGGACCCAGCAAGGCATCGCTGCCGGGGCGCAGGAAGCGCAGTCGGCCGATGCCGGGAATCATCCGCAGGAAATCGTAGAGACGTGCTTTCCAAGGAGAATCTGTTTCCTGTCTCTGGTCAACCGGCGCCACAAGCGGCAGCCTGCACAACTTTGTGTCTGCTAGCAAGCACGCAACACAAGCTCCGGGGGTGCTTCCGGTACGTTGTTTTTTTCGTTGATTCCCTTGCAGGAAATGAATCAGGTGCTACGTTGGCGGCTCATGACTGTCTCGATCCTCTTGCATCCGGTTGCGACCTTTGTAGCAGGCCTGCTTGCCGCCCTTGTCGCTCTGGTCTTCCTGCTCATTTCCTGCACCCCGCGGAACACCTCGGAAGCGGATGTTGCTTTTTATCGCGACAAAATGGGCAAAACACCGCGCATGGAACTCGCGGAAGGAAGCGCGGAGGAAAAAGCCGCTCTGGAACGCTTCAAGGCCTTTCTGCAAGGGATCGGCAATGTTTCCTTCGTCCAGGAAAACACCCGCAAGGTCTATGCGGCGGATGCTTATCTCGACGACACCCTGTTGCGGCACGACGGTGCGGCGGCGATCGAGGAATACTTCGTGAAAACCAGTCAAACGATGACGAGTTATCACGTAACCATCGATGATGTGGCGCGCTCGGGCAGCGATTATTACGTGCGTTGGTCGATGGTTTTCGCAGCGCCGGCCCTGAGCGGGGGCAAGCCTGTGCATTCGGTCGGTGTCAGTCAGATTCGCTTCAATGCGGAAGGCAAGGTGGCGTTTCACCAGGATTTTTGGGATTCGGGAAAAAATTTCTACGCGCACCTGCCGATGGTCGGAGGTGCCGTTGGCATCGTCCGAGGTCGTCTGAATGCCCATTGATCTAGTCGAACATGAGCACCGAGATTCCGCCGCCGTCGAGCCGCAAACCCCGAGCCTGGAATGCCCTCTGGCTGATTTTGTGCCAGTGGGTCGATTCCGATTACCAGCGCGAAGGATTGCCCAATCCTGCAACTCTTCCGGCCCGCGTGGACTGGCAGCGTACGTTGCCGTTCCTCTTCTTGCACCTCGGTTGCCTGGCGGTGTTCTGGGTGGGGGCCAGCACCACCGCCGTGGTTGCGGCCGTTGTTCTGTATGCCGTGCGCATGTTCGCGATCACAGGATTTTATCACCGCTATTTTTCCCACAAGACCTTCAAGACTTCTAGAGTCGCGCAGTTCGTTTTCGCCGTGCTTGGCAACAGTTCGATGCAGCGCGGACCCCTGTGGTGGGCCGCGACGCACCGCCATCATCACAAACACTCGGATCATGAGGAGGACATCCATTCACCGCGGATCAGCGGTTTTGTCTGGTCGCACATCGGCTGGCTGACATCGACCCGGAATTTCCCGACCAACTACAAGAGCATTCCCGATCTCGCGAAATTTCCCGAACTGGTATTCCTGAACCGTCGTGACCAGGTCGTGCCGTTTTTCTACGGACTGCTGATGCTCCTCATCGGCTGGGCCTTGCAAACCTTCGCACCGTCTTTGGGCGTGACCGTGGCGCAGTTTTTCGTGTGGACGTTTTTCATCAGCACCACCGTCCTGCTGCACGGCACCTTGTTCATCAATTCACTCGCCCATGTATGGGGGAGGAAAACGTATGAAACCGACGACGACAGCCGCAACAGCTGGCTGCTGACCCTGATCACCCTCGGCGAGGGCTGGCACAACAATCACCACCGTTACCCGCATTCCGTTAGACAGGGATTCCGCTGGTGGCAGTTGGATCCCACCTATTACACGCTGCGCCTGCTTTCCTGGCTTGGGGTGATCTGGGACTTGCGGCCCGTTCCCAAGTCGGTGATCGAGGAAGCCAACATGGAAAAATCAGCCCGGCAGCGCAGCGCATGAACCGAAAAAAAATTGCCATTGTTGGATCGGGTATCTCGGGACTGGCCTCGGCCTGGTTTCTCAGCAAGGATCACGATGTTACCTTGTTTGAACAGGACGAGCGGATCGGCGGACACACCAATACGGTGATGGTTGCGGAAGGCGCTGCGGAGATTCCGATCGACACCGGATTCATGGTCTACAACGAAGTTACCTATCCGTTGTTGACGCGTCTTTTCCGCGAACTGGATGTTGCGACCAAACCAACCACGATGTCCTTCAGCGTGCAGCATGTCGCGGACGGCCTCGAGTTCAATGGTGCCGGTGTCAACCTGTTGTTTGGCCAGCGGCGCAACCTTTTCAACATCCGCTACTGGCGCATGCTGATGCAAATCGCCCGCTTCAACCGCGAGACCGTGGAGGAATTGCGGAATCCGACTTTTGCGGAAATGTCGCTGGGCGATTATGTGGAAAAACGCAGCTACGGCGGGGATTTCCTGCGCTGGTATCTCTCGCCGATGGCATCGGCCGTGTGGTCGAGTCCGCCCGAGCGGATCGAGGAGTTTCCCGCGCGGACCTTGATGAGGTTCTGGCACAATCACGGGTTTCTCGGCATGGACACACATCATCCGTGGCGCACGGTCAGCGGCGGTTCGCGCAGTTATGTTGCGAAAATCACCAAGCCCTTCGAGCAAAACATCCATCGCGGTGCGGCGGTCTGTGCGGTGAACCACACACCCGGCGGCTCGCAGGTCACTCTCTCCGATGGCACGACTTGCGATTTCGACCAGGTGGTGATCGCCGCCCACGGCGACCAGGCGCTGGGGATGCTCGGTGATCCGACGGAACTGGAGAAGCAACTGTTAGGCAATTTTCGCTATCAAAAAAACGAAGCGGTGCTTCACACCGATCCGTGCTTCATGCCGAAAACCCGCAGGTGCTGGGCATCGTGGAATTACCGCATCGACCGTCCTCAGGAGGGAAATCATCGCTATTCGACCCATTATTGGATGAACGAACTGCAGGGCGTTTCGGAACAGGAACAGTATTTCGTTTCCATCAATCCTCCGTCCGCGCCCGATGAAACACGGGTCAAAAAACGCCTGACTTATGAACATCCCCTGTTTGATTTGAAAGCCGTGGCAGCGCAGGAGCGCTTGGCGGAACTGGATGTTGCGGGCAGTGACAGCCAGCGATTTTTTTGCGGTGCCTGGCAGCGTTATGGATTTCACGAAGACGGATTGTGGTCCGCCGAACGGGTATGCCGGCAAATTCTCGGGAGGGACCCATGGACATGAACGCGCTCTACGAATGCACTATCACGCACTGCCGGCTGAAGCCGAAACGTCACGCGTTTGATTATCGCGTTTTCATGTTCAGCGTTGACATCGATGAACTCCCCGCGCTGGCCCGCCGACTTCGCTGGTTGAGTCACAACCGCTACAATTTTTTTTCCATCGACGACCGCGATCACGTTGACATCGGAGCGCCGGGTGGTCTGCGCGGCAATCTAACAGCCTGGCTGGCGGAACGCAACATTGCCTGCCCCGGCGACGCGCGAATCCAGTTGCTCACTTTTCCCCGGGTGCTCGGTTATGGGTTCAATCCGGTGTCCTTTTACTTCATTCATGCCCGCTCGGGAGAGCCGATCGCCGCGGTGGCGGAGGTGGTCAACACCTTCCGGGAAATGAAACTATTCGCCCTGCAAGACATCGGTGATGACGGCCTGTGGCATCTGCGGATCGCCAAAAATTTCTACGTTTCGCCGTTTTCCGATCCCGGAATGATGTTCGATTTCAAACTCGGCGAGCCCGGCGGGACCTGGCGTGTGAACATTGATGATTACGAAAACGACGAGCGGACTCTGCTGAGTGCGATCCGCGGCGAGCAACGCGAATTGACCTCGGCGCGGTTGTTTTGGTACGCTTTCAAGTACCCGCTGCTCTCGCTGCGGATCATCGGACTGATCCACTGGCATGCCCTGCTGCTGTGGCTCAAGCGTGTGCCGTTTTTTCAAAAAAACGAGCGCAGGGAGGTGCAGTTGGACGTGATGCGTCCCCATGAAAGTTTGAAAAATCACACACCATGAATACCACGATGGATATCAATGCCGAGCGCGTGCCGGCTACGAAGGCGGAGCGGACAAGCCGGGGATTTCCCGAACGCATGGTCATCGGCTTGTTGCGCAAAATGAACCGCGGAGGACTTCGCGCGCAATATGCCGACGGCAGCGTCTGTTACTTCGGGGAAGAAGGCGCCCCCGTCACCGCGGCCATCAGCATTCGCAATGATGAGGAGTTTTTCCGACGCTGTGCGTACTATGGAGCGATCGGCATGGGTGATGCCTACACGGATGGATTGTGGGACACCGACGACATCGCTGCGGTCGTTTCCTGGTTCATCGACAACATGAACGCCTTGCAGGGATCGGACACTTCTTCGAACGACATGCCAGGGGTGAACGTGTTGCATTTCATCAACTGGTTCCGTCATTTGCGCCGCGAAAACACGGTGTCGCACAGCCGACGCAACATCGCCGAGCACTACGATCTCGGGAATCAGTTTTACAGTCTCTGGCTCGATCCGGGCATGACCTATTCGAGCGCGAAATTCACACATGTGGGACAATCGTTGGAGGAGGCGCAACGGGAGAAATACGATGCCTTGTGCCGGAAACTGAAACTCCATGCGGGCGACAGGGTTCTTGAAATCGGTTGTGGCTGGGGAGGATTCGCGGTTCACGCCGCCCGCAACTACGGCTGCCGCATCACTGCGGTGACAATTTCCGAAGCCCAGGCCGCGTATGCCAGGAAGCGGGTGGAGTCGGAAAATTTAACGGATTTGATCGAGATCCGCATCGAGGACTACCGGCACATCAGCGGCAGCTACGACAAGATTGTCTCGATCGAAATGCTCGAGGCGGTCGGCGACAAATTCCATCAATCGTTTTTCGCAAAGTGCGCCGAGGTGCTGACCCGCGATGGTTTGCTGGGAGTGCAGATGATCACGGTGCCGGATTGCCGTTACGAGAGTCTGAGAAAAGGCGTCGACTGGATCCAGACCCGCATCTTCCCGGGGTCGTTGCTGCTGAGCGTCGGCCGGATCAACGAGTGCCTCATGAAAACCGGCGATCTCTTCATGCACAACCTGGAGGATCTCGGCGCCCACTATGCGCGCACACTTGCCCTCTGGCATGAGAATTTCAACCGGGCTCGCAACGAAGTGCTGGCGCTGGGCTTTGATGAAGCATTCATCAGATCCTGGAATTACTACCTGAAATACTGCGAGGCCGGATTTTCCACCCGCAACATTTCAGTGGTGCAGGCGGTTTACACGCGGCCGAACAATCCACTGTTGAATAATCTTTTCTAACAAAAAACGGCGCAATGGTAGTTGGAGTGGGGCATGGTCGGAATGACCGCCGGAGCAGGGAGGTTCGGGCATGAACTTCTGGATGCCTTTGTTTCTGGGTATTGCGGCGGCGGCCACGATGTTTTTTCTCGGCTGGGCATGGGCGCGCAAGCTGGACAACTATTCACTCGTGGATGTGCTCTGGGCCTACGGGATCGGGCTGGTCGCATCGTCGTGGCTGTTGTGCTGCGGCGACGGCAGTGCGAAACACTGGCTTGCGGGCACGATGGTTGCCTTGTGGAGTCTGCGGCTCGGTTCGCATCTGCATCGCCGGGTCGCCAAAGCCCATCCGCAGGAGGATGCCCGTTACGCCAAACTTCGCGAAGTCTGGCACGGCCGGGTGGCTTCGTCGTTCTTCTGGTTTTTCCAGGCGCAGGCCGTTTCGGTCGTTCTGCTGGCCTTGCCTTTTTTGTTGATCGCCATTGACCCGGACAGCTCGTGGGATGTGTGGGAGTCGCTGGGACTCTCTGTTTCGCTCATCGGCATCGCCGGCGAAACCCTGGCCGACGCGCAGATGACCCGTTTCAAATCGAAACATCACGAGGCCACGGCGGTCTGTCGCGACGGATTGTGGCGCTACTCCCGGCATCCGAACTATTTTTTCGAAGCCGTCATCTGGACCGGCTTTTATCTTTTCTGTTGCGGTTCGCAGTGGGGGTGGCTGATGTTTCATGCTCCCGCGACCATTGTCTATTTGCTTCTCAAGGTCACCGGCATTCCACCCACGGAGGCCGCCGCGGTTCTTCGCAAGGGCGATGCCTATCGTCAGTATCAACAAAGCACCAGTGCATTTGTGCCCTGGCCACCCGGGAAGTTGGAAACAAATCAAACGAACAAATCATGATCAACATCGACGAACTACTCGCCAAAGGGGCCATCCCCGATTTCCTGATTCGCACGGGAATCCGCCAGCGCATGGCCGGAACCCTCGCGCCTTTTGAAAAGCTCGACTGCGAGCAGCGCCAGGAATTGCTGATGAAACACATTCGCGAACTGCGCGCGAGCCCAGTGGCGATTGCGACCGCGGAAGCCAATGAGCAGCACTACGAATTGCCGACGCGATTTTTTCAAAAAGTGTTAGGAAAGAATCTGAAATACAGCAGCGGATACTGGGACGAGGGAGTCACCAGCATCGATGAGTCGGAGGCGCGCATGCTGGAGATCACCTGCGAGCGCGCCGACCTTCGGGACGGCCAGAGGATTCTGGAACTGGGCTGCGGCTGGGGATCGCTGACGTTGTGGATGGCGTCGCATTACCCGCAGGCGAGAATCACCGCGGTTTCCAACTCGCGGACCCAGAAATTGCACATCGATGCGGAGCTGGCGGCGCGGGGACTGTCGAATGTCGAGGTGCGCACGGCGAACATGATCGATTACGATGGCGAGGGCGATGCGGTTTTCGACCGGGTGGTGTCGGTGGAAATGTTCGAGCACATGAAAAACTATGAAATTCTCATGAACCGCATTTCCCGCTGGCTGAAAGCGGACGGAGCATTGTTCGTGCACATTTTCACGCACCGGGAATTTGCGTATCACTACGAGATGACCGGCGACGATGACTGGATGGCGCGCTATTTTTTCACCGGCGGGCAGATGCCATCGGACGACCTGTTGCTCTACTTCCAGAACGATCTGAAAATCGTCGGGCACTGGCAGGTCAGCGGGACACACTATCAAAAAACATCCGAAGCGTGGCTCGCGCGCATGGACGCTGCCCGGGATGAGTTGCTGCCCTTGATCGCGGAAACGTACGGCACGGAAAACCAAACCCGCTGGTGGGTTTACTGGCGGGTGTTTTTCATGGCCTGCGCGGAACTATGGGGTTATCGCAAGGGCAACGAGTGGATCGTTTCCCATTATTTCTTCCGCAAGTAGTCAGAACTCCAGCGAGATTCCCGCATAGAAATTCCTGCCGTTGGATGGGTCGATTCCGGCACCGGTGATCCGGGTGAAATACGCCTCGTCAAACAAGTTGTTGATGCCCGCCAGCATGCGCAGGTTGGCATGAACCTTGTATTCGGCGGTGAGATCCCAAACGTTGTAAGCAGGCACGGCATAGTTGGCAGTGTTGGCGGAATCGGCAAAATGCCCGTCCACCCAGGTGCTGCTCAGGGTGATTTTTCCTTTGTCGCCATGACTGTAAGTGAGCCCGCTGCGGAGAATGAAATCCGGCGCATACTGCGGGGTTTTGCCGTCGAGCGGCCCTTTGGTGAATTCGGCATCCAGCAGGGTGGCATTTAAGAACCATTCAAGCGAATTGGCTCCTTTGCTGCCCTGGGCGAGCGTGAGAAGATCGATGCTGGTCGAGAAATCGATGCCGCGATGGCTGCTGTCGCCGACGTTTTCCAGCGAAGTGCCGCCCGGCACGGCGACGCTGCCGATTTGATCGGTGAATTCCAACAGGAAAATGCTGGCATCGAGCGAAATCCAGTCGTTCGGGTGGCTGCGGTAGCCGATTTCGTATTCCAACGATTTCCCTTCTTCGAGGTCGTTGTTGACAAACATCGTGCCGCCCGTGGGCACCGCTTCGGTGAAGATCGCCGGACGATAGCCTTGGGAAATGTTGCCATAGATGGCAGTGCCGGGCCGCAGTTCGTATTCGAGTCCCAAGCCGCCGAGCAACACGGTGATGTCTTCAATTTTCGTGCCCAAAGGAGTGCCCGCAGCGGTCTTGTCGACGTTGACGATTTCCTCGACATCCTGCCACGCGCTTTCCAACCGCAGTCCGGGAGTGATCGAAAATTTTCCGAAAACAAATCGGTTTTCCATGAACACCGGAGCGTAGAAAACTTCGCGCTCGGAGTAGTTGCGCAGCATGCCCGAGTCGGCATCGGCCGTGGCACCACGCGAGTCCTTGCGCGGGGAATCGGAGTGATACAACTGGACTCCGCTGGTGAAGGTATGGGCGTGCTCCCGACCCCAATTGATGCGATAGCGAGCGTCAAACCCTAGCGTTTGGAACTCCTGGTCTTCGATGGTATTGCTCAATGCCGTTGGTCCGGTAGGCAGCGTGCCGAAGCCGCCACCGCGCTGGCGCTCGCTGTATCGTGAGTAATCCGACCACCACATGCTTGCTGTAAAAAACGACTCCGGTGTTGGCTCCATCTCATAGGTGAGTGTGGCGGAATCGCGTTCGATCGTTAGATTATCGTAAAGTCGGGTGGCCTCGCGGTTGCCGGCGAAAAAAGCATCCCGTGACAGACCGCCGGGTTCACCGTGTGTCTCTTCATAGGAATCGACTGCAAAAATCAGGTTGCCACCGTTGTTCAGCGTGTAGAGCAGTTTGATCGAACCATTGTTAAGATCGTAATCGCTGTTGGCGCTGCGGAAGCCGTCCGACTGGCGGTGATTGAAATAGGCATAGTAGCCAAGATTCCCAACCGTGCCATCCGCCGAGGTGAATGTGGAATAGAGATCGTCGCTGCCCAGGACGTGCTGGCTGCGCAGGGAAAATTCCTTGTCGGTGCGGGGGCGGTGGGTGATGTAATTGAGCGAACCGCCGGGCTGGGGTCCGTATTGCAGCGAGGCACCGCCGTGGAGAAACTCGATGCGATCCACGGTTTCGAGAGGTGGGGTGTAGTAGGCTTCCGGATAGCCGAATTGATCGGCGTGGATCGGCAGACCGTCGCGCAGCACCTGGGTGAATTGTGCCCGGTTGGGATTCAGCCCGCGGTATCCGATGCTCACCAGCGGGGTGCTTTCCTCGCTGAGCAGCAAACCCGGTGTTTGATTCAGCGCCTGCCGGTAGTTGTTGCCGACAATCCGCGGTTGTTTGTCAAAATCGATCACCTGCGTTTTTTTTCCGGAAAAAATCGCCGCACCCGCCACCGCGGGCAACCAAGAGTCCCGGATGGTTTCATCGGCTTCGGATTCGGCGGTGACCAGCAGAGCATTGAGTTCCACCGCACTTGATGAGGGCTTGTTCTCCGCAGCCTGCAGAACCGCAGTCGCACAAGTGAAGGAAAGAACGAAACCTTTGAATAGGGGATGTTGAGTAGGCATGCGCGGTCGATATTGAGACTCAGTCTCAATATGACAAGAAAAAATTGCAACATCGGAAAATATTTTCACTGAGGGGTGGGGGAATGATACCCGGCGATCGGCCTGGAAAAAAGAAAAACGGGCAATCATCCCCCCGCATTCAATCAACGCAGCCGCTGGTCTCACAAGCAAAGCCTGGTTTAGATCGCCGTAAGATCCGCCACTTCCCTCTTTTGGCAAATCGAACGGTTTTGTTGAATTCCGAAAATTCTGAAATTCTGTCAAAAAGGGCTGCTGAAGACAAAAAGGCCGTTGACGGTTCGGACCTTGTTGATTGTTCTTTGGATTCACAGATCACTGCTGACTTGGCACTTGGCTCCGGCTGTTCCAAAGGGAAAGCCGCTGCTATCACCTTGCCAATTTTGGGGAATCATGATTGTTTCCGAGCCGCATCTATGAACGCAGCCGAAATCCGCCAGAGTTTCCTCGATTTTTTCCGGGAAAAACAACACAGCATCGTGCCCTCGGCATCGCTGCTCCCGCAGTCGCCCGGCCTGCTGTTCACCAACGCCGGGATGAATCCCTTTGTGCCGTATTTCCTCGGGGTGGAAAAAGCCCCCTACGATCCGCCGCGCGCCGCCGACACCCAGAAGTGCATCCGCGCGGGTGGCAAGCACAACGACCTCGAGGATGTGGGCTACGACACTTATCATCACACGTTTTTTGAAATGCTCGGAAATTGGTCGTTCGGCAATTATTTCAAAAAGGAAGCCATTCAATGGGCCTGGGAATTGGTGGTCGAACGCTGGGGCCTGCCCGCCCACCGACTTTACGCCTCCGTCTATGCCCCCAAAGAAGGCGATCCCGGAAGTTTCGATCAGGAAGCCTACGACATCTGGGCCGCTCTGTTTGTTTCCAAAGGCTGCGATCCCGCGGTGCAGATTGTTCATGGCAATGTGAAGGACAACTTCTGGATGATGGGCGAAACCGGCCCCTGCGGTCCTTGCTCGGAACTTCACGTCGATCTCACGCCCGAAGGAAATCCCGTCACCGGTCGCAACCTGGTCAACAACGACTCCGACCTCTGCATCGAGATCTGGAACCTCGTTTTCATCCAGTACAACGCCGAGGCCGACGGCACTTTCCGCGAGCTCCCTGCGAAACACGTCGATACCGGCATGGGCTTCGAGCGCGCCTGCTCCATCATTCAGAATACCAAGGGCTTCACCGACTTTTCGAAGAAGCCCTCGAACTACGCCACCGACGTCTTCCAACCGGTCTTCCGCAAGCTCGAGGAACTCAGCGGAAAATTCTACGTCGATATCTATCCGGAACTCGGCGCCGACCGTTCCCTCTTCTCCGAGGAAATGAAAACCGCCATTGCATTTCGCGTCATTGCGGATCACTTGCGGACGCTGTCATTCTCCATCGCCGACGGCATCATGCCCGGCAACAACGGGCGCAACTACGTGCTCCGCCGCATCCTGCGCCGCGCGGTTCGATATGGAAGACAGCTTGGTTTCTCAGGAGAAAAACCGTTCTTTGGAGAACTGGTGGAAACGCTTGTTCGTGAGATGGGCGGAGTATTCCCTGAGTTGAAAAACCGCCAGGATGTCCTTCGGCAAACGCTTGAGCAGGAAGAAGCGAGTTTCAATCAGACGCTGGACCGGGGATTGAAACGTTTCGAAGAGGTTTTGGGGAGCGCCGCCGTCCCGGCGGCAGCATCCGGCGTCTCGCCGGGGGCATCATCACGGATCGCCGAAGGCGCACTGTATTCGAAGTCGCACGGGCTGCCCCACTTCGAGCGCCCTTGGGGCAAATACATGCTCACCGTCAACACCCAAGACCGCGCCATACTCTCCCCCGATGCCCGCCAGATCGTCCTCGACGCGATTCAACATTTTCACGGCACGCGTTACATTCTTTTTGCCGCCGTCATTATGCCGGACCATTTTCATCTGCTCATCGAGCCTCAGCCCGAGTCGTGGGATAAGGAGGGCAATCCTGTTTTTTGGGAACTTGGCAATCTCATGCATTCGATTAAATCCTTTACCGCGAAGGAAATCAACAAGCTCGGTGGAAGTGCGGGCACGATTTGGCAGCGCGATTTTCACGACCGCTTGATCCGCAGTGACTCGGACCTTTGGGAGAAATTCGAATACATTGCAAGCAATCCACAGCGAGCAGAACTTACCAAAGACGGACCCTATCCCTTTTTGTTTGCAAAAGGTTGGGAGTCTGTGAATCTTGAAAAAATCCGCAAACAGATTGCTGCTGATAATGCGGCAGATCCGGGCATCACGCGGGGACATCTCTCTTCATTCCCTTCGCACAGTCCGAAGGGTCATGGGCAGGATGCCCATGACAGCCGCCGGGACGGCGGCGCTCCCCTCTCCGGAGACTTCGCCTTCGAGCTTTATGATACTTTCGGATTCCCCATCGATCTAACGGAACTTCTGTGTGCGGAACGCGGTCTTCATGTGGACATGCCTCGCTTCGAAGCCCTCATGGAGCAACAACAAGAACGCTCCCGCGCCGCTCAAAAATCCAGCGTCGTCCGCGCCCTCGACATCTCCACCGAAGCGATCACCGAATTCTCCGGTTTCGAGAACGACACCGTCGAAGCCACCATCCTCGAAGTCCACCCGCAGGAAGACGCGCACTTCGTCATCACCGACAAGACCGTTTTCTATGCCGAAATGGGCGGCCAGGCTGGTGATACGGGGACTCTTCTAACAAACGGCAGCGAAATCGCCATCACCGGCGTCCAACAGATCGGCAAAGCCCGCGCCCTGATCATTCAAAAATCAGAAATCAACAATCAAGAATCGACAATTCAACCCGGCGCCCGAGTCACCCTCAAGCTCGACACGCAGCGCCGCCGCCCGATCGAAGCCCACCACACCGCCACCCACCTACTCCATTGGGCGCTGCACGAAGTCGTGTCGAAGGATGCCGCACAGCAGGGTTCGTCGGTGGATGAAAACCGCCTGCGTTTCGATTTCAACAGCGCCGCCGTGACACCCGGGCAGATCGCCGCGATGGAGGAAAAGGTCAATGCTTCCATCAAGGCCAAAGATTCCGTTAGTTGGAAAGAAGTGGTCCACGCGTCGATCAAAGGCCGCGCCGATATCATGCAGTTTTTCGGCGACAAATACGGTGACGTCGTCCGCGTCGTCCAGATCGGCGGCGAGCCTAACGAGTTCAACGGCTACTCCCAGGAACTTTGCGGTGGCACCCACGTCCGCAACACCGGTGAGATCGGTCTTTTCAAAATCAAATCCGAAGGAGCCATCGCCTCGGGAGTCCGCCGGATCGAGGCGGTATGCGGCGAAAGCGCATGGGCTTATCTCAACGAGGCGGTTGAAAAATGGGATGCCGAGCTCAAGGCCGCCCGCGAGAAACTCAAGACCGCCAACGACAGGCTCGCCGCGCACGGCGAGGCTCCGGTCATCGTCAACGACTTCCCGCACATCATGGACGACATGCTGGTCCGGCGGGCCGACATTTCGCAAATCAACGCCACCTTGGCTCATGGCCAGCGCACGCTCGAAGAGACCAAGGAAGCCGCGATCGAAGCTGAAAAGCGCGTGAAGAAACTTCAGGCCGGGGCGGCCGCCAAGCAGGCCGATGCCGCGCTGGCGGAATTGATCGCCGCCGGCGGACCGATCGCAGCGAGTTTCGAGGCTGATGCCTCGTTGCTGCAGGAACTTCTCAACGGTCTCAAGAAGCAGCACTTCGCTGGCGCCGCTGCATTGCTGGTCGACGATGGCGAAAAACTCCATCTCGGCACCTATTGCGGCACCGAGGCGAAGGCCGCCGGTAAAGCGGCGGGATCGATGCTGCAACAACTTGCCGCCCTCGGTGGCGGGAAAGGGGGCGGCAATGCCGACATGGCGCGCGGGGCCGCACCGGATCGCGACAAACGTGCCGAGATCGAAAACGCGATGAACGAACTCGTTTCCTGACCATGGCTTCACTCTCCCGCGTCGTCGATTTCCTGGACCGCGAACTGCGCATTGCGGAGATCGTCGATTATCCCGGCGCGTTGAATGGCTTGCAGTTGCAAAATCCCGGCACCGTCACCCGCGTGGCAGCCGCGGTTGATGCATCACTGCCTGTCGTGAAAAAGGCCATCGCCGCGGGATCCGACTTGCTTTTGGTGCATCACGGCATGTTCTGGCAGGGGGCTCAACCCTTGCGGGGCGCGTTTTACGAAAAAATCCGTTGCGCCATGGATGCAGGACTGGCGATCTACAGTGCACATCTTCCCCTCGATGTGCATCCTCGCTTGGGAAACAACGCCGCGCTGGCCCGGGCGATCGGCATGGGGGATTGTCAGCCGTTTTTGCCGTGGAAGGGGCTCCCGATCGGCTTGCAAGGCCGCCTCGAAGTGGACAGAACGGAATTGCTGCATCGACTGGAAGCTGTCGTCGCGGGCAAAGTGCATTGCTGTCCCGCTGGTCCCGAAAGGATTCGCACAGTGGGGCTCTGCACCGGGGGAGCGGGCAGCGAAGTCGCACACGCAGCGGGGCTCGACGCCTTCATCACCGGCGAGGGACCGCATTGGAGTTATTCTCTGGCCGAAGAACTGGGCATCAATCTTTACTACGCCGGGCACTATGCCACCGAAACGTTTGGCGTGCGGCTCCTTGCTTCGGAACTGGCGGATGCGTTTTCCCTGGAATGTCAATTCATCGACCACCCCAGCGGACTTTGACTGGTTTAACAAAGTAATTACCGAAAATTGCCGATCCGAAGCAGAAAAAAATTTATGCTTTTTTGATGTTTCACAAAATAAAGGTTGCCTCCCGCTGAATAAATGGCTATTCTCCAAATGTCAGCGCGGGCATAGCTTAGTGGTAAAGCGCTATCCTTCCAAGTTAGACATGCGGGTTCGATTCCCGCTGCCCGCTCCATCATTATCAAATTATTTCTCTATATTCTCCTCCAACCACCACATCAAATATGAAAACAACATTGAAATTCTCCCTCCTCGCTGCAGTTTGCTGTGCATCAGTCCATGCAGCAGACAAGCCGCAGGTAGATTGTGTCAAGGTCTCCATTTCGATCAAGGAAGAGGTAGCTTCCAATCAGTCCCTGGTTTTGCAGATTGTTGAAAAAGCCGTTCTTGCAAACCAAGACTGCGCGGGCGAAATCGTCAAGTCGGCGATCACGGCCACGCAGGCCGACAACAAGTTGATTGCCTCGATCGTGGAAGTTGCCGCTATGGCCGCACCCGAGAAGATGCGTTTGATTGCCCAGTGTGCTGTGGCTGTTGCGCCCGACTCGTTGACCGACGTGCAGGCGGTTACTGCCAAGTTGGATCCCGGCACCAGCAATGGCGGCACCAGCAATGGCGGCACCAGCAATGGCGGCATCCTTGATCGCCCCTCCGGCCCGATGCCCTTTTTCATTTTTAAACCCTTCGTCGAGGATACCAAACCTGCTACGGACAACAATCAGCCGAACTTCCCAGGTTAATTCACCCCCCACAAATTCACAACATCCTACATTATGAAAAAAGCAACCTTCTTTGCGGTAGCCTCAATTGCCGCAGTGGGCACAGTCAGTTCCCAAGGCCTCTACTTTTTGCAGGACGAAGTCCAGGATAGTGTCCCTGCAAAATGGACAGTGGGCATGAATCTCGTTTGGGACAA
The DNA here is from genome assembly GCA_945860285.1 of Akkermansia muciniphila. GTDB lineage: Bacteria > Verrucomicrobiota > Verrucomicrobiia > Verrucomicrobiales > Akkermansiaceae > UBA956. Next base: position 21,993 of record CAMAQB010000019.1, on the reverse strand, counting down.
CAACTTCAACCCAACGATCACTTCCGGTCCTGGCTTCGAGGAGGAAGTGTGGAGTCTCAATCCTTATGCTTCTGTTACTTTGACTAATGTCAGTCCGCAAACAACCCTTGATCTTTACGCGCGGGTTGGCGCGAATTACTACCTTCAGGATTCCGAACTTCCCGGTGCGAGCGATACCAGGGGAAATGGACGTTTGGGCCTCGACCTCACACATCGCTTCAGCGAGCGACTTCGTTTTATAAGCAATAATTTTTTAGCTTATGAAATGGAGCCAGAATATTCCTACGGGCTTTCCGCCCCCCGCTCGGGTAACGATCCCTACACATATTGGAGCTCCGAAAACTCAGTTGGTTATCGCTGGACGGATCGCGTGGGTTCCTTTTCTGGCTTCAGTATTACGAACTACCTTGGCAACGGCGCAGTGTCCGACCGCAATTCGTGGAGCATTTACCATCAAATGCGATACCAGTTTGCCCCGCGCACCGTGCTGACCGGCCAATACAAATACGAGCAATGGACCGGTGATGCAAGTGACAACACCAACCATTACATCACTTTGGGACTCGAACATCGCCTCAATCCGACCTCGGTTTTCTTGTTGGATGTCGGCGCGCAGCTGCGTGAGGTTGATGGCGGTGAAAGCACCACCTCCCCGTATTTGCAAGCAGCACTGAATTCGCAGATCAATTCACGCTTCAGTGTCCGCGGTTTCATGCGTTACGGCATTGAAAACTACGACACGATTCGCAGTGTTGGTTTAACCAGCGACGATTTAACCAGCTACGAGTACAACGATCAACGCGCATTGCGGATCGGTCTGAACGGAGATTATGCACTGTCACCACGCCTGTCACTGTTCGGTGGTCTTGATTACATCTCGATCAATTTCGACAAGGGATTGATTGTCAGTGGACCCGGAGCGCTCACCGATGAGGGATCTTCCGAGGACATTCTGAACCTCTACCTCGGCTTGCGCGCCAAGTTCACCGACACCCTGACTGGTGAGTGCAGTGTCAACTACACCGATTCTGCTTCTGATTTTCTTGGCAATGATTACGACCGCCTTCGCCTGAGTATGGGCGTGAACTACTCATTCTGACTTGCTCGGCAATTCACTTGCTGACAATTTTCACAAACTCCCGCGATGTTTTTCATTGCGGGAGTTTTGTTTTGGGTTATGATGATCGTGCGCTACAGCCCCTCTCTTTTCAACTCCCCCATCAACCAATTTAAATCAACACATGCAACCGCAAAATTCTCAAAGTGAAGCCACTCTCCATGCCGTCGACTATTGGCAGGTGATAAAGAACCGCTACGGCGTGATCCTGATGACCCTGCTGCTGGTGTTCATGACAGCCGCCGTGATCACCTATGTGATGCCGAAAAAATACGAGAGTACCGCCGTGGTGCAGGTCAAGCCCTCCACCCGCATGCTGCAGCCCTTTGGCAACGATAACGTCGGTGCCAGTCCCATGACTGCCCAGTTTTTTGCCACGGAGTTCGAGGTGATCCGGTCGCAGTTGACCCTCAAGTTGGTCGTGCAGCAGTTGAACCTGATGACCCGCTGGGGAATGACGGAAGAGGAGGCGATGGGGACCTTGCGTGGCATTGTCGATGCGCAAAACATTCGCGGCACAGACCTGATCACGATCACTGTCAAGCACACTGGACCGGTGGACGCGCGCGATGTGGCAAAGGAAGTGTATGAAGCATACAAACGCCGCCGCGAGGCGAAAGAGTCCGAAGCTGCGGAAGCGGGACTCAAGGAACTGGAAAAGGCCGTGTTGGATCAATCCGATGTTGTCGAGGAAAAGCGCAAGCAAAGGGACAATCTGCTGCGGCGCGCGCCAGCCATGATCCGCGACACGTTTTCTAACAACCCAGGCTCCAACGGGGTGCAGGGTTTGCAATCCATGCTTGAATCACAGGTGGAGGCCGCGCGGACCGCGATATCGGAAATCGATAGCCAGATCAACACGATCGGACGCCTGAATGCCGATGAAGTGATCCGCTACGCCGCCAACATGGAAACCTCGGGTCAGGAACTCAAGTCGCTCTATCCCGATTATCAACAACAAGAGCGTCTTTTAAAAGGCATGCAGGTGCAGGGATTGGGGCCCAATCATCCGACCGTCAAGGCTCAGTCGGCCACTGTCGGGAGTTTGTTCAAACAGTTGCAGGCCAGCGTGGTCTCTTTCAAGGAATCGCTGCAACTCAAAAGGGAAACCAAGGTCGCCGACCTGGCTGATTTGCAGAAGCGCCTTGCCGAGATCAAGGAACTGGGAATCACCCACACGATCCTGATGTACAGCATTCAGAATGCGCAAAACGAGTTCGAAACCTCGCAGCAGATGATGGACCGGATGAAGGAGAAGTTGAATACCGAGCGCATCAACATCAAGCAGCCGCAAAATTTGATTGAGTTGCATGAGGAGCCTCTGGTCGCACAATTTCCCTCCAGCCCGAACGTAACCTTGAACCTGATCCTCGGTGCCCTGATCGGTCTTGTGTTCGGTGTCGGCATCGCGTTCTTCCTTGAATACCTTGATACCTCCGTGAAAACACTAGAGGATGTCGAACGCTACCTGCAAGTGCCTGTGCTCGCGGTGATTCCGAAAGAGGTGGGGATCCTGCACAAGCAGAGCGGCATGAGCCCGGATGCAGAGGCCTATCGGATTCTGCGCACCAACATCGAGTTCAATCGGAAAAATCCCGAGGACAACTCTCTGACAGTTGTCTCGGGTGGAGCAGGCGAAGGAAAGTCAACCACTCTGGTCAACCTCGCCTACATTTGCGCGCAGGGCGGTTACACGACTCTGATGATCGATGCCGACTTGCGCCGTCCGCGTCTGCATACGTTTTTCGACATCAACAACTCGGTGGGTCTGACCAACTATCTCACTACTGAACTGATGCTGGAGGATGTGATTTTGCAAACTCCCGTAGACAACCTTTTCTTCATGCCGTCGGGGATTCTTCCCGCCGATGCCGCCGGTATTCTCAACTCCCGCCGGATGTCGGAGCTGATTCAGGATGTGAAACAGCGTTTCGACCTGGTTCTCGTGGACTCCCCGCCGATCCTCGGCGTGAGCGATGCTTCGGTTCTCGCCAGCGAGGTGGACCTGACGATGATCGTTGTGCAACACCGCAAGCTGCCCCGCAACATGCTCCTGCGCGTGAAGCAGTCGGTCGAAAATGTCGGCGGTAACGTAATCGGTGTGGTGCTCAACAACGTTGATGTCCGCAGCGACAGCCAGTATCAATACTACACGAGTTACTACACCTACTATGCACCTGTGGAAAGCCAGGCTCCATCCATTCAAAACAATCCCGTTGCGCCGCGGCCATCTCGTCCCACCATGCCGGCCGCCTCATCACAAAAAGACGACACCCTTTATTGATAGTTCCCGTCTCATTTCAATGCAACGCCAATTCAAAGCAAATTCAATTCCAACCTAACTCCCATCCAAATGAAAAATCGTATCATTCCCCTGTTGTTGCTCGTGCTGCTGACTCTCGGTTCATCCGCTATCGGACAAACAATTCTAGCAGGTCGAGGCATTTCAATCTCCGTTCAAGGTGTCCCGCCGGAAGAGAAGGGTCGCATTGATTCAGCCGCTGTTTCTGTATCTGAAGCAGGAACCATCCGCATGCCCTTCCTGGGAGAAGTTCATGTTGCAGGAATGACCACCAACGCTGCCGCTGCGAAGTTGGAGGCAGCTTACCGCAATGCGGGAATTTACAGCACTCCGACATTCCAGATAAGCGCCACTGTAGCTGGTGGTGTTGTGCGCAATGATTTTGTCACGATCAGCGGTTTTGTCCGTGCTGCCGGACCGAAGCCGTGGACTCCTGGACTGACGCTTTACCAGGCCGTTGCAGCCGCTGGCGGGGCCAGTGAGTTTGGCGATGTGAAGCGCACCTTGCTGATGCGTGGCAAGTTGAGCCGGACCTACAACCTGAACAATCTTCAGGATCGCAACATCGAGCTTCAGGCCGACGACACCATTGAGGTTCCAGAGAAGAGCTTGAATCCGTTCCGTTAAGCTGCGGATCGCGCCGACCCTCAGGGCTTGCATTTTCGAGGTCCCATCATGAAACCGATCAATTGTCTGGCCCTGGGATGCCTTGCCATATGGCTTTTGCATCCACCATGCGCGCAGGCGGAACCAGACGATTTTTCAGACACGAAGGTTGCCGAACATGTTCAAAAACTGGCTGCGGACGACGTAGGGGATCGCAAGAGCGCGATGGCGTTCATGGAAACCTGGGCCACCAGCGAACCGGACAAGGCCAGGCAGAAGTTTTTAGCCCTGTTGCGCGATGCCAACGAGCCCGAAGTCCGCGAGCGATGTTTGAAGCTGTTGAAGAGCATAGCCATTCGCGAGTATGGCAAATTTGGCGAAGGTTACGTTGGCATCACCATGGGCGTGGAAGAGCAGATTGTGCTGCCAGGCGAGGACAAACCGTGTTTTGGAATTCCTGTCACCTGGGTGACCAAGGATTCCCCCGCCGAAAAAGGAGGCATCCAGCCCGGTGACATCATCGTCTCCCTCGACGACATCCGCTGGCATCAACCGATGGAAATCAGCGACCTTGGCAAGGGCCTCTCCGCCATAATCCGTGCCAAGGGCGCGGGCAACAAGGCGGTTTTCGGCATCTGGAAAAATGAAAAACTCACGAGCCTCGGGATCGAACTATCACGGCGGCCGGCGAATCTGGAGAACACCGCGTTGATGAGACTCATCCCGAATGGAGGGATCATTAACGGGGGCGGATTTCAGGTCGATCCAGCGGAACTTGCGAAGCTGGTGGAGGAGGATAAATCCAGCGACAAGTACTTCGCCGAATGGCTTGAGCGGCAGTTTCCCAAGGAGGAGGTCAAATAAAAAGACAAAGCGCCGGGCCAGTGATGCTAAGATTCGTGGACAAATTGCCAAAGAATGCCACAATGACCCACGTAAGATAACACGGCAGATATTGCAGATTATGAGCTTTCAAAAAATTCGTCAAATTGTGGCCTCCGCGAGCCTGGTCCTGGCCAGCAGTTGTTCCGTATCCGCCGAACAGCCGACCGACTACAACGAAGTCGGCAAGCAGGTGGCCATTCTCCTTCAGAACACTCATTTTGCCCGCAACAAGTGGGACAAGCAGCTGAGCAACAAGTTTCTGGAAACCTTCCTGCGCGACATGGACCCCAAGCGGGTTTACTTCACGCAGACTGACGTGACTCGTTTTCAAACTGATTACGGCGACAAAATTCATGAATTGCTGTTGAAAAAAGAATGTGTCAGTGCCGCAAACGACATCTATAACACATTCAAACAGCGTGTCACCGAAAGCACCACATTCGTTAACAAGATTCTCAAGGAGGAGGAATTTGATTTCACCAAGGATGAAAGTGTGGAGCGCACCCGCAAAAACGCGCCGTGGGCCAAGAACCGGGCTGAATCGGAAAATCTCTGGAGGCTGAACATCAAGGAGGCGCTGTTGGGTGAAACCTTGCGGCGGGAAACCGTGGCCCGCCTTGCCAAGGAACAGGGCAAGGAAGATCCCCTGGCCAAGGAGAAAAGCCCCAAGGAGAAAGTGCGATTGCGCTACGAGCGCCTGATGCACAGCGTCGCCGAGGCCGATGAAGAGGATGTCGCCAATTATTTTCTCTCGGCGGTTACCAAGACCTTCGACCCGCACACCGAATACATGGGCTATCGCGAAATCGCCCGATTCAAGGACAGCATGAAAAACCAGCTTGTTGGCATTGGTGCCATGCTGCAGGCCGAGGAGGACGGGGCGACGATCATCAAGGGCATCGTTGTCGGCGGGCCAGCCGACAAAGCGGGGCAGTTGAAACTGAACGACCGGATCGTCGGGGTCGACTCTCTGAACACGGGGGAAATCACCGATATCATGTTCATGAAAATCGACAAGGTGGTCGATCTGATCCGCGGCAAGGAGGCCACAGAGGTGCGCTTGAAGGTGGAACCCGCCGGCGCTTCGGCCGGGGAAACATCGTTCATAACCATCTCCCGCGGGAAAGTCGAAATGAAGGACGAGCAGGCCAGCGCGCAAATTTTCGAGAAAAAGGACAGCAAAGGACGCCCGGAGAAACTTGGATGGATCACACTGCCGTCGTTTTACATGGATTTCGACAAGGATGAAGCAAGTTGCGCGAAGGATGTCGAAAAGCTGTTGCGACGTTTGATGGAGGAAAAAATCAGCGGATTGATCATTGATCTCCGCGGCAACGGCGGCGGCTCGTTGGAAGAAGTGCGCAAAATGAGCGGGTTTTTCATCGAACGTGGTCCCGTCGTCCAGGTGAAAAACGAACTCGGGCAGATCGAGGTCAAGGACTCGGAATTGCGCGAGCCGATCTATGACGGACCGCTGGTTGTGCTGATCGACAAAACGAGCGCGTCCGCCAGCGAAATTCTGGCCGGTGCGCTGCAGGATCACAATCGGGCGGTCATCGTCGGCGACACCTCCACTTTTGGCAAGGGGACGGTGCAGCAGTTGATGGATGTGGGGCGGATGATGCCGTTTTTTGCCAGGCGCGACCGCGCGGGCACGGTCAAGGTCACCCTGCAGAAATTCTATCGCCCCTCCGGCGATTCCACCCAGTTGCAGGGTGTGATTTCGGACATCGCGCTGCCGAGTTTCCTCGACGGGCTCGAAGTGGGCGAAAGTTTTCTCGATAACCGGATGGAGTTCGACCGCATCCGCCGTGCGTCCGATTTCGAGCCACTGGATCGCGATCATTTGTTCGTGCCGCGACTGAAGGAGTTGAGCGACAAGCGGGTGAAGGAGAACAAAGATCTTGTTTACATCAGTGAGGATGTTGCGGAGATCAAGAAGAAGATCGCCAACAACAAGGAGTCCCTCAACAAGGAAGTCCGCGACAAGGAACTGGCGGACTCCGATGCCAAGCGTCACGCCCGCAACAAGGAGCGACTGCTTCGTTTTGCCGAAATGGCAAAGTCCGACAAGGCGGGCATGAAGTTCTCCAAACTGTCGCTTGCCGACATCAGCGAAAACAAACCGCCACATGAGTTCGATCCGGCTGCGGAGAACGAGGACTACATGCGCAAGGCCAAGGATGAAACAGCAGATCTGGACGATACCCCGAAATGGCCCAGCGGCATGGACTCGGTGAAACGCGAGGGTCTGTCGATTTTGTCTGATTTGGTCGACATGACCGAAGCTTCGAAAACCGCAGGTGTTTTGAAAAAAACGGCCGAACGTTGATGGATGGAATTGCGGCGAATCTTGAAAAAGTGGGCGCAAACATCCGCGCGGCCTGTGAGAAGGTCGGACGGGATGCGAGCGATGTTACTTTGATCGCGGTTTCGAAGACATTCGCCGCCGCTGATGTAAACGAGGCTTTTCTGGCAGGGCAGATTCACTTTGGTGAAAACCGTCTGCAGGAAGCGGAGGGGAAGATTCCTTTGCTGCCGTCGGCGTTGCAGTGGCATTACATCGGCCAGTTGCAGCGCAACAAAGTACGCAAGGTGCTGCCTTTGTTCAGCATGATCCACAGCATTGACTCATTGCGCCTCGCCCAATACACAAATGAACTGGCGGGCGAAGTCGGCCTGTTTCCCCGCGTGTTTTTGCAAGTGAATCTGGCGGCGGAAACGAGCAAGGGTGGATTTTCCGCAGAGCAGTTGACCGAGTCATGGGATGCGCTGCTGTCGCTTGATCGGCTGGAAATCCAGGGGCTGATGACCGTGCCGCCGATGGCAGTGGATCCGGAAAAGTCGAGGTCGTGGTTTGCCCGACTGCGGGAATTGCGCGATCAACTGCAAGGCAAGTCAGGCGTGTCATTGCCCGCCTTGAGCATGGGCATGAGTGGTGATTATGGAGTCGCCATCGAAGAGGGAGCAACGCATGTGCGCGTTGGCTCGGCGGTATTCGGGGGGCGTGAGTATCCCGCCGCCCCGACCGCCTGAGCATCTACCACGTGGCTTTCACGCCAAGAATGGCATTGAATCCCGGTTCGTTGTTGCCTGAACCATGGTTGCGATAGTCTTCGTCGGTGATGTTTTCAAGGCCCGCAGTGACTAACAGGTTTTCTGTTGCCTGCCAGCCCGCGTGCATCGACGGCACCACATAGGCCGGAGTGCCGCCGCTTGGGAAACGCTGGTTGTCTGCAATGTCCGCCGCCGAGAGACGATCCGCTTTTTCGGCACCGACCACCCGGCCTTCAACCCAGTATTTTTTCGAAGGATGCGTCCAACGCAAGGCCACTGATGCGGTGAGCGGAAGCGCGCGGCTGTAGGGTTCTTCGGTGACCGGGCCGCCGACATAGCTGGATGTTTCGGTTTCACCCTTTTGCCATGCGGCATATCCCGTCAACAACCATTGTTCGTTGATCTCCCATGCCCCCTCGATTTCAAATCCGTAGATGTATCCATTGCGACCGTTTTCCGATTGCGAAGTGCTCGATCCCATGCTGACGGGGACATCGGTGATGATGTCATCAATGTCGGTATAAAACACCGCTGCTTGGAACGACGTATGCTCCGTGCCATGGCGGGTGCCGATTTCGTAGGTGATGTAGCGTTCCGGATCCAGATCCACCGATCCGCCGGTCTCCACACCGGATCGGCTGGTTGTGGCACCGGAAAGGTCGGCAAGGTTGGGCGCGCGGAATGCCTGTGAGGCACCACCGTACATCGACCATTCGCTGTTGAAGTCATGGATCGCCCGCAGCGACAAAACGGCATTGTCCCATTCCCGCTGCGAGGAAATGTCGGCACCGGCATTGGCATCCCAGCGCTTGCCGATTTCCGCCTGCGCGAAGGTGTAACGCACGCCCGACTCGATGCGGAGGGCATCATTCACCAACCAATGATACTGACCGTGAAGGCCGAAAAGTTTGTAAGTCGAATCATCGGCTACCGGACGGGAGGCGGGGCGAAAAACAGAACCGCTGCCGGTGTTGCGTGTGGCGTAACTGCCCACTTCGTCCTGGTAGTAGTCCAAACCGTAAATCCATTTCCCCGGGCCCATCGGCGATTCAAATTCAAGGTCGATGCCGTAGGTTTGCACATCGGCTTCCTGGATTTGTTGATAGCGGGTGGAACTGAGTGACTGACCCACAGCTGTGCGACGGTCCTGAAATTCGCTGTCCGATGAATCCTGATACGATAGCGTCGCCGACCAGCGTGAAATCCAGGAGCCTGCGCGGGGGTCTTCGGACGCGATTTTCAAGTAACCTAACAATCGATCCTGATCGTAGATGTTGCCAAGCCATGTTCCGGGAGCTGAAACATGCCCATCATGATCCCAGCCGGGATTGTAAATCGTACGGTGCCAGCGCCAGACATTGTCCTGTTGCACATGCTGCAATGCGGCTGTCAGGGTGGTGGAAGGGTTGAGCGCCATGTCGAAACGCAGGTCCCAGTCGGTTTCGTCATAGCCGGTGTTTTTCATCGTGCCCACCGCCGAGTCATGGATGTCGCCAAAATCCTTGACGCTGATGCCGGCATTCATGCCCCATTTTCCGCCCTGTCCCATCGATCCTTCCAGGCGTCCGATGTTTGATCCCTCGCCGTTGCTACGATATTCATAGTATCCGGAGCCGTGGCTGAAAAACCGGTCTTGCGCCTCGTCGCGGAATCCGGAATCCTTGGTAAAGGCGTTGAGGGTGCCGCCCACGGCATCGCTGCCATAAGGCACACTGCCCTGGCTTTTGATCAGTTCGAGATGGTCGATGGAGTAGGAATCGATCGTGTTCCAGTATTGCACCGGACCGCCCCGCCACGTGGAGTTGTTGAGGCGTATGCCGTCAACCAACAGCAGGTTGCTGCGACCGGTCATGCCGCGAATGAAAGGGGAGCCGTGACCGTAGGTGGTTTTTTGGGCAAGCACTCCGGGAGTGAAACTGAGCGCATCGGGAATATTGCGCCGGGTGTTTTCCGAAAGAAAATCCTCATCCAGATAAGTGCTGGTGTAGGCCGTGTCGGCGAGCGGAACCTGGGAGCGTGTTGCCGTGACGACCAGTGGCTTCAACAAGTCCTGGCCGTGCGCCAGCAGAGGTGCGATGAGAATTGCCGGGAGCAGAATTCCCGCGGTTTTCTTTGGTTGTCCCTTCAGGTGGGAAGGATTCTTGAGTGCGATTCCCCGCTTGCGGGGCCGATTGTCTTGGCTGCTGTTGTTCATGTCTCGGACGTGTGTCTCAGTTGATCGATGCAAGGAGCATTTGGCACCTTCCTAAATCATGAGCGTCGGGGATTCGCGAAAGGTTCAGTGGCGGTGTGAATTTTTTTATTCCGACCTGCAGTGGCAATCGTGGGAACGATGCATTTTTTCTATCGTGTCACGATGGAATTTTCCGTAAGTGATTCCCGGCGATGCCCTGATCGTTGATCGCGGTCTCCGCAAGGTCAGTGCAGCGAGAGAGAAGCCAGTGCCGTGGTGTAAAGCCTGCCTCCGGCCATGCCCCAACGGTCATCAGGTGTCCAACTGCCGGAGTCGTTGCCCCTTTGAACCTGTTTACCGAGCAAGGTGTGACGAATCGAGGCCAAGCGCTGGCGGGAGGATTCATCATTCGCCGATTTGAGAAGTGTGGTTGCAAAATAGGCATTGAAATAATCGACTTCTCCGCCGGAAGTGATTCCGTTTCGCGGAGTGGTGTCGGCATGGGAGTGGGTAGCCACCCATTTCGCGCCAAGGGTGAGATGAGGTTGCACATTCTTCCAACCGAGATCCACGGCCATTTTCAATGCTTCTACCTGCCACAATGTGATGGATAGATCGGGTTGGGGATTTCCGCCCAGCCCCCACCATCCATTCGCATGCTGTTGGGAAACAATCACGGTCAACGCGTTGTCGAGCAGGCGTTTGCTTTCCTCATCGGGACGGTTTTTGTAGCATGACAGCAGTGCCTGCGTTGCAATGCCCTGGCTGTAGGATGAACCGTAAAACTGCGGACCGAAGCGGCCTTTGCGGTCACAGGTGGATTGCAGATATTGCCGGGCCTTGGCGATCACTTCCACGCGCTGTGGCGTCTTTTCGGCACCCGCAGAAAGAATGGCGAGCATGGGCAGGGCAGTCAACGCGACTTCAAATCGCGGATCACCGCCCCAACGGGCCGGACTCCAGGAACCATCGGTCTCCTGGGTGCGGCAGAACCAGTCCAGCGCCTCCTGCACACTGCGGTCGGTGTTTTGCGCCACAACCGCTGGTTGACTGCTTTGCGCAAGAGTTTCCGTTGGTTTTTTTCCAAACGGCCAGATGCTCATTGCCGTAAGGCCGATCACCACGACGGCTGCAGCAGCCCAGAGGTGGAATTGCGGACGAACGAGTTTTGTTTCCGGCTGTTGGATTGCCGCGAGAACATGGGCTGTTAGATGGTCGGAAACATCCACAGCGGGGAGGGAACGCAGGCGTTGCAGCACGGCACCGACTTCCTGGCAGGAGGGGCATTCCTTCAAGTGGGACTGAAACTCCGCGAGGAAAATTTCTCCCGTGAAGTGGCGCGCGGCATCCTCATGGAAGCGGCAGTCTTGGCCGTTAGCCGGATGGTCAGTGTTGTTCTTCATGGAATATTTCACGCAATGCGGTGATGGCCAGGTTGATGCGGGATTTGACTGTGCCCAACGGTATATTCAAAACATCGGCGATTTCCTGATAGCGCAGGCCCTGATAAATGTTGAGGACAATGACATCGCGCAGTTTGTCCGAAAGTTTGTCCAACGCCGCTTCAACGTCCATGACGGGCATGGGTGACGCATCTGCTGTTTGGCTGCAAGTTTCCACTTCCGTCTGGATGCTGGCGGAGAGTCGATCGCTCCGCTGCCTTTTGCGGCCAAGATCCGCCCAGACCCGGTGCGCCAGGACATAGAGGAACGTGGTGAATTTCGCCGTGGGCTGGTAGCGCTCACGGTAGCGGTAGAGGCGGACGAAAGTATCCTGAACAAGGTCTTCACTGTCGGAGTAAGCGCCCATGCGGACAAAAAAGTTCAGTAATGGTTTTTGATGCCGTTTTACCAGAGTTTCGAATGCGGGGTGGTCGCCCCTCGCAACTTGCAACATCAGAACCACATCCGCGTCAGCAACTCCTGTTTGTTCATCGGCAAAGGACGAAAGAATCGCGGGGATTCCGAGGAAGTCATTGAGCGCTGAGGCATTTAGCGTGGACTTGTCCATTCACGATGCGGACGATTGAACGCCCCGGATTCCTATCATCACCCTTGAGAAATGCAAACAGAAATGGCTCACGGGATTTTCCGCCCGTGAAGGCGAGGTAAGACTGGCAATTTCTTCTTTCCCGGACTAGGCTGCGGCGGTTGTGAACCGCTTGTCATGTTTGAGGACTTCAATGTAACGGAATAAAATATGATTGTCAGTATCTTCAATGATGTGATCGGACCGGTGATGCGCGGTCCTTCGAGCTCGCACTGTGCAGCCGCCTTGAGGATCGGGCGACTGGCCCGCGATCTGATGGAAGGGGATTTTATCGATGTTCTCGTCGAGTTTGACCGCAACGGCTCACTGCCCAACACGCACGACACCCAGGGATCGGACATGGGATTGTTCGGTGGGCTGATGGGATGGGATGCCGCGGATGCGAGACTGCCGGGATCCATGCAAACCCTGCTCGAAACCGGTGTTCGCATTGCCATCGAAACCGTCGATGCAGGCGACCCTCATCCGAACACCTATCGATTGACGCTGCGCAGCGAGAAGGAAGTGCATACCCTGCGGGCGATTTCAACGGGTGGTGGCATGATGGAAGTTATCGATGTTGATGGTTTTGCCGTTTCGATGTTCGGCGACTGCCATGAAACGCTGCTCTTTCCCGAGGGTGATGGCGGAGCGTTGATGGCGGCGTTGGCAAGCCGGTTCGAGGCGGATGAAATTCTGCTGCATCGATCCGAGGGTCGCTGCCTGTTGGAGGTGAAAGCGGGTTCCTTTGTCAGCGATGGGATCATCAGCGGACTCGAAGGGGTTCGATCGGTGAAACGCCTGTCTCCCGTGTTGCCCGTGCAATCCCGCAAGGGCATGAGTGTTCCCTTCGGCAGTTGTGCCGCGATGTTGCAGTGCGATGGTGGACGCGACACTCCCTTGTGGCAGCTCGCCGTGCAGTATGAAATGGCGCGCGGTGGGCTGAGTGAAGCGGAAGTGATCGGCAAAATGGTGGAGATCGTACGCATTCTGCGCAACTCCATCGCCGAGGGGATTGCCGGCACGGAATACGAGGATCGCGTGCTCGGTCATCAGTGTGGTCGTTTTGATGAATTGATGAAACAAGGCCGTTTGCTCGACGGCGGGGCCTTGAACCGCATCATTCTTTATGTCACCGCGTTGATGGAGGTGAAAAGCTCGATGGGAGTTATCGTGGCAGCGCCTACGGCCGGGGCCTGTGCGGCGTTGCCCGGTGCCGTCATTGCAATGGCGGAAGCCATGGGGCTGGATGAAGTTGCCATGGCAAAGGCCATGCTCGCGAGCGGTTTGATCGGTGTGTTCATCGCCACGCGCTGGACATTTGCCGCCGAGGTTGGCGGCTGTCAGGCCGAGGGTGGTTCGGCTGCCAGCATGGGCGCTGCGGCATTGGTCACGCTGGCGGATGGCACACTCAATCAAGCAGTTGCCGCCGCTTCCATGGCGATGCAGAGCATGATCGGGCTGATCTGCGACCCCGTGGCCAACCGGGTGGAGGTTCCCTGTCTCGGCAAGAATGTGATGGCGGCCAGCAATGCGCTGTCCTGCGCCAACATGGCTCTGGCGGGATATGACCCGGTGATTCCTCTCGACGAAGTCATCGAGACCGCCAAGCAGGTGGCAAAACAGATGCCGCGCGAGGTGCGCTGCACCAATTTGGGCGGGTTGTCGATTACGCCGACTGCCATCGCCCTTGAGGAAAAACTTGCCGCGCGGCGCGCGTCATCCTGCGGCACGGCCTGCCATTGCGGATGATGCCGTTGATGGCGCATTTTTTACAACGCCCAACGAATTGTTATGAATAAAGATCAGTGCACCATTCCACGTTTTCCCTGTTTCCCTGTTTTTCTTGCTGGCATGCTGGCGGGAATTTTTGCCGCGTCGGCCGCCACACCGCGTCCGGAACATCCACGTCCCGACATGTTCCGGGGGAACTGGATGAGTCTCAATGGCGAGTGGCAGTTTGAAAACGACAAGGAGGCCGATGGCGATTCGCGTGGTCTAACGTACGGCAAGGATCTCGCATCGAAGATCATCGTACCCTTCTGTCCCGAGAGCAAGTTGTCCGGCCTGGGCTTCGGCAACACCCTGAAACTCAAGGATGTTTGGTATCGTCGGACATTCGATCTGCCAGCCGCGATGAAAGGCCAACGCGTGCGCATTCATTTCGGCGGAGTCGATTATCGATCCTGGGTTTACATCAACGGTCAGCTGGCAGGCATGCATGTCGGCGAGAATGTTCAATTCTCCTTCGACATCAGCAAGTTCGTCAAGGACGGTGCGAACGAGGTGGTGGTCAAGGTGATCGACGATATGTGGTCGGGCCTGCAACCCTGTGGCAAGCAAAGCGGTGACAAGAGTTACAGCTGTTTTTACACCCGCACCACGGGCATTTGGCAGCCGGTCTGGCTGGAGGCCGTCGGATCTTCCTTTGTGGAAACCATTTCCGTCGTGCCCGATCCCGATCACGGGCGGGTGTTGATCGATGCCAAAATCAACGGCGCGGACAAGGACCTTGCGCTGACTGTCGAGGCCTATGCAGGCGATGAGCTGGTCGGCTCCGAGACCTCCACGGGTCCGGGTCAGAGCCGGCTGGTGATCAATCTCAAGTCGGTCAAACTGTGGGAACCGGGTGCGCCGTTTCTTTACGATCTGAAATTCACCCTCGCCAGCGGCAAGGAGAAAATCGATCAACTGCAGAGCTACTTCGGACTGCGTAAAATCGCGATCGAGGGAAGAAAGGTCCTCATCAATGGCAAGCCGGTTTTCCAACGCTTGATCCTCGATCAGGGGTTCTATCCCGATGGATTGTGGACGGCTCCTTCCGATGAAGCCTTGAAACAGGATATCGTCATGTCGATGGCCTGCGGCTACAACGGCGCGCGGCTGCACCAGAAGGTATTCGAACCGCGATTCCTCTACTGGGCTGACAAACTCGGCTATTTGGTCTGGGGCGAGTATCCGAATGCGGGATACGGTAACCAGCGCGAGGGTTTTTCCGCCGTAGTCAACGAATGGACCGAGATCCTGTTGCGCGATCGCAATCACCCGTCGATCGTCGGTTGGTGCGCATTCAACGAGAACTTTGAGGACACAGGGGAGTTGCAGCAGATGATTTGGAACATCACCAAGGCGATCGACCCGACACGGCCTGCGCTGGAATCCAGCGGCTGGGCGCACACGCTGCCGCATCCGGAAGTCAGGGATGCTCACGACTATACCGGCGAACCGGAAAGCCTGCGCAAGCGCTGGGAGAACTTCTTCAGGGCACCGCCCGAAGGTCCCTTTCCTCCCTCCCGATACTACAACGCCTCGTCTTCCCAGGCGGATCGCGGTGTTCCCTTCATGATCAGCGAAATCGGCGGCATCGGCTGGGCGACAGGCGACGGCTGGAGTTATGGCAACGGTCCGAAAAATCTCGATGAGTTCTATCTTCGCTACAAGGGAACCATTGATGCCATGCTCGATAATCCCAATTTGTTCGGCTTTTGTTACACCCAGTTGACGGATATTGAACAGGAGCGCAACGGCCTCTATTATTACAATCGCAAGCCGAAGTTCGACGTGAGGAAAATTCACGAAATCACTTCGCGCCAGGCAGCTTATGAGCGCAACGAGGCTCAGGCGCCGCAGCCGTCGACGCATGTTCTCACCGCCAAGTGGAAGGTGCTTGTGGGCGCGCAGCAAGACGGAAAACTGAGCACTCCCTACAAATTCACGACGGAAAAACCCGCCGAAGGATGGCTGAACGAGGGCTTCGACGACAAGGCTTGGCCGAGTGGACTCGCGCCATTCGGCAATGGCAACGGCTCGAAAACCGAATGGAAAACACCGGAGATTTACTTTCGGAAAACCTTTGAATACGACGGGGCCGATTTGAAAAATGGCGCGGTGGTGATTCGCCACAACGACAACACCGAAATCCACATCAATGGTCAGCAAATCATCGCGGTCGATGGCTCGAAGGGTTATTACCTGATACCGGCCACCGATTTGATGAAAAAGGCACTGAAAAAAGGCACCAACACCATTGCCGTTCATTCTCATGAAGGCGGTCAGGGTCAATGGATCGATTTTGCAGTGCTGGCGGAGTAGTTTCAGCAGATCTTCGTTCTTCTGCCGACGCGCCATTGTAGGTGAGCCGCCCGGTACTGACGCAAGTAAGCCCTGTTGGCCAGAAGGACGGCAAAGATGGACCAGTCCGCACTTTGCGGAAACATTGATCGCATTTTTTGTTGGACAAACAGCTTCATTTCGTCCACCCTCCGCGCCCGCCGTGTGGAAAAGGCGGTCTTTTCAATGGCAGAGTAGCTCAGGGGTAGAGCAGAGGACTCATAAGCCTTTGGTCGGCGGTTCAAATCCGCCCTCTGCCACCAAGGATTTTTTTCATCAACTCGCTTGCCCAGCCACCCCGGTCGCGACTACGCTGGTGCAGCGACGATGCCCGATTCTTTTGTCCACCTCCACCTGCATACGGAATATTCCACGCTTGATGGAATGACCCGTGCCGCCGATGTAGCCAAGCGCGCCGCGCAACTCGGCATGCCAGCAGTGGCGATGACCGACCATGGCAACATGTTTGGTGCGATCGAGTTTTATAAGGCCTGCAAAAAGCAGCAAATCAAAGCGATCCTCGGATGCGAAATCTATCTTTGTCCGACGACCAAGGATGACAAGCGGGACATCCCGGGGCGCAAAAGAAACTGCCACATGACCCTGCTCGCGGAAACCAACGAGGGCTGGCAGAATCTAACGAAACTAGTCACCGTCGGGCATCTTGAGGGCATGTACTACGGCAAACCACGGGTCGAAATTGGCGACCTGCGCAAGTTCTCCAAGGGCATCATCTGTCTCACCGGTTGCATTTCCGGACCTGTGAACGAATGGCTTCTCGCCGGGGACCGGGAAAAAGCCGCGCAGACACTGGCGGAACTGGTGGACATCTTCGGCAAGGAGAACACCTACGTCGAAATCCACAATCACCAGCTCGGACCGCAATTGCAGGTCCTGCCCGAACTCATCGCTCTGGCGCGCGAGGCGGGCTTGAAAACCGTCGCGGCGAACGACGTGCATTTCCTGCATCGCAGTGACCACGAGGCTCACGACGCATTGATCTGCATCGGCACGGGCAAACAACTCATCGATGAAAACCGCATGCATTACACCCCGGAGGTGTATTTCAAAACTGCCGAGGAAATGCGCGAGATCTTCCAGAATACTCCGGAGGCCTGCGATGCGACATTGGAGATCGCCGAGCGTTGTAATGTCACCCTCAAGCTCGATAAAACCAGCTCGGAAAAGTATCCGCAGTTTGGCACACCCGATGGATCGCCCCGTGAGGAATATTTTCGGAAACTCTGCTTCGAAGGACTGCTGCAACGGTATGGTGCGGAAAAATCCGCCGAAGCGGCGATAACCGGGCGCCTCAATTATGAAATCGAAACGATCAGTCAGCTGGGCTTCATTTCCTATTTCCTGATCACCGCGGATTTCATCAAATGGGCGCGGGATCACGACATTCCCGTGGGTCCGGGCCGCGGCTCGGCGGCGGGATCGCTGGTCGCCTACACCCTAGGCATCACCGACATCTGCCCGCTGCGCTATGGCTTGTTGTTCGAACGCTTCCTCAACCCGGAACGCGTCAGTCCTCCCGATGTCGACATCGATTTCTGCCAGTCGCGACGCGGCGAGGTGATTGAATATGTTAGGGAGAAATACGGCCGTCGTTGCGTTTCCCAGATCATCACCTATGGCACCCTGGGCGCGAAAAGCGTGATCCGCGACGTGGCCCGGGTGATGGGGGTTTCTTACGGCGATGGCGACCGGCTTTCGAAAATGATCGACCCCAAGCCGCTCGAAGAAGAGGACAAGGAAAAATACAGGGACTCCATCCTGCGCCGCGATTTAGACAAGAACACCGAGCTGCGCGAGCTGGTCGAGTCGTCGTCGACCTTTCAGGAATTGTGGGATTACGCGCTCAAGCTCGAAGGCTTGGTTCGCAATACCGGAGTGCATGCCGCGGGCGTGGTGATCGGCGACCGATCGCTCGATGAACACCTGCCGCTGACGGTTGGCAATGAGGGTGAGGTGGTGACGCAGTTTGACATGGACGCCATTTCCGAAGTCGGTCTTTTGAAAATGGACTTCCTCGGTCTGAAAAACCTGACCGTGATTCACGATGCCGAGAGCCATATCCGCAGGAAAATTCCCGGATTCCGCGTGGCCGACGTGCCGTTGGATGATCCGAAAACATTTGAAATCCTCAACCGCGGTGAAACGATGGGCATTTTCCAATTGGAGTCCGGCGGCATGGTGGAGGTGTGCCGCAAGTACGGATTGGATCGAATCGAGGACATCATTGATTTGCTCGCCCTGTATCGACCGGGAGCGATGCTTTACATTGACCAGATGATCGAGGTGAAAAAGGGTCGCAAAAAAGCGATGTTCGAGCATCCCTTGCTGGAGCAGGTCTCCGGAGTGACATACGGCATCATGATTTATCAGGAGCAGGTGCAAAATGCCGCTAAACTCCTTGCCGGCTACACCCTCGCCGGTGCCGACCTGCTCCGCCGCGCGATGGGAAAAAAGGATCCGGCCGAAATGGCCAAACAGCGCGGTGTTTTTGTCGAGGGTTGTGCGAAAACCAACGGCATCGGCGAGTCGCTGGCCAACCAGATTTTCAACAAGATCGAGGGCTTTGCTGGTTATGGATTCAACAAATCCCATTCGGCTTGTTATGGGCATATCTCCTACTGGACTGCTTATCTCAAAGCCAATCATCCGGTTGAATTCATGGCCGCCCTGCTCTCGAATGAGATCAACAACACCGACAAGATCTCCGTTTTCGTCGCCGAGTGCCACCGCATGAAGATCGAGATCCTGCCTCCGGATCTCAACAAATCGGGCCTGCGCTTTCTTGCCGAAACAACTCCCGCCGGATCAGCCGCCATTCGCTATGGCTTGGCCGCCATCAAGAACTGTGGCGAGGCCGCCATGGCCCAGGCCATCGAGGAACGTGACAAAAATGGTGCTTTCAAAAACCTGGAGGATCTTGCCAACCGGCTGGATTCCCGGGTGATCAACAAGCGCATTCTTGAGACTCTCGTCAAGGCGGGCGCGCTCGATTGGACAGGTGATAACCGCGCGACAATGTTTGTGCGGCTCGATGCCGTGGTTGCGGCTGCGTCGTCATTGCAGAAGGACCGCGCCTCGGGGCAGGTGTCGTTGTTCGATTCGATCGATTTCGCACCGCCGCTCGCTCCGAACAGGCACGGAGAAGTGCTGGAAGAATGGCTGAAGGATGAACGCCTCGCTCATGAAAAAGAGCTGCTGGGATTTTATGTCACCGGACATCCGCTGGACAAATTCCGCGGGCTGTTGGATTCCGACAAGTTTTGCAAGATCGGTCTCATCGATGATCTCGATACATCCAATGCGCGCGCGCGATTTCCTTTTGCCGGAATGATCCGCACGGTTGATGCGAAAACCACCAAGAACGGCAAACCATTCGGGGTGCTGGTCATTGAAGACTTCACCGGCTCAACCGAACTGGTGGTGTGGGGTGAATCATTCGTGCCCGCACGCGAAAAAGGTTTTCTCGAACCTGGAAAAATCATCAAGTGCAAGGCTTCGATCCAAACGGACGACCGCACGGGTCAACGTCGTCTTACTGGCTATGAAATTGATGAACTCAAACCCCGCGTCGCTTCCAAGAATGACAAGGGCCCTGTGCAACTCACACTTTGGACCACTCGTCACGGCGAGCACGACCTGCAGGACATCCGCCACATCATCGCCGGTTATCCCGGCAAAACCCCGGTGTGGCTGCATTTCCAAAACAGCAGCGGCAAGCGCGCCACCATCGAACTCCCCGAACTCTATCATGTGAAACGCAGCGATGAACTCCTGCAGGCCCTCGACAAGTGGATCGATGACTGATGTTTTCGATGTTCACGCCACCGCGCTCATGCTAGCATTTCCTCGATAACATGGATTCGCTCATACATCATCTGGAAGGCGGGCAGGAATTGTCGACGCGGGAAATCGAGGTCGCGGCGGAATTTTTGTTGGATCCGTCTGCTTCGGCGGAAAAAAAGGCACATCTGTTAGAGGCACTGGCCGCCAAGGGTGAAACACCGGCGGAGATTGCGGGATTTGTCGAAACGTTTCTCGAACATGCGGTGAATCCGCACATTCACCTGCTCGATTTGCAGGGGCCGACTCTCGACATGTGCGGAACGGGTGGTGACCACCTGAATCTCTTCAACGTCTCCACCACGGCGATGTTCATCGCCGCCGCAGCGGGCGCGGTGGTCGTCAAACATGGCAACCGCGGCATCACTTCGAAATCCGGCGGCGCCGATGTGCTGGAGGCGCTCGGCGTTCGGCTGGATTTGAAGACGGACGGGTTCCGGGAATGCCTCGACAAAGCAGGGCTCGGTTTCTTGTTTGCTCCGGCCTATCATCCCGCATTCAAGGCGGTGGCCGAGGCGAGGAAATTGTTAGGTCAGCGGAAGATCCGCACGATCTTCAATTTGATCGGTCCACTGCTGAACCCGGCGCGGCCCGAATGCCAGCTCACCGGTGTGTTCTCGCGCGACCTCTGTCCGGTATTCGCGGATATTCTTCAACGCCTCGGTCGTGACAGCGCCTGGGTAGTCAATGGCGGCACCGCCGATGGGCGGTCGGTTGACGAGGTGAGTCTGATGGGGCCCACGCGCATTTGCAAATCCGGCAACTATCAGGATCTGGAGGACGAAGAGATATGTCCCGAAGATTTTGGCCTCGCGGTCGCATCGGTCGATGATCTGCAAGGCGGCGATGCTCGTGAAAATGCCGTGATTCTTGAGAACATTCTCTCCGGCAAGGAATGCGGTCCCAAGCGCGACATCGTATTGCTCAATGCCGCCGCCGCACTGACCTGCGCAGGACTTTCCGATCATATCGGCGACGGACTCGACATCGCCCGCGAAACAATCCGCGACGGCTCCGCCTTGGAAAAACTGCGGCTGTTGCAAAAACACAGCCAGTCGACACATAAGGCATGAAGATCGCGACGGCCATTTTGATCCTGTGTGTTTGTAACTTCGTTGCGTTTGGTGTTGGTTCGATCATCATCGGCGGCTCGTCAGCCAATGGATCCAAAAAGGAGGGGCGTTTTTTTGTGTCGGAGCATGGCAAAGACACCGAGGTCACGGAGCAAACCTGGAACTACAGCCTTTGGCATTCCCGGTCGCTCATTCTAACACATCCGATGGCGATGGCTCTCCTGCTCATTTTGGGAGTAAAATGGGACAAGAAGCGAAAGAATAAAATCGAGCAAGCCAGCGGTGGTGACGGCGCACCACATCGCTAATCCGCGGCGATAACGATAACGACGGCACCGCGACATTCGGGTCGGTTTCCGCGGCGTAATCGACACCATTCAGTCCGAAGCCGAAGAGGCGCAGAGGCGTTGCACTTTATGTTGAATTTCAAGTGTTTGAGGTGCGCTAAAATTCTGGACCATAATCCAACCAACAACAAGAATTAGATTAGGCGGATTCAAATTGTTAGCGAATATCTCGGCGAGGAGTCGTTTCGTCTGATTGGTTGTTTTGTTTCGTTGGTTCTTTCGCGGTGTTGCGGGATGGAACTGAAGGGCGAGCGGAGCGAGTCCTGAAGTGGAGTCCCGCAACACCGCGAAAGCCGCCGCAGGGACTATGCTCGGTTGTTCTCAAATGGTCAAGCAGATCGCTCGGCGACTGATAGGCCAGGATGTTGCGTGGGCGCTGATTGATTTCCTCCTCGACTTCCAGCAGCCTCTCCGCAGTGATTTTCGTGAAGTCA
>CAMAQB010000018.1 GCA_945860285.1 Akkermansia muciniphila | reverse complement strand
GTTGGGCTACTACGACAGCTATCGCAGCGCCGTACTCCCCGCCAACCTTCTACAAGCCCAGCGCGATTTCTTCGGTGCGCACACCTACGAGCGCATCGACAAACCACGCGGCGAGATGTTCCACACCAACTGGCCGGATGTGATCGGGTGAGTGGTGCGGTCGGGCGCAATGATTGCCCCGGCACGCGGAACTTGGCCACCTTCCGAAATTGGAAATGCCCCGGCACAGGTGCGTTGGCCACCTTGCCCTAATTTGTCAGTCCCCATCTCGTAGTCTGGGAACTTGCTTGACAGGGATTGGTTGAAGTAATCGGCGGCGCGCTCATGCCTGCGGTGGTGGCGGGGCATCGTCTGCTTCCTCTTCTGCCGCGTCGGTGTCGCGTAGGAAGGATTGATCGAAGTAGGCCATTCCGGCATCCGCATCTCGTTTGAATTTCATCGCCAGCGTGAACAAATTGTCCATCAATTGGTCTTCCAGGGCATTGCGGTTGCTGCGGGTGTCCGTTTTTTCGGCTTTCACTCCGCCGATCGCCAGCAGTTGCGCGGTGCGCGCGGCGGTGAATTCCGCATGAAAATCCTTGAAGGTGTCGACAAAATTCTGTCCCAGCAGCGCGACATGGCGCTCGGCGGCTTGTGCGTAGCGGAGCATCAAGGCTTCCACATCGGCGAGGCTGGCTTGGTTGTATTCATTCAGCCCTTGAGGATAAAATTCGGCATAAACGGCGGATTCTTTATCGTACTCGGCGCGGATGCGGCCTTCCTGGCGGCGCACCGCTTCGAGGAAAGCATCCAGCGCATTGTTCATACAAGTTCCCGCAGAATATGCAGAAAAAGTCCTTGCCATGCGGGAGCGCGGCGGTAGAATGGGCGCACAAAGAAGCAACAATGAGTAAACGATTTTTATCTCCATGGAAGAATTCACGGGAAAAACCGGTGATTTACCACTGCATCTCTAGGGTAGTGGAGCGGCGGTTTGCCTTTGGGGACCTCGAACGAGAGCAGTTTCGCATCATTATGCGGATGATGGAGAAATTTTCCGGCTGTCGGGTGCTGTCGTATTGCGTGATGTCGAATCATGTTCACGTGCTGCTCGAAGTGCCGCCGATGCCGGAGGGCGGCATCAGTGATGAGGAGTTGCTCAAACGATTGGGCGGGCTCTACAGCGAAGCGATTGTCAACGAGGTGGCGGGACAATTGCAGGAAGCGCGTGAAAAGAAACTCACCGAATGGACTGCGGAAATTCATGCCCGCTATACCTACCGGATGCATGATTTGAGTGAATTCATGCGCACCTTGATGCAACGCATGACGCGTTGGTACAATCGGCAGAATCAGCGCACGGGAACCTTGTGGGAAGATCGTTTCAAGAGCGTGATCGTGGAAAGTGGCATCGCGGCACGGATGATGGCGGCCTACATCGACCTCAATCCTGTTAGAGCCGGAATGGTCAGCGACCCCGCGCAATACCGTTGGAGCAGCTACGGCGAAGCCGTGGGCGGCGGCGCGAAAGGCAATGGCAAAAAAGCGCGCGAAGGCTTGGTGCGCGCGTGCATGAGCCACAAAGGCGCGGGCTTTGAGGCGGAGAAATGGCAGGAAGTGGCGAAAACGTATCGGAAACTGTTAGGTCTGGCACTGGAGCGCAAGAGCGGTCGAGCGAGTGAGGAAGTCACGGCCGCGAAAAGCAAGCGACTGCAAGCCGTGACGCAGAAATCTCGCAAACCCGGCGCAAAGCCAGACCCGAATGCCGTGAAGCAAGAAGACAACAACACGGCATTGCCCGAGCTAGAGATGGCCGCGATGCTAGGTCATCGCATCCGCTACTTCACGGCAGGGGCGGTGATTGGCAGTAAAATCTTTGTAAACGAGGCATTTGCGAATGCACGCGAACGATTCAGCGAGAAGCGCAAAGACGGAGCAAGGAGTATGAAGGGCCATGCAGCACACACAGCACGAGACCAGCTATGGAGCATGCGAGATTTACGATTGGATCGAGCATAATGAAGCCACCCACAGTGAAAGCACAGCTCCAAGCATCGCTGATGAGGGATTGCTCGCAAAGCAAAACTTACCTTAGACTCAATGCCTTTAGGGGTAATGGCTCACTGCGCAGGCAATCTGTCATTTATTGAGTTGTATGAACTGCAAAGACACGAAGAGCGCAGAGGGCTGAGTTTTTACGACGGATTTTACGGAGCTTGAAGGATTTTTGGCAGAATTACAGAATTGATAGAAGTTGGGTTTTAAAATGCACGATTTCACGCGAAGCCGCGAAGGACGCGGAGGACGCGGAGGACGCGGAGGGTTGAGTTTTTGGTGTGTTTTTGATGAAGAGGGCAGGGAGGCGAGACGCCTCTGCCACGGTTTGATGGCTTATGATTCACTTAAAAAATCTGTCGATTTGTTGAACATTTGAGACAAGCGTCATTTTCTAAAGGCATTGTCTCTAGACCCGGGTTCGAAAGCGTTAAGGTATCCGCCCGCATGACGGTTTCGGAACGCCGACACGTCCGAGGATTCTCCTTGCGTCATTGCGGCGGATCAATCACTTTGTGTTCAGCATGCGCACTGCCATACCGCAGCTAGCTGCCACATTTGCGAACATTCGGATGTCTCTCGTGGGCATGTTGCTGATCTCGTGCCCTATACTTGTTGAAGCTAAGTCGTTTGTCATTCCCGCCGCACCCGCGCGAATGCTATGGGACAAGGATGCTGTTTTTGAAAGGGCACCGGCGAAAAAAGCGGAGTTGGAAAATGCGCTCATCGAATTCCGCGAGCGCAACAATTACAGCGTTTATCTGATCGTCATCGACAACTCGATCGGCTTTGACATCGGGGAGAGTCTGATGTTCACCCGTCAAAAATGGTTGGAGAACAAGGATGGCGTTTTGTTGTGTGTCGACATCGGCGACTTCCGGTTGCATCTGGAGGAAAATCCGATTTCGCTCGATGATGTGAGCGGCGCGTCCTACACCCCGCGGTTGCTGAGGGAGATGCCCGCCGTGATTCGCCCCGCCTGCAACAGTCTGGCCGACAGCGCAAAAGCCCGGCATATCAACGGAATCCCGCTGGTCGAACATTACACTTTGGGCATGCTCAAGGTCATCGGCGATCAATTGCATCGCCCCGCATCCGCCCGCGTGCCGACCTGGGCAGTCGTAAGTGCCGTGGTTGCTTTGTTGCTGCTTGGTTTGCTGGTGTTCTGGTGGATTGTGAATGCGAATGTGCGGCTCGCCGATCAAAGACGCAGGGAAAACGCCAGCATCTATCGTTTCCCGCGGATCGCCCTGCCGATCCGGCTCGGAGGTGTCAGCGGTGGCATGATCAGCAATAGGCAGTATGCCAACGGCGATGGCCGATCCGTGGTTGATCGTGAAGCGCAGTCGAATCATAACCGACATCGGGGCTGAGTGCTGCGGCGAATCGACCGCTTTTCGATGATTCACGGGAGCAATGTCTTGACCCGATTCGCGGGATCGGGCAGAGTTCCGGTTGAGCAATGAAACATTTTTCCGCCAAGACTTACTGTACCGTGCTGCTGCTCCCTTTTTCGTTAGGTGCCTGGGAGCGCGGTGAAGTGAAGTTTGAGATGGTCGAAGCCAAGGCCCGGGAGATGTCGGAAAGCGAGTACCGTGCTTCCGACAGCACGGCGATGCCCGCCTGGATGAAGGATCTCACCTATGATCAGTATCGCGATATCCGTTTTCTGGATGAGAAGTCCTTGTGGTCCGCTGACAAACTTCCCTTCCGCGCGCAGTTTTTTCATCCGGGATATTTGTTTCGCGAGTCGGTGGTGCTCAACGAATTTACCGACACCCATCAGCAGGAGATCCGTTTTTCGCAGGACTTGTTCTCGTATGGCAGACTCGTCAGCGAACATGCGGAGGAGAATGGCAATGTCGGTTATGCTGGCTTCAAACTGTTGACTGATTTTCAAGGCAAAGGCGTGATCGATGAACTAGCAGTGTTTCAAGGGGCGAGCTACTGGCGTGCGCTGGGGAAAAACCTGCGCTACGGGCTCTCCGCGCGCGGACTGGCGATCGATACCGGTGCGGAGGGTAGTCCGGAGGAGTTTCCCCGCTTCACCAAGTTCTGGCTCGCCAAGCCCAAGACGGATGCCACCGGGGTGCGGTTCCTCGCACTGCTCAACAGTCCCTCGACGAGCGGCGCGTATGATTTCACCATCACTCCCGGCGAGGACACGGTGGTTGATGTGCGCGCGGTGCTCTTTCCCCGCAAGGCTTGCAAACGATTCGGGGTGGCACCGCTGTCGAGCATGTACTGGTTCGGGGAAAACTCCAAACGCCGCTTCGATGATTTCCGGCCCGAGGTGCACGACTCCGACGGTCTGGTGGTCCACATGGCGTCCGGGGAGAAAATCTGGAGGCCGATCACCAATGACAGCGGACGACTGGAGTTCAGTTTCTTCGAAGCGACTCAGTTGAAGGGCTTCGGACTGGCGCAGCGCGATCGACGTTTCGTCGCCTACGAGGATGGCGAGGCCGCCTATCATTTGCGGCCCTCGGTGTGGATCGAGCCGACGAACGACTGGGGCAAGGGGAAAGTCATGTTGATGGAGATTCCGACGGTGCGGGAGTTGGACGACAACATTGTTGCGACCTGGGTGCCGGATGAAACCCCGCAACCGGGGCAGCGATTGGAATTCAAGTATCGCCAGCACTGGACCCTGCGTGAGGATCTGGCTGCGGCAGGCGGGCATGTCGTGGCCACCCGCACCGGCGTGCATGCTTGGGAACCCGAGCAACGCACCATGATCGTCGAATTCAGCGGCGGCAAGCTCGATGAAATCAAGGAGCCGTCGGAACTCACTCCCATGATCGAAATCTGTGGCGATGCGGCTGCCAAACTGAAAGTGAAATTCAGCAACGTGCAGAAAATGGAAGGCAATCGCTGGCGGCTTGGATTCCTGCTCGCACCGGCTGCCGACGAAGGCAAGCTGGCCGATGTCGGTCCCGTGGAAATGCGTTGCTGCCTGAAAAAAGGCGAGGATTTCCTAACAGAAACATGGATATATCGAATCCAGCCATGAACCCGCTGCGTCCGCTCAGCGAGGTGGAACTCGCCGAGTGGGAGCAGGCCTACATTTCCGTGGAGTGCTATCTGCGCGCCTTGCAAGTTCGCAACCGCCTGCTGGTGGCCGACATGGTGCGCGCGATTCTCTTTCGCGCATCGGACCGCCAGGCCCGCGAGCCGGAAAAAGTGCCGCGGATATTGGCGATGGAGGAAACCTTGAAGGCGGTGGCCGACTGGACATCCGACGTGCTCGACGTGCAGTTGGAGGACAACCGACTCGCCGCCCGCGGCCGGCTTGCGTTGTTGCTAGCGGACATGCCGGGCAAATGGCAACCGGTTTTCCTCGCCCAGTCGCCATGGCCCCGGCCTTTTGTGGAAAAAATGCGCTCCGCGTATCTCGCCGCCGGTCCTCAGTTCGCGCTGCTGACCATGACCCCGCAGCCGCTGGAACTGAATGCACTGGGCAGCGGTGCGGCCCAATGGTTTGGCATGATGGAACGTCGCCCGCTGATGAAAAAAATGTACTACGGGGGGATTCTGGCATGCATCGCCGCGATCGGCTGGTTGATTTGGAAGGGATGATTCTATGCGGGAAGAGGACTACGAGTGCGACGAACCGGATGTCGAGGCTGCGAACTTCCAAAATGTCGTTGCCGCCCGCGAGGAGCCGCCCGAACCCGGGCAGGGGATTGGTGCCGAGGTTCCGCCGTCGATCTCTCCTCCTCCCAGCGCGCCCGCTTTGGTCAGTCGTTTTCGGGTGCGCTTGCGGCGGCTGATGTTTTTCGGGCTCGTCGCGCTGTTCAACCTGTTTGCGATTTTGTGGCTGGCGGATTTGTACGACCGCCTGGGTTTCAACAATTCCCATATTTTTTTGCTGCTCATTTTCGCTCTGCTCAACGGCCTGCTGGTGCTCGGATCGTTTCACGCGCTCGCCGGTGTATGGGACTGGATTTGGAGCTGGCGCTCGGTGCGGATCACCGATTTGAGCAAGCTGCAAAGCGGCGGACTCACCAATCGTTATGCGGTGGTGATGCCGGTCTACAACGAGGACATCATCAAGGTCTGCGGCCGCGTCGAGGCGATCTATCGGTCAATCGAGGCCACCGGCAGGCTGGGGTCGTTCGACTTCTTCATCCTCAGCGACACCACCAAGCTGCAACTCTGGGTGGAGGAGGAGGTGGCGTGGACCAACATGAGCCGCAAACTCAACGCCTTCGGTCGGATCTTCTACCGCCGCCGCCGCATCAACGAGAACCGCAAGGCGGGCAACATCGGTGATTTTGTCAAGACCTGGGGCGGACGATACGAAGGCATGCTGGTGCTGGATGCCGACAGCCTGATGGAGGGACGCGACATTGTTTCGATGGCGCAAATCATGGACATCAGTCCCCGGCTGGGGATCTTGCAAACACCGCCGAAGCTGATCCGCGGTCAGTCGGTTTTCTCGCGCCTGCAGCAGTTTGCGATGCGCTTGTATGGTCCGATGTTCATTCGCGGACTGAATTTCTGGCAGCTCGGCCAGGGCAGTTATTGGGGTCACAACGCGTTGATCCGCGTGAAACCGTTTTCGGAGTTCTGTGAACTTCCCGCATTGCCCGGCAAGGAGCCGTTCGGCGGGAAAATCCTAAGCCACGATTTTGTCGAGGCCGCTTTGATGGTCAAGGCTGGCTGGGAGGTTTGGCTGGCGTGGGATTTGGAGGGCACATACGAGGAAGCACCACCCACGTTGATCGATCACCTCAAGCGGGACCGCCGCTGGTGCCAGGGAAATCTCCAACACATGTGGCTGGTGTTCGCCCGCGGATTCCCGCTGCCGAGTCGCGCGCATTTGTTCATGGGCATCATGGCGTATCTCGTTAGTCCGTTGTGGTTTTTGTTTCTGCTGATCAGCACCTGGTCGGCATGGGACTTCCGTGTCAGCAATCTCACTTCGGTCAGCTACGCGGGATTTTTCGGAAAACACCTCGGATTGACCTGGAATGAACAGGCGATGATTCTTGCGGCGATGGTGATGGGCTTGTTGTTCGCACCGAAAATCCTCGCGTATCTCGGCGTGCTGTTTCATTCACGATTGCGCAAGGGATTTGGCAATTCGTTTTCGCTGACCGTGGGCGTGCTGATGGAAATGCTGCTCTCCGCCCTGCTTGCACCGTCGGTAATGGTCACCCACACGCTGATGGTCTTGAGCATGGTGCTCGGGCGCACGGTGAACTGGGGCAATCAAACGCGCGAAACCGACGGCACCTCGTGGTTCGAAGCGATTCCTTTTCACGGCCCCGCCGTGCTGCTCGGCATCGGCTGGTCGACCCTGGCATGGTACATCAGCCCGGCCTTCGCCTGCTGGATGTCGCCCATCCTCGCCGGTCTGTTGCTTGCGCCCGTCGTTTCCGTTTGGACCAGCCGGTCCCGCTACGGTCGCGCCCTGCTTGCGCAGAAAATTCTCGCGATCCCGGAGGAATTGTATCCGCCTGAGGTCATTCGACTCGCCGATGCTTCGGTCACTGCAGTGGATGTCGCGTTGACCGCCAACGCACCCTTCCGCGAAGGAGTGATCGCCGCAGTGGTGGACCCGTATGTCAACGGCGTTCATGTTTCGCTGCTCGATCCCGACAGCGACGACTATCAGGAGCCGTTGATCGAAAAATGGTTGATGGCCGGGAGTGAGGCGCTGGATAAAAACGAACTGACCGAGGTGATGTACAGTTCGCAAGGCATGCTGCAGATGCACCGCAGCGTCTGGTCCCGGCCTTTTGAACAACTCCACAGCTCCTGGAGTCGCGCGGTCGAGAGTTATCGCACTCGTGTCGATGAAAATCTCTTGTAGGACCGGTGAACGTCCTGCCCGTCCGTCAGAAACCCTTCCAGGCCTCCATGGTTTTTTTCAGCACTTCGCGCGGCGCGGCTTGAATGCCGTATCCTTGGAAACCAACCGGGCCTTTGTAGCCGGCGGCGCGAACGCCTTTCACGAAAGCCGCGACATCATAACTTCCCTGTCCCAGCGGTTGGATCAATCGATCCCAGCCCATCGCGCGGGTGTCGCCACCATCCGCACCGTTGATGGTCACGAACATCAGCCGTGGCAGTGAGGCTTTCAGCACCGGCATCGGATCGGTTTCGCTACCTTCCACTTTCAGCCAGTGACAAAGGTTGAATGTCATTCCCACTTCGGGACTGTTGATTTTGTCGGCGATGCGCGTGGCGACCTCGACTTTCTCCAACCATGTCGAAGTGTGTGGATAGAGCGCGATTTTCACACCGCGCGGCCCGGCGAAAGCAGCGATCTCGCGGAGTTTGGCGCACACGGTGTCGTCGGCATCGGCTGATGAATTCGCATAGGCCTGGTTGTTCTTGCGGACCTTGTCCACGGCCAGCCACAATGCGGCGTCGTGTCCTTTCATCGCCTCGATCTGCTGGCGCAGTTTGTCATCCAGCGCCGGTTTTTCCGCATCGAACGAAATGGTTAGATAACCATTGTAGTAGCGCAATCCGGCGGCTTTCAAGGCCACCGCCATTTCGCCGTCACCGACCGCGCCACCGAGTCCGGAATACCCCAGTTCTTTCAACAACGGCACGACTTCCGCAGGTCGGCCGCGGGCGATGGTGTCCATCGCGAAAAATTCGTTGGTTTCCGCTGCCGTGCCGGGAAAGCAGAGCAGTGACAGGGCGGAGAGGAAAATTTTCGGGAAAAAATTCGCGGTGTTTTTCATGGCGTTGGCGGGACTCGCGTCAGTATGGGAATCGGCCGGACCATTGGGAAGACAAAACTCGCCCGATCACTGATGCGGAAGTTTTTCTTCTTGAGTTTGCATGTTTTTTCAACGATGGCTAGTCCATCCGCCTACTGCCAAGCCAGCTTCCGGTGATTTTCATCCGCTCCTCCATTCTCATGAACAAACATCGCCTTTCGATTTTTTGTGGCTGGCAGCTTTGCTGCCTTTTTGGATTCGGCGCCTCACCACTCCTTGCCGCCCAAGGGTATCTCGATGATCCGCGCACCGATGAGCGCAGTCGTGATTTGCAGGCTCCCTTCAACTATTTTCTCAACCCCAGTGATGCGATCGGCTTCATGGATGCGCCCAAGGCCTTTCAACTGACCGCCGACGGGGCCTTCAGCGGCAACTGGGGTGAATTGACCCTGACAGCTGGTACGCCGCTCAAACCATTGAACAGCAGGGTCAGGACTCTGGAAAAGGGCTTCCTCCCGGTGATCCAATACAGTTCCCTGCTCGACGGGATTGAATACCGCGTGAAATCGTTCGCCGCTCCGGTGGCGCTTGATCCGCACGGAAATTTGTTAGGTTTTTTCCGGATCACCGCAACCAATCCCGGCAAAACGGAGCAGCGCGCCGCGATCGGTGCCCGGGTTTATGAGCACGAGGGAGCGTGGCGGCATCCGTTGTTCGATCGCACCAAACCGATGTGGTGGGCCAATCAATTCATCGATCAGAAAACATGGCAGCCGTGGAAATTGTGGGAGCCGACCGAGGTCCGCAATGCCGGCGAAGTTCACCGCACCGACAGCAAGCACCTGATCTTCCGCTATCGTCCTGACGATTCGGGCTGGAAGGTGATCGACGCTCCGGCCAACGTGGAACCCTTCGAGTTTGTCATTCAACTGGCGGCCGGACAGTCGGCTTCGGTGGACATCGTCGTTCCCTTCGTGCCGGTGGCGGACGATCGTGCCAAACGCATCAAGGAAGTCGCCGATGCCGGATTCGACGATTACCTTGAACGCAGCAACAAGTTCTGGCTTGAACAACTGAACCAGGGAGCGGTGCTGGAAGTTCCCGAGCAGAAGGTGATGGAAATGCAGAAGGCATCGCTGATGTATGACTTGATGGCGCGCGACCTCGAACAGGACCGCAAAACCTGGATCCAGACGGTCAGCGACGTACAGTACGATGACTTTTTCTCACGTGATGCCGCATTCATCATTCACACCTACGACATGCTGGGATTGCCGAAGATCGCCGAGGAGTGCATCACCCATGTGTTGTTGAAAAATGAAAAAGGCGCGATCACCGGATTGCGCTGCACCCATCCCGACGCATGGGGTCAGGCTTTGTGGACACTGGCCGCACACTATCGGATCACCGGCGACCAGGCGTTTGTCGAACGGGTCTATGCCGCAGTGCCCCCGCACATCAAGATTCTCGAAAAAGAAATCGCAACCGATCCCTGGGGACTCTGGCCGGCGGCCGGGCCCTATGACAACGAGCGCATCGACGGCCATTACACCGGACACAGCTTCTGGGTGTTGCGCGGATTGCAGGATGCCGTCGAACTCGCCACCGCCGTGGGCAGGAATGCCGATGCCGCGCGTTTCCGCAAACTGCACGATGCCTACAAGGCGAAGTTTCTGACCCGGCTCAAGAACATCACCGATCGCACCGGTGGTTACATTCCTCCGGGTCTCGACGACCCATTGGCCGGCATGGACTGGGAGAACGCCTCGGGCGGAGTGTATCCTTTCGGTGTCATCAGCGCCGCGGATCCGATGGTGAAAAACACGGTGCAAACGGTGCGCAACTACGCCTATCAGGAAGGGATCATGACCTACGAACACAATGCCTACAAAGTGCTGAAGAGCAAGGAGGGCAAAGCCGCCGATTGGTCGAAGCCTGAGCACACCGTGATCCATCACTACGAAACATTCCAGGTGTTGCAGACCTTGCTTGCGCTGGGGATGGACCGCGAGGTGGTTACCGATTTTTATTCCTTCCTGGTCCACACCGGCAGCACCCACACCGGATTTGAATACGACATCTGGGCTTGGCGCGACCGCAATTTCCACAACAACTACCCGCCGCACGGATGGTGCGCCGCACGCTACAACGAGTGCCTGCGCAACATGCTGGTCCGCGAGGACATGCAGGAACCACTGCTGCATCTGGCATCGGCCCTTTCACCCGAATGGCTGGTCGCCGGTCGAAGTGTGAAAGTCAAACAAGCCCCCACCGATTACGGTCCTGTTTCCTACACGCTTGATGCAACGGAAGAAGGCGCGACTCTAAAATTCGAAGCACAATGGCGCAAGGCTCCCGCCGGCCTGCGATTCCACATCCCCTGGTTTGTCGAACTGCGTTCCGCCGTCGCGGATGGCAAGGCCGTGGAGGCCAAGGACCGCGTGATCGAACTGCCGTCCGATGTGAGCGAGGTTCGTTTTCAATGGACGCGCAAAGGCAACATGGAGCTGAGCTACCGCAAGGGAGTGGAACGCTATGTGGATCGTTATTGGAAAATCCAGAAGGGCGAGACGATCCAGGACTTCGACAGTCGATGGATTTTTCCGGAGTGACGGGCGTTTTTTTTAATTGTCTGCGGCCTGGACGACAACTCGAGACTTTGAAATCTCAGGACTCAGAGAACCACTGATCCTGAAATCCGAGGTAGTCTTATCACCAACAAAATTCGAACCGCAGATTACGCAGATTTTTTTGAAAATTAGGGTTCACCATTCTAGAAATAGAGAATTGGACTGAAATGGTTTTATAATCTGTTAAATCTGTGCAATCTGTGGTTAAACTTCGGTTGTCGGGCTGATTCCACTGAGATCCACTGAAAGCACTGAAAATGGAAATCAATCAGTGACCTCAGTGGGTGTCAGTGTCCTCAGTGGTTCGATCAGACTGTCCAACCATGTGCAGCCCCAACTATGGACTACTCCGTATTCAGGTGCCGAACAAGCGGTCGCCGGCATCGCCCAAGCCGGGGAGAATGTAGCCTTTTTCGTTGAGGCAGCGGTCGAGCACGGCGGCGTGAACCGGCACGTCAGGCCATGCTTTGGTAAAATATGCAACGCCTTCCGGCGC
The DNA here is from genome assembly GCA_945860285.1 of Akkermansia muciniphila. GTDB lineage: Bacteria > Verrucomicrobiota > Verrucomicrobiia > Verrucomicrobiales > Akkermansiaceae > UBA956. The sequence continues at coordinate 32,406 of CAMAQB010000018.1, read as the reverse complement.
CGCGACCAGGCAGGCGAAGCGGATGTTTTTCGCCCCGGCATCGCGCAGTTGTTTCACCGCCTCCACCGCCGAGCCGCCGGTCGCGAGCATCGGGTCGAGCAAAATGATTTCGGCACTCTCCACCGCCAACGGCAGGTTGGAATAGTAGGTGTGCGGTTGCAGTGTCTCTTCATTGCGCCGGAGGCCGATGTGGGCGACGATCGCATGCGGCAACATGTCGAGAAAGCCGTCGAGAAATCCCAACCCGGCGCGCAGGATCGGCACGAGCACGACATCGTGTTGCAGGCGTCGAGCCGTGGTTGTTTCCAGCGGAGTTTCGATTTCGTAGGCCGAGGTGGCGAAGGATTCGCAGATGTAAGGTGTCATCAGCGCGGCCACGCGTCGGACGCTCTGACGGAACAACGCAGGCGGGCAATCCTTCTGACGGAGGATTCCCATTTCGTGGGCGATCAGCGGATGGGAGATTTCCTGAAACATGGTTTTTAGGGAGCCAGGATTTTTTTCAACTCCTGCTGGCTGATGCCCAGGTTGATCGAGGTTTGTTTCAAGTCGCTATCGGAAAGTTCAACAGCGCGTTGGGCGAGTTGGGAAATCACCCAGTTGATGATGTTGCCCGACGGCGCGGAATTGAGGATGCGGTCGATGGCATCGTCGAGTTTGATGCGCGAGGCGATCGTTGAAGTGGCCAGCGGGATGTCGGCAGGCAGCAGCACCGAGGACGAAGCCAGAGCGCAGGCGCGGGCGATGGTGTTCTCGAGTTCGCGCACATTGCCGGGCCAGTTGTGCGACTGCATCGCCGCGATCGCCTCCTGCGAGAGAAGGATGCGGGCCATGCCGTTCTTGCGGGTGATTTTCTGGAGAAAATATTCGGCCAGCAGCGGAATGTCCTCCTTGCGGTCCCGCAGCGGCGGGATGCGGACTTCCACGACGTTGAGACGGTAGTACAAGTCCTCGCGGAAACGCCCCGCGGCAACTTCGCTCGCCAGATCCTTGTGAGTGGCAGTGATGATGCGCACGTCGCTGGTCAGGGTCTCGTTGGAACCGACACGCGAGAATGAGCCGTCCTGCAAAACCCGCAACAGCTTGACTTGGATCGAAAGCGGCATGTCGCCGATTTCATCGAGAAACAACGTGCCGCCATCCGCTTGTTCGAAACGTCCGGCCCGCCGCGCGATGGCACCGGTGAACGAGCCTTTTTCGTGGCCGAACAATTCCGACTCGAGCAGATTTTCGGGAATCGCCCCGCAATTCAGCGGAATCATTTCCTTCAATCGACGCGGCGAGTATTCGTGGATGGCCTTGGCGATCAGCTCCTTGCCCGAACCGCTTTCGCCGGAAACCAAAACCGGCGCGTCCGATCGGGCGACGCGGCCGACGATTTTGAACACATCCTGCAACGCGCGGGAAACGCCGATGATTTTCACGCGACCGTCATACGAGGGGTGTATGCTGGGGCTGGTGTCGGCGGCGCGGCGGTCCTCGGCAAGCTGCAGCGCCGATTCCAACACCGGGCGCAGTTCGAAGGCCAGCGACTCCTTGCGTAGGACATCATGCGCGCCCCGCTGGGTCGCCTCGATCACCTGGCCGGTGGTGGGAAATCCTGCGATCAAAATGACCAGCGTGGACGGCGACTGCGCCTTGATTTTTCCCAGCAACTCCATGCCGTCGAAGGGTTGCAGGTCGATCGACGACAGCACCACATCGATGTGGGTTTTGCCGGTGATTTTCACCGCGTTTTCCGCGTTGTCGGTGCGAAGGATTTTCAGATCCTTGGCGGCGAGGTGTTTCGTAGCCCAATCAAGGAATTCGATCTCCTGATCGACAATGAGAACAACCTGTTCTGTGGGTTTTTGAGGCATGGGGTGTCACCAACAAAGCAGATTTTTTCCAATAAGGCACGCATAATCCGCAACGTGATGCCGGGAAATTGCCGCATGATTCAAATTCATTCCCGCGCGGACAGGGAGGGACGCTGGCGGATGGTGATGTTTTGATCGTAGGACTGGTCATTCTCGCGTCCCGATTGTGGTCCGTCATCCTTTTCGATTGATCTCTGCCGCCTGCTTCCGACTCTCCCGAGTTTTTGAACATTGGAATTGACACGATCTATCGTGTGTAATACTGTCATGTTATGAAATCACATATCAGTGCTACAATCGACGACCAGCTCCTGGAGGATTTGAATCGTTACGGTTTGGAGGAGCGACGCTCGCGCAGTCAGATCATCGAAATGGCGTTGGAGGAATTTTTGCATAAGAGGATTGCAGTGGACGATGATGTCGTGACTTCCAGCGGGCATTTCGTCGGGCGCTTCAGCCGGGAGGAAACCTATGAGCGTTGAGGAGGTGAAAGGCCGTGTTTTGGTCGACACCAACGTGCTGATCTACGCCACGCTGGCGGCGGATGCGCGCCACGGTCAAGCAAGATCAGTGCTTTCCCTTCGCCACCGTCCTGATGTGGAATTGTTTGTCTCCGTGCAAAATCTGGCGGAAATGTATCCGAATCTCACGGGCCCCAAAAATCAGCCGCCGGATAGCCCCAGCTTGGCACGTGAAAAAATCCTTTCCCTGTCCCGCCTGCGCGGGTTGACCGTGCTTCCGCTCACTCTGGAAAGCGTTCACCACACACTCGACCTCTGCGTAGCGGGCAATGTAACACGCCAGAACTATTATGACTGCCAACTTGCCGCACTCATGCTCCGCGAAGGAATCCCCACCATACTCACCGAAAATGCAAAGGACTTTGCAGGCATCGATGGCATCACTGCCATCAATCCCTTCCTCTAATATCATTCCCGCGCGGTATGAGAGAAATTGCCTGCGATGATCTAGGGGCTGTCCCGCGGCTCGAACTGTTCAGGGGGGGCAATCCCTGAGCGCTGGGTTGATTCACAGCTTTTGACTGCGCAAATTGGCGTGGGTTTTGAAAAATGGCGGACAGAGAGGGATTCGAACCCTCGGTAACATTGCTGCTACACACGCTTTCCAAGCGTGCTCATTCGACCACTCTGACATCTGCCCTGATTTTGCGGGTGGCGGGGCGCGAAGTTAGTAGAAATTTTCCTGTTTTGGCAATCATTTTCGGAGATTTTTTTCCAAGCAGCACCACTCGTGCCAATCAGGGTTTCGGCGGTGTCAAGATGTCCGACACCGCGACAAATTGACGTGTCATGTTGTCCCACTATTGCGGCGGTGGCTCCGGGTGCGTCCGGAAATCCTTGTAATATCAAGGGCCAACCTTCTCTGTCGGATGGCACATGCCCTGCAAAAGGGATTTCGAACAAATGTTCAACGGGACAACAACCTACAACACCAACCAATCCATATCATGTCCAAAATTCTAGGAATCGACCTCGGCACCACCAACTCCTGCATGTCCGTCATGGAAGGCGGAGAACCTGTGGTTCTTGAAAATTCAGAAGGCGCCCGCACCACTCCCTCGGTGGTCGCATTTACCAAGTCGGGCGAGCGCATTGTCGGTCAGGCAGCGAAACGCCAGGCAGTCACCAATCCGAAAAACACCATCTACTCCGCCAAACGCTTGATCGGCCGCAAGTTCTCGGAACTCACCGAGGCGGACAAACGCCTGCCTTATAAAATTGTCGCGGCTGCCAATGGCGATGCCCACATTCAGGTCGAGGCCGGTGGTGAAACGAAGACGTTTTCTCCGCAGGAGATCGCCGCAATGGTGCTCGGCAAATTGAAGGCGGACGCGGAAGCGAAACTCGGTGAGACCATCACCGAAGCCGTGATCACCGTGCCAGCGTATTTCAACGACTCGCAGCGCAACGCCACCAAAGCGGCGGGCGAAATCGCGGGACTGAAAGTGCTGCGCATAATCAACGAGCCGACCGCCGCATCGCTGGCCTACGGGCTCGACAAGAAGTCCGATGAAAAAATCGCGGTCTATGACCTTGGCGGCGGAACATTCGACATCTCGGTTCTCGAAATCGGTGATGGCGTTTTCGAAGTTCTCGCCACCAATGGCGACACCCAGCTCGGTGGCGACGACTGGGACAATGCGATCATCCAGCATATCGTCAACGAATTCAAAAAGGACCAGGGCGTGGATCTCTCCGGTCAGGCCGATGCATTGCAACGCATCAAGGAGGAGGCGGAAAAAGCCAAAATCGCGCTCAGCTCTTCGCAGTCGTATGACATCAACCTGCCGTTCATCACTGCCGATGCAACGGGTCCAAAACACATCCAGTTCACCCTGACCCGGGCGAAACTCGAACAGCTCACCGATAGTCTGTTCGAACGCACCAAGAAGCCGGTGCGCGATTGCATCAAGGAAGCCGGCATCGATCTATCGAAAATTGACGAACTCGTCCTCGTCGGCGGCATGACCCGCATGCCCAAGGTCATCGAAACCGCACGCGAACTCGGCGGCAAGGAACCTCACAAGGGTGTGAACCCCGATGAAGTTGTCGCCATCGGCGCGGCGATCCAGGGCGGCGTGCTGCGCGGCGATGTCAAGGACGTGCTGCTGTTGGATGTCACTCCGCTTTCGCTGTCGATCGAGACCGAGGGCTCGCGGGCCACGCACATGATCGAGCGCAACACCACGATCCCCGCGAAAAAATCGCAGGTGTTCTCAACCGCGTCCGACAACCAGCCCGCCGTGGACATCCGCATTTGCCAGGGTGAGCGTCCGCTGTTCAACGACAACAAACTGCTCGGCAACTTCCGTCTCGATGGCATCGCCTCCGCTCGTCGTGGTGAACCGCAGATCGAAGTGACCTTCGACATCGATGCCAACGGAATCCTCCATGTTTCGGCCAAGGACAAGCAATCCGGCAAGGAGCAGAAAATTTCCATCCAGGGATCATCGGGTCTCAGCAAGGAGGAAATCGAGCGCGCCAAAGCCGATGCCGAGGCCCATGCCGAGGAGGACCGCAAACGCGTGGAAGTCATCGATATCAAGAACAAAGCGGAGAACCTCGCCTTCCAGGTCGAGAAGCAACTCGAAGAACTCGGCGACAAGGCTCCTGCGGAGTTGAAAGCCGATTTGGAAAGCAAGGTCACGGCTGTGCGCGACGCGTTGAAGTCCGACAATCTGGACGCGATCAAATCCGCCAGCACCGACCTCGAGAAGACGATGACCGAACTCTACAACGCCGCCCAGCAAATGGCTGGCGCAGGAGCCGCTCCCGACGTGGAACCCGGTGGCGATGATCAGCCCGAAGAGCCCCGCAAGGCCAAGGGCAAAGTCGTCGATGCCGAGGTGGTGGATTAATGTTCCCCATTGATCATTTCTCACTGATCACTCGTCACTTCCACCATGTCCCTCTCCGCAAAGCTCGAAACACTCAAGTCCCTGCGTCCGCTTGCCGCGGCCGCGGTGGCGAGTCTTTCGGCGGCTTGGGACACGAACATGATCTATGAGTCGAACAGCATCGAGGGCAATTCGCTGACGCTGCGCGAGACGGACCTGGTTCTTGCCCAAGGCATCACCATTTCCGGCAAGCCGCTCAAGGATCATATCGAGGCAATCAATTTGGAAAAGGCCTGGGAACATGTGAAGACTCTTGCGGCTAAGGCATCGCAACTCACCGATACCGACCTGCTCTCCATTCACCGCATCGTGCTGACCCGTGTTGAGGACCAATACGCCGGCAGTTACCGCAGTGGCGCGGTGCGAATTTCCGGCTCTCTCCTTGTTCCTCCGAATGCCGTCAAGGTCCCCGAACTGATGGAACAGCTCTTTGCGGAGGTGGCGGCAATAACCGATCCTCTCAGCAAAGCCGCTGCGTTGCATCATGGAATCACGCGCATTCACCCGTTCGCCGATGGCAATGGCCGCAGCGCGCGCTTGGCGATGAACTTCATTTTGTTGGCCGCCGGTTATCCACCGGTTTCGATTTCCCCTGCGGAACGCATCGCCTACTACCAAGCCCTCGAAGCCGCCGATCAGGACAACCTGCCCGCATTCCAATCATTCCTTGAGCAACAACTCCACCGCGAACTCGACACATGGCTCGCCGCACTCACCAACACCTAATTCTGAAATTCCGAAAATTCTGTCTCCCTCAAGTCCCCGTCACCTAACGACTCTCCATCCCATCGCCCCCTCCCGAAATTTCCCCCACTGATCACCGCTCACTTCACACTCATCACTTTTCCCACTTTCAAGTCAAACCGGCTTGTCTAACCAACAACACACCAAACACACAATACTACCATGGCAAACATCAAACCACTTGGTCAACGCGTTCTCGTGAAACGCATCGAAGCTGAAGGAATCAGCGCAGGCGGCATTGTCCTCCCGGACACTGCCAAGGAGAAACCGCAGGAAGCTCTCGTCATTTCCGTCGGCACCGGCGGTCGCGACGACAACGGCAAACTCATCGAGTTCACCGTTAAGGCGAACGATCGGGTGCTGATCTCCAAATACGGCGGCACCGAAGTCAAAATCGATGGCGTCGAGCATCTGATCATTTCCGAGACCGATATCCTCGGCATCATGGAATAATGCAACAATTCTAACCAACCAACCATTTAATTACCAACACATATGCCAGCAAAACAACTGCTATTCGATGAAGCCGCCCGTCAGGCCCTCCTGCGCGGAGTGGAGAAACTTGCCCGTGCCGTCAAAGCCACACTGGGACCATCCGGTCGCAATGTGATTCTCGACAAGAAATTCGGGTCACCCACGATCACCAAGGACGGCGTTTCCGTCGCTAAGGAAATCGAACTGGAGTGCCCGTACGAAAACATGGGCGCACAGCTCATTCGCGAGGTTTCCAGCAGAACCAGCGACATCGCCGGTGACGGCACCACCACGGCAACCGTGCTTGCGGAGGCGATCTACAAAGAAGGCCTGCGCAACGTGACCGCCGGAGCCAACCCGATTTCCCTGCAACGCGGAATCATGAAAGCCACCGAGGCAATCGTCGCACAACTGAAAGTGATTTCCAAAACGGTGTCCGACACCAAGGAAATCGCCCAGGTCGCCACTGTCTCCGCCAACTGGGACACGGAAATCGGCAACATCATCGCCGAAGCCATGGACAAGGTCGGCAAGGACGGCACCATCACTGTCGAAGAAGCCAAAGGCATTGAAACGACTCTCGAAGTCGTGGAAGGCATGCAGTTCGACAAAGGATACCTTTCCCCGTATTTCGTGACCGACACGGAAGGCATGGAAGCGGTTCTCGACAACGCGCTGATCTTGATCAACGAGAAGAAAGTTTCCTCCTTGAAGGACATGCTTCCGCTGCTTGAGAAAGTGGCGAAAACCGGTCGTCCGTTCGTGATCATCGCGGAGGATGTGGAAGGTGAGGCGCTGGCGACTTTGGTTGTCAACAAACTGCGCGGCATTCTCCACGTGGCGGCTGTGAAGGCACCTGGTTTCGGCGACCGTCGCAAAGCGATGCTCGAAGACCTGGCGGTTCTCACCGGCGGCAAAGTGATCACCGAAGATCTCGGCATCAAACTGGAAAGCGTCGAACTCAGCGACCTCGGTCAGGCGAAACGCGTGACCATCACCAAGGATGCGACCACCATCGTAGAAGGCGCCGGATCGAGCGAAGCCATCACCGGCCGCGTGAACCAGATCCGCAAGCAGATCGAGGAAAGCACCAGCGACTACGACAGCGAGAAGCTCCAGGAGCGTCTTGCCAAGCTCGCCGGTGGTGTGGCCGTCATCAATGTCGGTGCCGCTACGGAAACCGAGATGAAGGAGAAGAAAGCCCGCGTGGAGGACGCTCTGCACGCCACCCGCGCTGCAGTGGAAGAAGGCATCGTCGCCGGCGGCGGCACCGCGCTGATCCGCGCATTGCAAGCAGCTGATGCAGCGAAAAGCTGTGCGGAAGCAGCGAACGAAGACGAAAAAACCGGCATGCTGATCGTGGCCCGCGCCGTGGAATCCCCACTCCGCCAGTTGGCTGCAAATGCCGGTCGCGAAGGCGCGCTGATCGTTGAAAATGTCAAAACCAATAAAAAAGGTTTCGGCTACAACGTGGCGACTGACAAGTATGAGGACTTGATTCTCGCCGGTGTTGTCGATCCGACGAAAGTCACCCGCTCTGCATTGCAGAATGCGGCGTCGATCGCCGGTCTGTTGCTCACCACCGAGTGTCTGATCAGCGAGAAACCAACTCCTCCGGCACCTGCGGGCGGCGGCGGTCATCACGACCACGACCACGGCATGGGCGGTATGATGTAATCTCCCCGCACGTCCGAAAACAATTCCAAGCCGGAGCAGCCCATGCTGCCCGGCTTTTTTCGTCGGCTGAAGGATCGCCTCAGAAAAGAAGGGGAGCCGCGGATGGGCGCAGTTCAATGCGGATTTTCAACGAGTTTCATCAACGTGATGCGAATACAGCCTGTGTTACATACTGAGCAGACCATGGCTAGGCATCCACAAGCTTGGACAGTCCGATCTAACCACAGATTGACTGATCGCCCCTGAAGCCACTGATTTTTTGAAATTCTGAAATTCTGTTCCATAATGCAACTAACCACGATGGCACCCGATTCCTTCAGGATTTCATGGCGATCAAGCCAGGGAAAGGATTGACAAGAAATGTCGCAATCAAAAGGCAGGGAACGATCTCCGAGCGTTCCGGTGGGGGACGGTCGCGGATCACCCTAACGTGATCTGCCTTCACCCCGCGCTCTCGTTCGCCAACAACGCCGGTGAGTCAGGAAGGATCATCGAGAGTTATGAATCCTTCCCAAAAGGCAATGTTCGCGGCGCTGTTGCATGTTCATTCGCGAAAACCCGCGTCCGGCAGGATGCCGAACGCAGCCTGCGGGACGCAGGCGCTCCCCGGGGAGAAACTTCCCTGCCTTTGAATCAAAAGGCAGGGAACGATCTCCGAGCGTTCCGGTGGGGGACGGTCGCGGATCACCCTGACGTGATCAACCTTCAGCCCACGCTCTCGCGCGCAAACAACGCCAGTGCCTTTGAGCATCGCCCTGGCTTGATCGCCGTGCTCAGGAATTGCTTGTTTGAACCATGACAAAATTTCAACCTTGTGTGCTGCGGAAACGATGTTTTTACGGTTGACCGGTGAAACGGCTCCACTTATCAAAATGCATGCCAGATCAACCTGTCAAGAAACCAGTGAACAAGTCCGGCCTGCTTATCACGAAGGATTCGGAACGAGCGCTCAGCCCCGCCCAGATCGAATTCAACCGGATGATGAAAAGGCTCGAGAACGCCCGCAGCAAACTCTCCCGTGAAGAGGCGCGGCTCGATGACTATCTGTCCATGACGATCCGCGATATCTTGCCCTTCATCGATGATATCCACCGCGCCAATCGCGACATCGTTTTCCTCACCGTGAATGCCGTCAAGGAAATCAAGTTCAATAAAAAGCGCCGCCGCCTCCTCAAGGATTTGATAATCGAGAGAGCTGCCGACTTGCTCCACGATTCCTGCGGTCTCGACGATGACGATCTCATCAAACTGGAAAAAATCATCGCGGAATTCGAGCCACCGTATGCAAAAAAACGCGCTGATGAGGAAATGGCGCAGGATTTCGAATACATGCGCGGCATGATGGAGCATGCCGTCCGGGACATGGGCATCGACCTCGACTTCTCTGACCTGACGCCTGACATGGATCCCGCCGAGTTGGAGCGTGAAATGTACGAACGTCTCCACACCGCCCTCGATACCGCTGGTGCCAAAACAGCCAAAGCGCCCCGCAAGCAAACAAAGGCACAACTGGAAAAAGCCCGCAAACTTGAGGAACAGGAAGAAGCACGCAAACGCGATTTCAAATCGCTCTACAAGCAACTCGCCAAGGCGCTCCATCCTGATCTCGAAGCAAATCCGCAGCTTAAGCAACACAAGGAATCATGGATGAAACGCCTGACCGCAGCCTACGCGGCTGTCGATCTTCGCGAACTTTTGCAAATCGAGATGGAATGGCTCGGCGAAGAGGCGAGCAATCTCGCCACCGCTGGCGAAGAGAAACTCAAGGTCTATTGCTCGGTGCTCAAGGAACAGATCGCCGACGTAAAGCACCAAATCGCGTGGCTCATCGACCAGCCGCAATACGGTTTGTTGCATCGCTTCGTCAACCCGGTGGTCGGAACCTTGCCTCATCCCGATAGAATCATACTCGGTCTGCAAAAAAGTCTGAATCACTTGCTCTCTTTGAAAAACACACTGCAAAGTGGCGGAGACGAAGTCCACGGCATGCTGGAGCAATGGGCCGATGATCGCCAACGGGCCAAATCCAATCCTGACTGCCCCTTCTGAGGCGTGTGCGGCTCTCTTGTAGCTCGGTGTATGCACACTTGATTCAACTCGAAATCCGTTAGAGCACCCTCCTGCCGCGCGGAATTCACTCACTTTCACACGCGGGGAAATTTCACGCGCAAAAAATGAGCTCAAAAAATGAGTTTGCAGTTTTTTTTGTGAAGGTAATCCCCTGTCCAAATTAGCAAATCCATGTTCGATTATTCAATGATCAGATAGCATACGCATTCATGAATACTACTCCAATGCATCCACGCGAAAATTTTGATTCTGAGGACTACGAGGAATGTCGGCTGCTCAGGATTTACCCTGATTCGTTAGGTTCTTTTATGTGGCAAGCGGGAGTGAATATCAATCTCGGTGAGTGGACTGAAGGGAATGAAGACTTGGAAGCTCGGTTCTCCGAGTGGGCCGATGAGTTTCCTGACCATCCCAAAGACCCCGATCCCGATCCCGCTGCTCCAAAATGGCGCGACTGGGATCACCGTGGCTTCGAGCTCGCAAAAGAAGTTCGCGCCATCGTGCCGGAGGAATACATGATTATTTACCATGGACTCACAGGAGAGCCGCGTGTAGTTCCGTATTCCTAACAGCTAAGAGCTATTGGTCTTCATTCATTTTCCCATGTAGGAATAATTCTCATTTGTGTGGCCCCAATCATGGACACCTCAACATGCTGTTGCCTTGCGCTTAGGAAGATTTTTCCCACACGGTGACCAGCGAGCTGGACCACTGGAATTTTCGGGCCGTCTCGCGGATCAGGAAGGGTTCGTGGGTGGATTTGACGAGGGAAAAATGGTTTTGCAGGTTTTCTTCCAGCCACTCCGCCGTGCTGCCGACCGGCCATTGCTCGGGCGGGGTGAATTCTCCCAGCCACGTGCAGGGGGTGGCGAGGACCAGCTCACCGCCGGGTCTAACAAGTGAGGGAAGTTTTTTCAGCAATTCGACAGGCCGGTTCAGACGGCAGAGCAGGTTGGCGGCGTGGACGCGGTCGAAGGTGCCGAGGTCGCCGCGCAGGTTCAGGGCATCGCCTTGTTCGAATGTGCAGCGTGATCCTGCTTCTGCGTCGGGCACAGCAGCGGTCAGTTCGGTGAAGTGATGGCCTTCGTCGTGCCGACGATAGCGGATATCCCGGCCTTGTTGGAGTTGCGCGGCGGCGTGGATGAAGGCGTGGGAGTAGTCGATGCCAATGACCTCCGCGCAGTGACGGGCCATCGCGAATGTCGAGGCCCCGACCGCGCATCCGAGGTCCAGACCGCGCTCGATAGGTGATTGCTTGAAATGACCCACCGTGCGTTTGGTGAAACCTGTCGCCTCCCTCATCGCTTTCGGATAGGGGATGCCATTGAGGGGGAAGATGTCATTTTCCTCCGCGAAGTGGAAAAGCAGATACTCGTCGAGCAGGCGCGGGGATTCGTAGATGTTCGCGGTGGGCACAGCGTTCTTCAGGCGGTGAGGGCATCCATCAAATAGCGGGCCGGGCGGAAATTTTCGATGAGAATTTCCTCCTGTGCACCGCGTTTCATCCGCACCTGGCTGATGTTGAAGTTCGGTGTCTTGTGTGGCGCGAAGAGGATGTCGTCGTGGGTCGAGTTCTCATGCTTCTTGAACATCGAAGGCACGATATCGCCACCGAGATGGTCGTCGCGTCCGGTGGCGAGGTGGCAGGTGCCGAGAACTTTTTCATCCTGGATGTCCGCACCGGAAACCGGCAGCACCTGGGTGCCGAAGCCGAGTTCGCCGAGCGTGCCGGTCATCGGGTCGTCGGCGAGGCGGTCGTTGTGGGCATCGATGGTCGACTGATTCCCCTGGATCAAGGTCGAACGGACGATGTTGCGGTTCTCGACATCGAGCACACCGAGCGTGCCGTCTTCATATTTCATCGGGAACTGGCCGCGAGCGTCGCTGGGCACGAAATACACCTCGCCCGCCGGAAGGTTGGCGATGTCCGGTGTGAGCCCGTTGCACAGGCCGTGCGACTTTTGCGCCTCCTGGCCGTTCAAGCCCAGCCATGCGGTGAGCACCCGTCCGTCTTCGAGGGCGAAGTCGATTTCGATCGAGTCCGCGCGGGTCAGGGCGAGGCGCAGTTTTTCAGCATCGCGCGAGACCAGATGGTAATCCACGGCGAGACCTGAATTCAGGATCACGTCATTGACCCCGTGAAGGGTGGCACCGCGGAAGCCGAACTCCTTTGCTTTCGCGGTCAGCGGCGCGGTTGCCGAGAAAGTCGAGATGCACAGGATCAGATTGTAGTGCGGGTAGATGTCGCGATCGAACGAGCGCAGTGTGCCGTTGCTGTCCCATACTTCATCGGCGAGGTCGAGATTCGATCCGTGGGTCATTTTGTAGGCGAACATTTCGCCGCCGTGCATGCCGAGCTGTTCCATGACACCCAGGTGCAGTCCTTGGTAAAAATGCTGCCAGGCGCGCTTTTGAATCGGGTAGCCTTCTTTCTTGAGAAAACCAAAGTCCCGCATCATTTCCGCAGGATTTTCGAAGTCGACCAGAATGCAGATCTTGCAGCCTTGGGTGGGTGTGAAGACCGTATCGAGCATGCGGGAGAGGTCGAAGGCGGGGAAGTTTCGCTTTTCCGGATGAAGCAGGATTTCTTCGTTGAGATAGTCTGGGATTGTTTGGCAAATGGCTGACATTTTGCTACTATAACGGGAAGACGAGATCGCGCAAGGGCCGGCAGTAAAAAAACAGCCGCTGCTGGCGGCTGCGTTAGTGTTTGCCGTTGAGACCGGAGATGGTCTGGAAGATCGAAGTGAAGATCAGATACATCATGCTGCCGATCAGGAATGCCATGATCACCAGGATGATCGGGGTGACCAGAGCCATCAAGCGCTGCATGTCCTTTGCCATTTCGCGGTCGTAGCGCTCAGCGGCCCGACGCAGCGAAATGTCGATTTTCCCGGTTTGCTCACCCACAGCGACCATGTCGATCAGCAGCGGTGGAAACACCCCGGCACGGGTGAGCGCCTTGGTGAATGACCGACCATCGCCGACTTGCGAGATCACGGTGTCGAGCTGCTTGCGCATCACCAGATTGCCCGTGGCATCGCGGGAAAGCTCCAACGAGCGCAGCAAGGGCAGGCCGTTGCTGACCAGGTTGGCCATCGTTTCGAGGAACTGCACGTAGAAGCGGCTCGAGATCAGTTTGCCGAAAAGCGGCATGCGCAGCTTCATGCCGTCCCACGTCGCTTTGTTGTCGGGATTGTCGCGCCATGCCTTGAAAAAGATCGCCGCCGCCACCAGCACCAGCGTGATCACGTGCCACCAATGACTCAGGAAATTGGACATGCCGATCATCAATTCGGCACCGAGAGGCACCTTGGCTCCCGGAGTGCTCTTGATCAGCGAGGTCAACTGGGGAATCAGCGTGGTGACCAGCAGGATCGACACGCCGATGCAGGAAAGGACCAGGAACGCCGGGTAGATCAGGGCGAGCACGAATTTCGCCTGCAGTTCCTGAATGGTCTTCAGGTAGTGGGCCTGGCGGCGCAGGATGGTGTCGAGCGCGCCCGATGCCTCACCAGCGGCGGCAAGGCTGCAATAGAGCGGGTCGAAGCCCGCGCTGGTGCGGCGCAGGGCGTTGGAGAAATTCATGCCGTCGCGCACATCCTGGCGGAGGCGTCGGGCGATGTTCTTGAGATTACCGAGCTCCTGGCGGTTTTCCATCGCAAGCAGCGCTGGTTCCAATTGCAGTCCGCCGCCGAGCATGTCCGAAAGCTCCTCGGTGAACATCACCACTTCGGCGCGCTTCATTTTCAGCAGGCCATCGGATTTTTCGGTGTTCTTGGCTTTTTCCCCCTCCGCACCGCCGCGGGCGATGGGCTTTGCCGCCGGTTTGGCCGCCGCTTTTGCAGCCGGCTTTGCCTGTTTGGCCGACGCGGAATTCACGGCCGTGGCTTCCTTGATCGACACCGGTTGCAGGCCTTTCCGGTCGAGCAAGCGCATCGCATCGGTGCGATCCGCGGCGTCGATGTCGCCCTGGCTGACTGCGCCTTTGTTGTTGAGCGCTTTGTAGGTGAAGACAGGCATGGGGCGATGTGTTAGACGTCGTCCCCACCGATGTCGGTGGCGGTGACGGAAATGATTTCCTCGATGGTGGTGAGTCCCTGCATCACCTTGAACCAGCCGTAGTGGCGCATCGGCATGTAGCCATCCTTCAGGGCCTGGGCGCGGATGTCGGCGGCGGGCGCAAGGTGGGTGACCAGCTCTTGAATCGCCGGCGTGATGACGGCTGCTTCATAAATCGCCAGTCGACCGGAGAAGCCGGTGTTGCGGCAGCGGTCGCATCCAGCCGGATCGTAGGCCTGACCGAGGATGTCGAGCGGAATGCCGAATTCCACGCGTTGCTGGGTGCTCAGCGAGCGCGGGACCTTGCAAACAGGGCATAGCCGGCGCACCAGACGCTGGGCGAGGAAAGCGCGCACGGCGGCGGCGACGAGGAACGGTTCGACGCCCATGTCGATCAGACGGCTCAGTCCGCCGAGTGCATCGTTGGTGTGCAGAGTTGAGAATACCAAGTGACCGGTCAACGACGCACGGATCGCAATCTCCGCCGTTTCGAGGTCGCGGATCTCCCCGATCATCACGATGTTCGGGTCGGCGCGGAGAATCGATCGCAGCGCGGTGGCAAAGGTCAGGCCGATTTCCGATTTCACCGCGATCTGCATCACGCCGGGCAATTTGTTTTCCACCGGATCTTCCACCGTAACGATGCGGCGGTCGGGATGGTTCACCTCGGTGAGGAAACTGTAGAGGCTGGTGGACTTGCCCGATCCCGTTGGTCCAGTGATCAGGATGATGCCGTTCGATAGGTGCAGCAGCGATTCAATCCGCTTGCGCACAAACGGCTCCATGCCGAGTTTTTCCAGGCTGAATTTTTCCTGGTTGAGTAATCGCAGCGAAACGCTCTCGCCTTCCACGGTGGGCACGGTGGCGACGCGGACGTCGATGGTTTGTCCTTCGAATTGCAGGTTGATCCGTCCGTCCTGCGGCATCCGCCGTTCGGCGATGTCGAGGCGCGACATGATTTTCAGACGCGCGATCACCGAGCTTTGCAGCGCTTTGATGTTTTCCGGCACGGTGACTTCAACCAGTTTGCCGTCGATCCGATAACGGATGCGCAGATTGGTGCTAAGCGGCTCGACGTGAATGTCGGTCGCGCGCTGGTCGAGTGCCTCGCGGATGATCTGGTTGACGAACTTGACCACGCTTGCCTCTTCGTCGTCGTCGTTGTCGATCACGTTCGCCTCGTCGTGGCTTTCCAGACGCTCGTAGTCGAGGTCGCGGCCTTCGAGGATTTGTTCGAAAGTGTCCGCACCGACACCGTAGAGGCGGCGCAGCGACTCGTGAATGCGGCGTCGCGACGCCATGCACCAGTCGATCGACACGTTCAATTCCTGTGCCGCGGCCTGACGGGCGACCAGATTGAAAGGATCGAAAGTCGCGAGTTTCAGGCGTTTTTTCTCACCTTCTTCGGTGATCGCGATCGGCAAAAGGCGGTGGCGCAGGGCGATGCGCGGACCGCAGAGTTCGCGCAGCGGCAGGGGATGTTCGACCGGAGGAATGCTTTCGAGCCACTCCATGCCGATGTCGTGCGCCAGTTCGCGGAGATACTTTTCCTCATCGACTACATTGGCATCGAGGATGTCGTCGAGAGGGGATTTCTGCCGCAATGACGAGGCCTCAATGACCTTTTCGAGGCCTTGAATGTCTTCGCAGCCGGACCGGCGGGCGGGGTCGATCAGTATTTCCATCATGGTGACAAGATTCTTGTCTTACAAAAACCGCTGCTTGGCAAACTTGTCTTGGAAAAATGTTTGCGCGCCGTGGGGTTAGGCGGCATTTGCCCACCCGACTTGCGTGTCAGCGAATCCGCGCTACATTCGCTGTCGTGAAGGTTTTACTGCTCGTCATTTTACTGGTTCAGGCCGCCCTGGCTGCGGATTGCCGGGTGCTGGTCGATGGATCGGGCTGCCGCACCCGCCAGTTGGCGATCCAGAGCATCTGGGAAAAACTTCCCGGCGTGACGGAAGTCCTGATCCTGCCTCGCGACAAAGCTCCCGCGGCGAACCAGCGAATTTTTGTGATCTGCAGCAAGGATGCATCACCGACCAAGGAACAACTCATCGATGCCCTCGGGCGGCGTGCCAAGTTCTATCACGTGATCGATGTGAAAGCGCAGGGTTGATTCAGAGCAGCAATCCGCGCCGCCCGAGGTGCAGGAACAGGGCGTGAGCCGCATCGATTTGACCGCTGTTTTTGCAGGAGTCGATGATTTCCGCAAAACTCCGGCTGCCATCGCATGATTGGAGAATCGCGCGGTCGTCCGCCGCGAACTGGCAGGGCAGGTGGAAGGCATCGACCACGGGATTATGCTGCTTGAGGAATTCCCGGTTCCATGCCGACAGCGCGGGTTTTTCCGGAATCAGCTCGGAAAAAATCACCGGGGTGCTGCGCAGGCGGACCATGCCCAGTTGCGTCAGTTGCAGAATCACGCTGACCGCTTGCTCCGGGCTGCACGAGTCGACTTGATCGATCCACGAAGCAATCGAAACGCATTGAGGTTGGGTCGCGCGGAGGGCGTCGCAAACCCGGTCGGTGACAGCATTTCCGGTTTCGGGCAAGGTCACGAGGACTTCCACGCACAGCCGCATGAGTGTCTGAAAATCGGGCGTCTGCAATGCGGCATCGTGCCGACAAAGCAAGCTGGTGCGGAAGGTTCGGCCCGTGAAAAAATCGGCGAGCTGTTGTTGCAGCAGTGGATCGGCGCGCAATTCCTGCAACACCGGCGCGGCTCCTTCTGGCAGCAACGCCGGACTGCCGGGTGCAAGGTTGCTTTCATGGAGATACTTAAGGCCCGCTTGCCGGCACCAATGGACGAATTGGCTGAAATAGCAGGGATCGACGACCGGGGCGAGGTCGTCGAATTTCAATTGCTGTTCCCCCTTGGCGCGGGCATCGCGGATGATTGCCTGAAGATGTTTACCGTAGTCGCTGTTCGCTCCCCTCATTGCGGATTCGAGCAAATCTAGCGCGGCAATCGATGAGTCATGGCAAGATGGCAATCGTCGCAGCGTTTGGATGATATCCCGCAAGGGTATCCGCAGCGACCAACCGGGCAGGGTATTGTAGCTGATCATGGCGACACCGTTTTTGCTCAGCGAATCATGGCAGAGCCGCAACAGGGCGGTTTTCGCCTCGTCGGCGACCCAGGAGAAAAAGCCGTGGGCGATGATGTAGTCGAACGGTTCCGCGTGATTCGTCCACGAAAGGATATCGGCATCGTGAAATTGCACATTGCGAATGCCCGCCCGGTCCGCCAGTGCCCGGGCCTGTTGGATCGCCGGTGTCGAGATATCGATTGCGGTGAACGAGGTATCGGGAAACGCCGCCGCGATGGGCAGGATGTGGTGGCCGGACGAGCAACCGATTTCGAGGATGCGCGCTTTCCCCACCTCAGATGTTTTCAGTCCCCCGAGCAATGCCGATGCGGCCATCACGGCGGGATGTCCGGCGGGATGGCTCATCGCCGGGTAGGAGTCGTTGTTGTAAGCTTCGGATACCGCGTCGCTCATGATCGTTTTGGTTGTCGGTTCGGCAGGGAGCGCACGGTGATTCTATCCCAGAGGTCGCGGTCGCGGGAAGATCGGAATTTTTCCCGCCACGACCGCAGTGCTGAAGCGGGCAGGATTTTTTCGCCGCCGCACAAGGTTTCGTTGAGTCCCGCCGGAGTGCGGACCTCGCGAACGCAGGGAAAGGAGTCGCGGAACAGCCCGCGAATGCGGCTTTGCAGTGCGCGGTGACCCGTGCCGCGGACCAGGTTGGTGAGCAGGATTCCTCCGGGTGCGAGCAATTGTTGCAACTGCCCCATTGCGGCGGCATCCCAGTTTCCCGGACGAAACACATCGTTGGTGCCGGCGAGATAGACGTCGTCGATGACGACATCAAATCGCTGCGTGCTGTTCCTCACCCATTCGTAGGCATCGGCGATGTGAACCTCGCAGTTCAGGTCGTTGAGGTGCATGTGTTTTCGCGCCAGTTCGACGATTTCGCCGTCGATATCGACCGCAGTCAACCGGGCATCGGGGAGCAAATGGCGCAGTCCGTGAAAGGTGGTGCCGCCGGCGAGTCCGAGCATAAGAATCGATCCGGGTGCCCCCGAAGGATGGAGCAGCGAAGCCGCGATCAGATTGTCCCACGCCAGGCCGGTGAGGAAACGCTGAGCATGCCACCAGGCGTGAACGGCCTGTTGAACGCGGAATTCCACCTGCATCGTGGACTTCCAGACCTCGACACGTTGGAAGCGTGTGCGGGCGATTTCGATGCGATGCATGCGTTAGGTCTCGCAGATTGCCGGGGCAGGGAAAGAAAATTTTTGGACAATATGCGGCACGAGCTTCGCGATTGACCGTGACGCGATTCCGGGCATGCTGGCTTCACAAATTGATTCCCGCATGGCCGCACCGAAAAAAATCCGCTCTCCCGAGAAGGAAATCCGTTTTACCCGGGCAGCCCAGGGGCGTTTGTTGCTGGTGCTCGCCGCATTTTTCCTGGCGCTGTCGCTCGGACTTCTGGTCCTGGCCACGCAGGGCACGGACATGGAGCCACCGCGCCTGCAAGGCTACGCCTGGACCGCATTGCTGCCGCTGCCGGTGTCGCTGGTCTTGATCCGCTACGGATTTCGCTGCATCCGCCACGCCTATCTGATTTTCACGCCGCTGGGTCTGGAGATTTTTCCGCTGTTCCGACCGGAGAAACACATGATGCTGGTCACCTGGCATGAAGTTCACGACCTCGATGTGGATCTCGCTGCCAGGCGCTTGTCGCTGCATTACAATGCCGAAAAATCCTCTGGCGTGATCCTGTCGCTCTCGCCCATACTCGCCGCCCAACGATTGCTGCTCGATCACGCCGTCCGCACGCTGATGAGCAAACGCCACATCCCATCCTCTTAATCCTCATGCGTCCGCCATCCCTGCAAATCCTCTCCGTGGAATCCACTTTCGGCAACAACGGCTGGCACTGCGAGCTGCTCGACGGCCGCGACGTGTTGCGCGCCTCTTTTTCCGCGCACCATACCAAGATCCAACTGCACGCGCAGTCGTACACGCCGATCAACGCCCTTGCCGTGGTCGGCGAATGTCCGCTGGCGCTCTCGGCGGCGCACCTCCCCTATGTGCTGGAATTGCTGTGCCGGGCTAACAAGTACCTCAACCTCGGAAGCTTCGAATTCGATCTCGAACGCCAGTTCCTGGTTTTCCGGATCACCAACATTTTTGAAAAGGAGCGCTACGATGCCGACATTGTCACTTCGATGGTGCATTGCGCGATTGCCGAACTCGACCGCATCACTCCCTACGCGGCGATTGTCCAGCGCACGCCGCGGGACTTGCTGAAAGATCTCGACCTGCAGCGGCTGCTGGAGAGGGATGATTTGATTCCGCCAGTACCGGGCGACGAAGATGACCTGCCTTGAGTTGGCGGCTGTGGATCACGCAGGAAAAAGAAAAACCCTGCCGACAGCGAACTATCGACAGGGTTTCAACCCCCAAAAAAATGATTAAGAAAGCAAGTAATTGTGACGAAACTGTTACCTGCCTGAACAAGAGGTAGCCGAATTTTTCAGTTTGGCAAGAGGAAAAGTTAAAATTTGTGAAAAAGTTTTCATTTCCCTGTTTTCAAAGACTGCGTCCTCGCGTAAGCCAGTGCTTGCCATGTCCGAAGACACCACTCATCACTCCACCGAAGCTGAATTGATCGCTGTTCGCCGCGCAAAGCTTGCCAGGTTGCGGGAGCTGGGGATTGATCCCTTTGGCGCCCGCTTCGTGATCAGCACCAGCCCTGCCGAACTGCAGACAAATTTCAGCGAGGGAGTCAAGGTGAAAATTGCCGGCAGAATCACCGCGCTGCGCGACATGGGCAAATCGGTGTTTTTCCAGTTGAGCGATGTTCTCGGTTCGATCCAAGGCTACTTCGGACTCAAGACCCTGTCGGAAAATGACGCGGCGGCCTGGCAATGCCTTGATCGCGGCGACTGGATCGGCGTGGAAGGGGAAACGTTTCTCACCCGCACCGGCGAACCGACCGTCAAGATCGAAAGTTTCACCGTGCTTTCGAAGTCGCTGCGGCCGATGCCCGACAAGTGGCATGGCGTGGCCGACCGCGAGATCAAGTATCGCAAACGACATCTCGATCTGATGGGCAATCCGGACAGTGCGGCGATTTTTGTGAAGCGGATCCTGATGGTGGCGGAGATACGCCGCTTTTTCCAGGAGCGGGGGTTCCTTGAAGTCGAGACGCCGATGTTGCAGGATGTCGCGGGCGGCGCTGCGGCCCGTCCTTTCGAAACCTATCACAACGCGCTGGCAATGCCGCTTACCTTGCGGATCGCTCCGGAACTTTTCCTCAAACGCCTGCTTGTGGGCGGATTCACGAAAATTTTCGAGCTCAACCGCAATTTCCGCAACGAGGGGATTTCGCGCCGTCACAATCCCGAGTTCACCATGCTGGAAGCCTACTGGGCATTTTCGGACTTCGAGGAAATGGCCGATCTCGTCGAGGAACTGACCTGCACGCTGGCGGAGAAATTTTGCGGCGGATTGCACATCGAACACAAGGACGAGGAGGGAAATCTGATCCGCACCATCAATCTAACAAGACCCTGGAAACGGGCCGGTTATCGCGAGTTGATCGAAGACGCCGCCGGAGCCGATTTCTTTACCATCACCGCCGAACAACGCCGCCTGCGCTGCCAGGAACTGGGCGTGGAAATTTCCGCAGGCATGGTCGATCACGAGGTCATCCAGCAGGTGTTCGAAAAACTGGTCGAGGAGAAAAATTTCGATCCGGTGTTCGTCACCCGCATGGCCGCCGAACTGGTGCCGCTGGCGAAAGTGTCACCCGGTGGCAAAACGGTGGAGGTCTACGAATTGATCATCAATGGCCAGGAAATCTCGCCGGGCTATTCGGAACTCAACGACCCCGACGTGCAGCGTCAGCGTCTGGAGCACCAGTCCGGCGGCGAGGAACAGAAGGTCGATTATGAATTCATCGAGACGCTCGAACACGGCATGCCGCCTGCGGGTGGCATTGGCATCGGCATCGACCGCCTGATCATGATGCTCACCGGCGCGCCGACAATCCGCGACGTGGTGCTCTTTCCGCAACTGAAGAAAAAAACCGAGTAGCCGATGTCGCGGGCCGTTCGCATCGTGTTGGCAAGCATCGGTCTAACAGCTTTGTTGGAAGCCGCCCCGCTGGAGTTGACATTAGCCTCGTACAACATCCGCTACGAAAACAACGAGGACCGCGCCTGGCGCTCGTGGCCTGACCGGTTGCAACGCCTGGTGGCGACCATCCGACGCATGAATCCCGACGTGCTGGGGGTGCAGGAGGCGTTGAACGCACAGGTCGCGGATCTTCGACTGTCATTGACCGATTACGAATTCTACGGCGCGGGTCGCGACGATGGCAGGAAGCATGGGGAGTACTCAGGGATCTTTTACCGACGTCAACGATTGACTCTCGATCCCGATGACGCAGGCACATTTTGGCTGTCGGACACCCCGCAGCAGCCCGGATCGATGACCTGGGGCAACCAAATCCCGCGCATCGCCACCTGGTTGCATCTTCGCGACAACAACAGCGGTCGCGGCCTGACGGTTTTCAACACCCATTGGGATCACATTCATCAGGGATCGCGCGAAAAGTCCGCCACGCTGATCAGCCAGCGCATCGATGCGCGCAAACATCGCGACGAACCCG
The DNA here is from genome assembly GCA_945860285.1 of Akkermansia muciniphila. Classification (GTDB taxonomy): domain Bacteria; phylum Verrucomicrobiota; class Verrucomicrobiia; order Verrucomicrobiales; family Akkermansiaceae; genus UBA956. Next base: position 10,407 of record CAMAQB010000018.1, on the reverse strand, counting down.
TGGCGCTGCTCGGGGATTTCAATTCGACCGAAGGCAATCCCGCGGTTGACCTGCTCGCCGGTCGCAGTGGCGGCTGGTCCCATGCGCTGCTCGACACCTATCAAGCCCTGCATGCCGGCGTGAAGGCGCGACGCACCTTGCATTTTTGGAACAATAACAAGGACGGCTGGGCCAAGGTGGATCACATCCTCGTCAGCAAACCATGTCATATCGTTTCAGCGGAAATCGGCTATCCCGCCGCCAGGAATCATCCCGCGTCCGACCATTTTCCGGTCTTTTCCCGCGTCCGTTGGCCCTGAGATCAAGGGGGAAAAGAATTGACCTCGGGCCGCTTGTGCGCCACACCTGTCCGCGCGTGAAAAAATACCACTATTTGAGCGTTGTTCTTTTCCTCCTGCTCTGGGTCCTCGGCGTGAATTTGTATCTTCCCGCCGTGCAAAAGGATCTTGCCGAGGCAGCGAGGAAAACCATCAGCGGCAAACAATACGGAGGGGTGTTCGACGAAGTGAGCGTGAGTTTTTCGGGTCAGGAGGCGGTTCTCAGTGGAAAAGTCGCGACGGCGGAACAAAGCGCCGAAGTCGAAAAAATCGTTCGTGAACAAGTCCGCCTGCCGGATCAACAACCGACGCGCAATCCGGTGATCGCGGTGCACAACAACATCGAGGTGAATCCGGAACTGGCCCACGCTCCCTGGCTGATCGCGACGTCGTTCGGCGAGTCGCGCCGCGTCGATGGCTATCTCAAGTCAGCCGATCAAAGCCTGCAGTTGTTTTCCTCGCTTGGCGGAAATCTTCCGGGCGCGAAGCTCAATCGACAGGCGATCGTCGATGAAAAATCGCTGCCGGTGAAGGACTGGCAGAAGACCATCGCGACGCTGCCCGACTTCGCGAAATTGCTCGAAGGCAAAAAGGACAAGGAGGCATCGTTGGTTGCGGCGACGAACTGCGATGGCGAGTGGAAGGTCTTCCCGCCCGAAGTCACCGACGATGAGGTGGCGGAATATTTGCAGGCATCGCGGGTGACGGCGAAACAGGTGAGCATGGCTTTGAATGACCTGCGCACGATGCCGAGCGCGGAGGAAGTCGCCAGGAAAAAGGCCGAGGAGTTGAAAAAAGCCGAAGCTGTGCGGCAGCAGTTGGAGAAGGCCATGGCCGAGTCGAAGGCAAAAGCCGAGGCGGATGCGAAGGCAAAAGCGGAACAGGCAGTTCCGGCGGCACCCGCAACTGAGGGCGGCAAAAGCGACGTCAAGGATTCCGCCGACGCCAAGGACGCCGCTCCGAAATAATCGATCACCCTAACAAAAACGAATTGATTCCCACACGCTATGAACGGTAACATCTGGTTAATTCTCAAAATCCTCCCGTATCTGGGTGGTTGCTCGCTGATCGCCGGTTTTGTCGGCTGGTATCTCCATCACAAATTGGTCCAACAACGCGGCAGTCATGCCGAACCGGTCAATCATTCGAAGGACGACCAGGTGCGCCTGAAAAAAATGCAGGAAAAATTGCACAAATCGGAGGCATTGAATCATTCGCTGACCAACGAACTGAATGCTATCCGCACCGCGTCGGTCAGCAAGTTGGATCACGAGGCCGCGGCGCAGTCGCTGGCCGAGACAAAAAAATCCGTTGATCTCGAACGTCAGCGTATTGCCACGCTGGAAGCCGATTTGAAAAAAGCCCAGGAGACGATCAGCGCGTTTCATTCGAAGGCCAACGCCGCCGTGAAGGATGAAAAATCGCGGATCTTCGTACTGGAGAATGAGCTGTCGAAAACCCGTGCGGAGTTGCTGGACCTGCAGGGCAAGGGCGACGACAGCACCGAGCTTCGCAAGGAACTCGAACGGATGCGCGAAAGTGTTGCCAACTCCACCCGTTTCGCCGGAGAGGCAAGAAAACGCGAAGCGGCCCTGGCCGAGGAATTGGAATCCAGCAAGGCGAAATGGGAGAAGCTTTCAGCAGTCGGCACCCCGGTGATTTCCGCTCCGGCACCTCTGCATTCTTTCGCTTCCGCCATGCCCGCTGTCGTGTCAGACAACGTCGCCAAAGCCCGCGCGGAAGTCGCCCGACTCAATGAGGAACGCAAACAGAAGCAGAATGAAGAAGCCGCGCATCTCGCCGCCAGCCTGGTGGCAGCACCAGCGGTTGTCGTTGCAGCCGATGTTGTCGTTGAAGATGTTGTCGTTGAAGATGTTGTCGCGGAGAAAGCCTTCATCGAGGAAGTTGTAGCCGAGGAAGTTGTGACGGATGCTGTTGTCGTCGAGGATGTTGCCGCGGAGGAGGTTCCAACTGTCATCCAGGGCGGCAGGGAGGTCTGATGTCCGACGTCGATTGGGAATCCCGCTATCAAAACGAGGACACACCTTGGGACAAGGGCGTGCCGCATCCCGCGCTGGAGATCCTGTTGAAAAAAATCACGTTCCGCGGTTCGATCATCGTGCCCGGCTGCGGTCGGGGTTGGGATTTGCAATGGCTGGCGCGTGCCTATCCCGATCACGCGGTGACAGGTATCGACCTCTCCGCTTCGGCGGTTCGCGATGCCTCGATCCTTTGCAAAGACCTGCCCCATGTGCAGGTGCGGCAGGCGGATTTTTTTGACGAGTCCCAGTGGACGCCACCAAACCCGCCCGGCCTGATCTGGGAGCATACCTGCTTTTGTGCGATCCCACCGTCGCTGCGCGATTCCTACGTCGCCCGCGTCGCCCAACTCCTGCCAAGCGGCGGATTGCTGGTCGGCGTGTTTTTTACCAACATGGACGATGATGGCTCAGGGCCACCGTGGAACTGCGAGATGCCCGAGCTGGAATCGAAGTTCGCGCCGCACTTCTCTATCGAAAAACATCAAGGCGCGCATCCGACATTTGCCAGCAGGGAAGGGGAGGAAAGCCTGCTGTTCATGACCCGGAAATAGCCACTCGGCCGGTGGTCATTTTACCACCCCGCAAACGCTGGCAAACCAGGTGGGATTCAAGGCCGCCAGTGCGGGTTTGAGGATCTCCAATTCTTCCGCAGGTCCGTGGATTTCCAGGAGGGTCAGGTCGGCGATCTTGAGCATCTCGTCGAGCAGCGAACCGACCGATTGAATATGCGCCAGCGTCGCTGCGCCATCGGTGTAGGCCTCGCGGCAGAAGATTTCATCATCGTGCGCGGTGAATTCGTAATACAGACAGTCCTTGTCCGGACTGGTGGTTTCAACAAAAGCAGGGAGCAGGGCGTGGCATGCGGCGGTCATGCCGGCATGGGCTTTGAAATAAGGATGGATGCTAACCGACATGGTGCGCACAGGGTAACCCGCAATCACTTGCCGTCAACGGATAATTCTCTGGCGAAATTTCACGGCATACAGTTTTGCAGAGCGTTTCCTCACCGATGCATCTGTTAGAACGAATCCAACTATTTTTACATTCGGAAAATTCTGAAATTCTGTCAAAAAAGCTGACAACAAAAAAGTCCGTTGTTTACTCCTCGACAGTGGAGAGGTGATCGAAGGAAGATGTATGACTTCACCTCCTTTTCACGTATTTCTTATCGATCCCGCATCAGACTTTCATGCAGGCGCGTTTGAATCGCCTTCGTTCACATGAACTTGCGCTCACTCCTTCAACCCGATGCCGCATGGCTGGATGATCCCCATCCGCGCCGGATCTTCGGCGTCGCGGCGGTCACCATCCTCGGATTGGCGGCGTATGGTTTTACGGTCGGCTGGTGGCGTTCGCCACTGATGGGCGCCTATGTGGCGATCAAGATGCCGCTGCTGGTTGCCTGCACGCTGGGTTGCAACGGGCTGCTCAATGGTTTGTTAGGTCTTCTGCTCGGCACCGGTCTTGGTTTCCGGCAATCCCTGCTCGCGCTGTTGATGTCCTTCGCACTGGCGGCCCTGATTCTCGGCTCACTGGCGCCGATCACGTTTTTCCTCGCGTGGAATGCACCGCCTCCCGAGTCCGTGAACGCCGGCATGGCCCACTCGGCGTATCTGGTGACCCACACTTTCCTGATCGGTTTCGCCGGGATCGCCGCGAACGTGCATCTCCACCGCCTGCTTGCCACGCGGGCTCCGAACCGCAGTTCCGCCACCATCACCCTGCTCGCCTGGCTGGCGGGGAACGGCATCCTCGGTGCGCAGTTTTCGTGGGTGCTGCGACCCTTCTTCGGCAGTCCTAATCTGAATGTCGCCTTCCTGCGGCCCGACCCGATGAAGGGAAATTTCTACGAGTCGGTCTGGCATTCGATCGATAAATTAAGCGGCGGCCATGCGAACATCTCCATCGTTTTCCTGCTCGTCATTGTTTCCGTTCTCGCGATCCCGGTGATCGCAGCCCTCAAATCCGCCATCACAGCCTACTACAAACCAACATCATGAATCCAACCAATCCCATGAATCCAGTCGACCCGATCAATCCGCCCGCTCCACCCCCCTATCCGGCACTGCCCGAAGCCCCTCTTGAGGAAACGCTCGACCTGCGAGCCTTGTTCGAAGCCCTGTTGCGTCGTCCGCGCGACCTCGTTCATCGCCTCGCCAGTCCAGGCCATGGCGCGACGGGTCGCTTCACGCTGCTGGCGATCATTTCATTCCTGCTGTTCGGCGTGGTGCTCGGCTGCTTCGCGAAACACGAGCAGCTCTGGTTGGCTCCGCTGAAAATCACCGGCGGGCTCCTCATTGCGGGCGCGATCTGCTTTCCCAGCCTCTACATTTTCTCAACCCTCGCTGGCGGAAAATTTTCGGTGCATCAACTCGGCGCCTGTCTGGCCGGGGCGCTGGCATTGGCAGGATTGTTGCTGTTGGGTTTCGCCCCGGCGATCTGGATCTTCGCTGAGTCGACGAACTCATACGGCTTCATGGGATTTCTTGGAATTGGCGCATGGTTGATCGCACTGCTGTTCGGCCTGCGCTTTCTGAAAACCGCCTGTTTTGCCGCCGGGGCCACCCAGAGCAGTCCGATAGTGATCTGGAGTTTTGTTTTTGTTCTCGTCACTTTGCAGATGACCACCTCGCTGCGCCCGATTCTCGGACGTTCGGAACACGCCTTTACCCAGGAAAAGAAGTTCTTCCTCCAGCATTGGGGCGATTGGCTCGGCGAGACCCAGGGAGTGACAACCACGAGCACGCCACCCACGGATGCAACCAAGGTCCCAGAGGCCAGCGAACCGACCCGCGGTGAGAGCCGGAGCTCGTATGACGGTCAATGAGTGCCTTGCAGCCAATCGAGGCTGAGGGCCAAAAGCCCGCAACCATTTCCCTCCTTTCATTCGTCTTGCCTGCGGTGCTGCGGTGCTTGTAGGATCGGCGCACATGTTGATCGATTCCCACTGCCATCTGGCATCGCACAAGTTCGAGCCATCGGAGCGGGAGGGCATTGTCCATCGCGCTTCGCTGGCGGGAGTGAAAAAAATCGTTAGCCTGGCGACCTGCCTCGAGGACATCGCGGACAATCTTACCATCGCCGACATCTTTCCCGGCGTGGGGATTTGCGTGGGTATTCACCCCTGCGATGTTCACAACGCACCGGACAATGCGGTTGAGGTCATCAAGCCATTCGCGAACGATCGTCGGGTGGTGGGCATCGGGGAAACCGGACTCGACTATTACCATCCTGCGCCCGAGGGCTGGAGCGAGGAGGATTTCCGTCAGCGGCAGAAGAATTTTTTGCAACAGCATTTTTTATTGGCGGCGCGCAGCGGGCTGGGCGTGGTGATTCATACCCGTGACCGCAGTGGCTGCCAGTCGTTCGACGACGCACGGGAAATCTATCAACGTCACGCCGACAAGGTGCGTGCATTGTTTCATTGTTTCATCGGCAGTCGGGAAAATGCTGAAAAGGTAATTTCGTTAGGTGGATTGGTTTCCTTCGGCGGGGTGACGACATTCAAAAGCGCGCGCGACGTGCTGGCGGTGGCGTCCGGCTTGCCGCTCGGCACGTTTTTGTTAGAAACCGACTCCCCGTATCTGGCTCCCGTGCCGCATCGGGGACAGCGCAACGAGCCGGCCTATGTCGCGCACACCTGCGCGTGCATCGCTGCGGCGCGCGGGGAATCTTTCGATGATCTCGCTGCTCACACGAGCCAGGCCGCGTTGGAATTTTTCCCGCGACTGGCGGAGTTGTGAGTTCATCCCTAAAACCGAAGTTGAATGATGGATTGAAGCCTAAAAACCACTGATACACTGAGAACCACTGAGTTCACTGTGAAAATACAAAAACACAATATAGTAATCGATTTGCAGTGCCTTCCCACTCAGCGTTTTCAGTGGAACTCAGTGTATCAGTGGTTAAATTCGCCTGAACTCTTGGTGTTAACTTCGGAACTCGGGTTCATTCGTGCAGATATGCTTTTGGTCGATAGAGCATCGCGAAGGGAATGTAGAGCACCGCGAAAACCAGCATCAGCACCGTGAAAAACCGGTAATAATGTTGTCCTTCCAGCTTGGTTTGACCGCCGGAAAAATAGCTCTTGTCATACGTGGTGGATGATTCTTTCTTTGTTTCCACACCGAGTTCCCGACCGCGGTTTTCGAGCCATGTTTGATGTGGATGGAAGCGGTCCGACCATGATGCCTCGCGCGGCCCGGCGGGCTGGGTGATTTGAATGGTCAGGCCGATGTCCCATTTCGTGCCCCGGGTTTTGTCCGGTCCCGCCGAGATCAAACGGCAGGAATTCTGGCTGGTGATCGCATATTCGATCGGGTTGCCCCATGGATCGCGGCCGAGTTTTTCCGCGCTGAGCTGATCGACCTGCGGCAGTTTGTTTTTCTGGCTCTGCGCCATGGTGATCACCACCTGTGCGGCTTTGTCCAGTGCCTGCTGCGTCGCTTCCGGGAATTCGATCGACTTCAGCGCGCCGCCGTTGAGCCGGGCGACCAGGTCGTCCTCGGTGCCGGTGATTTTGTCGTAGCCGGGCAGGATCGCGTTGTGTGCGTCCTTGAGCAGTTCCGGTTGTTGCGATGCCACCAAGGCGGCGAACTGCTCGTCGGCCGACGAGGGAATCTGGATGAAATGATTGATCTGCGCGGTGAAAATATTGCCGAGAAACACGGCGAGCAGATAGAACGCCATGACCAGCGACTTCATGTTTTTCGGCGCCTGGGTGTAGGAAAACTCCAGGCCGACAATCGAGATCATGATTTCCGCGGCGGTGATGATCAGATAGGCCAGCAACTGCCAGGCGACCGACGGTCGTTGGCCGGCGTCGATCCACGACTGGATCAGCGTGATGATTGCGAACGAGGCGGCGACGAGAAACAGACCGATGCCGATTTTCCGCAGCGGCGTGAGTGGGAACACCTTGTGGACCAGAGGATAAACGAGAAAAGTAAACAGCGGGATGTAAACCAGGATCAGGATCGGATTGATCGCCTGGATCTGTGATTCCAGCCAGGTGATGCCCATGAAGTTCAGGTTCATGTGTTCGGCCTGCAGCACCCACGAAGAACCGGTTTGGTCGTAGAGGGCCCAGAACAGTGCGATGAAGAGAAACAAGGGCAGCAATTTCGCGAGGGCAACCAGACCGGTGACGGAAAACAGTTCGCGGAAAAATTTCATGCCTCCCGCCGGGACGTGGATGAATTTTTTCCGCCCCATCCAGAACATGAACGTCGCGATCGCCATCAGCACTCCGGGCACGCCGAAGGCCCAGTGCGGGCCGTACCACTCCAGCAACCACGGCGTCAGCAGGGTGGAAAAGAACGAACCGAAATTGATCGAGAAATAAAACCAGTTGTAGATTTTCGAAAGCAGGTGCTGGTTGCTGCGGCCGAACTGGTCGCCGACGTGGGCCGAGACGCATGGTTTGATGCCGCCCGAACCGAGGCAGATCAATACCAGCCCGGCTATCAGCCAGTTCGGCGAGTTGCCCGCCAGGTCCATGCACGCCAGCGCCGCGTGGCCGAGGCAGTAAACGATGCTCAGCAACATGATCGTGCGGTATTTCCCTAACAAAATATCGCTCAGCAAGGCGCCGAGCAGGGGAGTGAAATACACCCACGCCACGAAATTGTGATAGTGCTCGGTGGCGGCGGCATCGGACACCGCGGTGCCCGCGCGTCCGTCCATCAGCCACAGGTATTTGGTCATGAACACCACCAGAATGGCGCGCATGCCGTAAAACGAAAAGCGTTCCGCCGCTTCGTTGCCGATGATGTAGGGGATGCCCGGCGGCATCAGTGGCGAATCAATCGGAACAGTGCTGATTTCCCGGTTCATGGCCGGGAGTATGGAAAGAAACCAGCGCGCAGGGCAATGGAAAACTGCCGCATTTCCTCACACGTCGGGCAGGGTGTGGAATGCGATGCGCGGCACGTCCTCGGCCACGGCGCTGTGCGCGCTGCCGAACCACAACGCATTGGCACCGTGTCGTTTGTTGATGCGATCCAGCAGGCTGCTGATGGCGGCATCGCGCGGATCCTCTGCGAACAAGGGCAGGCGGGGATCGCCCGGGTCTTGCAGGCGGCAGAGATCCACGCCGCAGGCAAAGGGGTGAGAAAGCGGTCGCGGACGTTGCTCCCACAGTGCCCGCCACACTTCCAGCAGCGGCCGCACTTCCTGCGTGGAAGGAAATCGCGCCATCACCGACCATGAGGAGCCGGCGTACTCGCGATTCATTTTCACATAGACGCACATCTCGCCGCATTCGTGGCCCTCCTTGCGCAGTCGCAGCGCGGCTTTGTACACCAGCCGATCCAGCATCGCGCGCACGCCGTTTTCATGACGCAGGTCGGGGTGGAGGATTTTCGAGTGTCCGACCTGGCGCGCAATGATCGCCGGTCGCAGCGGTTCGATGCCATGCAGCGCCTGCCAGAATCGCTCGCCTTCAATCCCGCCCCAGACGCCGCGCAATTTTTCCGCGCTCGCCTCCCACAAGGCCTTCACCGTGCGGATGCCGCGGTATTTCAGACGTTCGTGCATGTTGCGACCGATGCCGCACAGGTCCTGCAACTCCAGTTCAAAAAACGCCGGGCCGGGCTGTGCGGCATCGAGCCACACCAGACCATCGGGCTTCTGCATGTCGCTCGCGGTTTTGGCGAGAAACACCGTCGGCGCGAGACCGATCGAACAGGTCAGCGGCCCGCCGAAGTCCCTCGCGAGCCGGCGCTTCACCTGTTCGGCGGTTTTCCAAACCTGTTCTTTTTCCGCGTAGGGTCCGGTGAAAACGCCGTACATTTCATCGACCGAACAAACCTTTTCCACGGGGATTTCCTCCTCCATCAAAGCGACCAGACGGCGGTGATAGTCCATGTATTTTTTCGAATCGCTGAGCACGAACACAATGTCCGGGCAGCGGGAACGGGCCTCGCGCACACCCGTGCCCGTCTTGATGCCGAAACGTTTCGCCTCGCGACTGGCGGCGATGCAACAGGTCGTTTCCGCCATCGTCGCAATCACCGCCACCGGCTTGCCGCGCAGCAACGGATTCGCGTGCTGCTCCACCGCAGCGAAGTAACTGTTGAAATCGATGAATACCACCGTCCGGCGCATGTCAAATACTGTTCACAAGAACATGTAAACAGCAAGAGGAAAAAATGTCGACATGGTTTAGGTCGATCAAAAAAGGGCAAGGAACGATCTCCGAGTGTTCCGGCGGGGGGCGGATGCGAATCATGCTGACGTGACCTACCTTCATCCCGCGCTTTCGTTTGCTGTTCCCTCGCGTGATCTTTGGCGAAAACCCGCTCCCCGGGGAGAAACTTCCCTGCCTTGAGCTCACTGTGCAGGATCGCACAAAAATATGCTTGCGACAGTCACGCCGCACCGTTACAAAAGCCGTCCGACCGCACATGCGGCACGGTTTTTTTTGACGCCGGTTTAGCTCAGTGGTAGAGCAGTTCATTTGTAATGATCAGGTCGTCGGTTCAAATCCGACAACCGGCTCCATAGTTCTCCTGTATAAAGACGGGGCTGTAGCTCAGCGGTTAGAGCAGGGGACTCATAATCGCAAAATGACGTTTTTCAAACTGTCGCAAACCGTTGTAGATAAAGGGTTTCCGGCGATTTCATCACTTGAAAAAACGCTCTAAAAAGGGTCAAAATGCATCCTTTTTTGGACTAGGGATGCATTTTGGGATGCACTGCGAAAAATTGAAAAAATGGGCTGGAATGAACATAGCACGTTCTTAGAGCATGAGAAAATGCGTCCCCTGATCGAAACAAAAAACACCCCCTTTATATGTATTGAAAAGACATAGCGCGCTTTTAGAGCGTGGGAGATGGTGTCCCTTGATCGGAAACAAAAAGCCTGCCCCCACCGTGGGGACAGGCCTGTGAACATCTGCATAGCAGAAATTTTTACACTTGGACAAGTTCGCCCCTGCGGTGATATGGCGCGGCTTGCTTCTGAGCTGCCACTACAAGCGGGTGAGTGTCGATCTGAGACTCAAGGTCGGCCCTTGCCTGTCGGGTCGCATCGGCAACTTGTTGAT
>CAMAQB010000017.1 GCA_945860285.1 Akkermansia muciniphila | reverse complement strand
CTTCCAACTGCGGAGCTTCTTCTCATCGATCTTTTCCTTGGCGCGGCCCACACCCACAGGAAATCAGAAACGACCCAATAGTACAAGTGACAATTTTGTCACATTGGAGCACTAAATCGGTCAGCAAAGAGCATGCCGAACAGTTCTGGCGCGGCTTATAGCAAATTGGGCAGAGCAGGGCAGGGGAAGCGGGGCTAGGGTTTTCTTGTCATGAGAAAAAACGAAGCGATTAAAAAACTGATGTCCACGGAACTGGTAACAATTCATCACGGCGAGCCACTGTCCAGGGCGAGGAAGCTGATGCTGGAAAAAGGCGTGCATCACTTGGCGGTTGTCAGCGGTGGTGAACTCAGGGGGGTCATTTCCTGGAGCGACTTGTTGCGCGTTAGTTTTGGCGATGCCTTTGGGTCGGATGACCGGGCGGTTGACGCGACCCTCGATCATACGATGACATTGGAGCAGGTCATGTCAGTGGATCCCATTGCTGCGGATTCGCAAACGACCGTGCGCGAAGCGGCGGAGATCCTATGCAAAGGCCAGTTTCACTGCCTGCCGGTTGTCGACGACGGACAGTTGGTCGGAATGCTCACCAGCAGCGACCTGCTCCGGTATTTGGCGGAGTTGTATTGAATTGCGGTTGGCAGGCGTCGAGCGTGCAGGGGGAGGTTTTGCAAAAAGCCTCCCCATTTTTGTGGCTTTTTTTTTCGTGTTGTTGGGGCATCAATTCAAGAAAACTCCTTGCTGCAGGAAGGATTCACAGGAAAATTGCAAAAAAGTAAAATTGGTGCTTGCGTTGATGCGAAAAATAGCGAGAATCCGCGCCCCACATCGCGCTCCGCGAACGGCACTTCCGCCAGACGCCGCGCTTCATCAACAAATTTTGCTATCGGGTGCAGCTCCGGAAAACAGGCTCCTGCGAAGAATTTCGCGGCCTGCGGAGTGTCCCTTGATGGCAGACATCTAACCAATAATCGCAGGAATCACATGCCGACCATCAATCAACTAGTTCGCAAAGGGCGTAAAACACCCGTGGACAAGTCCAAATCTCCCGCTCTTGCCAACTGCCCGGCCCGCCGGGGTGTTTGCTTGCAGGTCATGACGCGTACGCCGAAAAAACCGAACTCCGCCCTCCGCAAGGTGGCCAAGGTTCGCCTGACCAACGGCTTTGAAGTCATTGCTTACATCGGCGGTGAGGGACACAATTTGCAGGAGCACTCCATCGTGCTCGTCCGCGGCGGTCGTGTGAAAGACCTTCCCGGTGTCCGTTATCACATTGTCCGCGGGGCGCTCGATACACTCGGTGTCGACAAACGCAGACAGAGTCGTTCGAAGTACGGTGCCAAACGTCCGAAGCCCGGTGCTGCGGCGGCGCCCGCCAAAGGCAAGGGCGGCAAGAAATAACCCCTTTTTGACAAACACCTAACTACTTTTCATCATGTCACGTCGTAAACGAGTATTCCACAAGGTTGAAAAACGCGACCCCCGCTATGATAGCGCGCTGGTTGGCAATCTGATTTCCAAGGTCATGGTCGATGGCAAACGCGCTCTTGCCGAGCGGATTGTCTATGCCGCGATCGACCGTGCCAGCGAGGGCACCGAAACCATCGACCCGCTTGAGGTTGTGACCCGTGCGATCGAGAACGCAAAACCGCGTGTGGAAGTGAAATCTCGCCGCGTGGGCGGTGCGACGTATCAGGTGCCTCTTGAGGTGCCGGCCGCGCGCTCCGAGGCTCTGGCGATGCGCTGGTTGATCAATTACGCTCGCAATCGCAAAGGCACGCCGATGCATGTGGCACTCGCCAACGAACTCAAAGATGCCGCGAACAACCAGGGCAACGCCGTGCGCAAGCGCGACGATGTGCATAAAATGGCCCAAGCCAACCGCGCATTCGCCCATTTCCGTTTCTGATAATTTATAGCAACCTGCCTGCCCGGAAAATTTCATCCCTTTCATGTCGTCCAATCCCAACAGTCCGAATCGCCAATATCCGCTGGATCGCACGCGGAATATCGGCATTTGCGCGCACATTGATGCGGGCAAGACGACTTTGACTGAGCGGATTTTGTTCTACACCGGAATGATTCACAAGATCGGCGAAGTGCACGACGGTGCCGCGACAACTGACTGGATGGAGCAGGAACGCGAGCGCGGCATCACCATCACCTCCGCCGCCGTGACCACCGAGTGGTGGCAGCGCGAAGAGGAAGGTGTCACCAAACTGCACGCCGGGGAGAAGATGCGGGTCAACATCATCGATACTCCAGGTCACGTGGACTTCACGGCCGAGGTGGAACGATCCCTGCGGGTTCTCGATGGCGCGATTGTGGTGTTCTGCGGCGTCGCCGGGGTGCAACCGCAGACGGAAACGGTCTGGCGTCAGGCGACGAAATACAACGTGCCGCGCCTTGTATTCGTCAACAAAATGGATCGCATCGGCGCCAATTTCCAAAGCGTCTTCGAAGAGATCAAGGACAAACTCGGAGCGAACGCCGTGCGCATCCTGATTCCGATCGGTGCCGAGGACCAGTTGAAAGGCCAGATCGACGTGGTCAATCAAAAGGCGGTTTATTACAACGACGACGACAAATTCGGATCAACATACACTGTCAAGGAGCTTGAAGCCGACCAAAAAATCATCGCCCAAGAGGCCTACACCGAACTGTTGGATGCGGTTGCCAGTGTCGATGAGCAGGTTGGGGAAAAATTCCTGTTGGAACAACCCATTTCCCGCGAAGACTTGAAAAACGGCATTCGTCGTGCCACCATTGCCAATCATCTCGTTCCGGTGGCCGGTGGCTCCGCATTCAAAAACAAGGGCGTGCAGTTCCTGCTGGATGCCGTGGTCGACTACCTGCCCAATCCTCTGGACATTCCCCCTGCGATTGGCATGGATCCCGACAATGAGGAGAAGAAAATCAATGTCATCACCGACGACAATCAGAAGTTCGTCTCGTTGGCATTCAAACTTTGGGCCGACAAGTTCGTTGGCAAGCTCGTTTTCTTCCGTGTTTATTCCGGTTGCGTCAAGAAGGGCGATACCATTTACAACCCCCGCACGCGGCGTTCCGAGCGCGTTGGTCGTTTGATCCGCATCCAATCAAACCAGCATACCGACATTGATGCCTGTTATTCCGGCGACATCGCGGCAATGGTTGGAGTGAAAAACGTCACCACGGGTGACACCCTCGCGGCAGACAATCACGACGTGGTTCTCGAACCGCCCACTTTCCCGGAACCGGTGATCTCGATGGCCGTCGAGCCCAAGACAAAAGTGGATCAGGAGAAACTGGCGCTGGCCCTGGCCCGCCTCTCCGAAGAAGACCCCACATTCATGGTCAAGACCGATGAGGAAACCGGTCAGACCATCATCTCCGGCATGGGCGAACTGCATTTGGAAATCATCGTCGACCGTCTCAAGCGCGAATTCAAAGTGGAGGCAAACACCGGGGCCCCGCAAATCGCTTATCGCGAGACAATCACCCAGCCCGCTGCGGCGGAAGGCAAGTTGGTCAAACAATCCGGCGGTCGCGGACAATACGGCCACGTTCGCCTCAATGTGGCCCCGAATGACAAGGGCAAGGGGCTGACGATCGAAAACAAGGTCGTCGGCGGCGAAATTCCCAAGGAGTACATCAATGCCGTTTACAAGGGTGTCAATGAGTCGATGTCCAACGGCATCATCGCGGGCTATCCGGTCATCGACGTGCATGTCAACATTCTCGGCGGCTCGTATCACGATGTGGATTCGAACGAAAACGCCTTTACCATGGCCGCCATTTTCGGGATGAAAGAAGCCTTTAGAAAAGCCAAGCCGATTTTGCTCGAGCCGATCATGGCGGTTGAGGTCTCGACCCCGGAGGACTATCAGGGCGATGTCATGGGCGACTTGAACCGTCGCCGTGGACAAATCACCAGCATGGACACCAAGGGCAAACTGGCGATCGTCCGCTGTTCCGTTCCGCTCAAGGAGATGTTCGGGTACTCCACCGCTGTGCGCACCTTGTCCTCCGGTCGCGCCTCGTATTCGATGACCCCCTCGCATTTCGAGCAGGTCCCCGGCAACATTGTCGATGAAATCGTCAACGAGCGCGGCGGCACATCCCGTTTTTAATTCACACAGCAACCACCACACCAAACCTCTTCTCGTTATGGAAAATCAGAAAATACGCATCCGCCTCCGCGCTTTTGATCATCGCGCCGTGGACAAATCCGCCGCTGAAATTGTTGAAACCGCCAAACGCACGGGCGCCAAGGTTTCCGGGCCGATCCCGCTGCCGACACGCATCGAAAAATTCAGCGTCAACCGTTCAGTACACGTGAACAAAAAGTCCGCCGAGCAGTTCGAAATCCGCACGCACAAACGCCTGCTCGACATCATTGATCCGACATCGCGCACGGTCGATGAGTTGAAGAAACTCAATCTTCCCGCCGGCGTAGACATCTCCATCCGCATCTGATTTTCATCAAACTTTTCAACCAAACATTATTATGCCACTAGGACTTCTCGGCAAAAAATTAGGAATGACCCGTCTGTTTGACGAGGCCACGCAGGCGATGATCCCCGTGACCGTTGTCGACGTGCAGGGCAACACCTATCTGCAACACAAAACCGTCGACAAGGAGGGCTACAAGGCCGTTCAAGTTGGATTTGACGACCAGTTGAAACCCCAGCGCGTGAACAAGGCGGCGATGGGTATTTTCAACAAGGCTGGTTCGGCACCGAAGCGCAAGATTCAGGAATTCCGCATCACCGGCAGCGAGACGCTTCCCGAAGTGCATCCCGGCATGGATCTTTTCAAAGCGGGCCAGTTTGTCGATGTGATCGGCACTTCCAAAGGTCACGGCTTCACCGGTGTTGTCAAACGATACAAGTTCGGTGGATTGCGCATGACTCACGGATCGATGATGCACCGCAGAACGGGAGCGATCGGTTGCCGCTCCACCCCGGGACGCGTCTGGAAAAACCAGAAGATGCCCGGACAGGATGGCAACACCCAGCGCACCGTGCAGAATTTGAAAGTTGTCGCCGTTCGTCCGGAAGACGGCGTGCTGTTGATCTCCGGTGCCATTCCAGGCGCCAAGGGCAGCTACGTAACCGTTCGCCCCGCAAAGAAAAAATCCGCGTGATTTCCACTGAATCGAATTCCGAACCACATTCCACGTCATGACTTCCCAAACACTCTCCGTAGAAGCCGCTGAAGCGGCGCATTTGCTGCTGGCTCCCGCCGACAAGGGCACCCAGGCCGTGCACGACCTGATTACCGCGTATCGGGCCAACCGCCGCACCGGTTCCGCCCACACCAAGACACGTGGCGAGGTCTCGGGCAACAACAAGAAAATCTACAAGCAAAAAGGCACCGGTGGCGCCCGTCATGGTGACAAACGCGCGCCGATTTTCGTCGGCGGCGGTGTCGTCTTCGGCCCCCGCGCTTGTGACTACTCCAAGAAGGTTTCCAAAACCACCCGCAAGCTGGCGCTGCGCCGCGTGCTGGGCGACCTCATCCGCGGTGGTGTTCTGCACACCCTGCCTTCCTTTGTCATCGCCGATGGAAAAACGAAGTCGTTCGTCGCTGCCGTCGACGCCCTCTCGACCGCACGCCGCATTTTGATCATCGCCGACAGCTTCGATGAGAAAACCTACCTCTCTGCCCGCAACGTTTCCCATGTCCTGCTGATGACGGCGAACGAAGTGAACGTCGAGCAAATGCTGCTGCACAACGACATTTTCGTCGTCGGCGCAGCTCTTGAAACCCTTGCCAAACGCACAGCCTGATATTGTTATGAAAGATCTTTTCCATGTTATCAAAAACGTCCGCATGAGCGAGAAGGCCACGTACTTGAACGAACTCAACAATGAGATCGTGCTCGATGTGGATCCGCAGGCCAACAAGCTTGAAATCAAGCAGGCTGTGGAAACCCTTTTCGGCAAGAAAGTCGCCGATGTCCGCACGCTCAACATGAAGGGCAAGGCGAAACGCCGCCGCCGTGCAGACGAGGGCCGCACCAACCACATCAAAAAAGCGATCGTGCGCCTGAAGGAGGGCGAAAAACTCGACCTCGTGTAATCCATTCATCCCGTCACCACTGCTCCCGCAAACCGAACAACTCGAACATACCTTGAGTCATGGCTTTAAAAATTTTCAAACCTCACACACCATCCGCGCGTTACAAGCAGCTTCCGTCCTTTGAAGAGGTCACGAAGTCAACGCCTGAAAAATCCCTGCTCTCGCCGATCAAGCGCAGCGGCGGTCGCAACAACACGGGCCGCATCACCTGTCGTCATGTCGGCGGAGGCGCCAAGCGTCACTACCGCCTGGTCGATTTCAAGCGCAACAAAATTGACATGCCTGCCACGGTGGTCGGGATTGAATACGATCCGAACCGCACCTGCCGCATCGCTTTGATCCAATACACCGACGGCACGAAGAGTTACATTCTTGCTCCCGTGGGTCTCGAGGTCGGTGCATCGGTGATTTCGACTGTGAAAGCCGATCCCAAACCCGGCAATGCGATGCCTTTGAAAAGCGTGCCGCTGGGAACGGTGATTCACAACATCGAACTGCTTCCCGGTTCCGGTGGCAAGGTGGCGCGTGCCGCTGGCCAGCAGGCCATTCTTTCCAACCGCGAGGCTGGCTTCGGTCTGGTCAAGATGCCGTCCGGGGAGATTCGCCGCTTCAATGAAAACTGCCTTTGCACCATCGGCCAAGTCGGCAACCGCGAGCACATGAACGAGGTTTCCGCCAAAGCGGGACGCACCCGCTGGAATGGCGTTCGTCCCACCGTCCGCGGCATGACGATGAACCCGGTTGACCACCCGAACGGCGGTGGTGAGGGTCGTTCGAAGTCCGGTGGCGGTCGCAAACACCTTCTCAGCCCGTGGGGACACGCCAAAGGTCAGAAGACCCGCAACAAGAAGAAGGCCAGCGCGATTTTCATCGTCTCGCCCCGCACCAAGAAGTAATCATTTTTCATCCATTTAACCACTCAACACCATGCCCCGCTCGTTAAAAAAAGGTCCGTTTGTCGATCAAAAACTTCTCGCCAAAATTGATGCCGTTGCCGCCATCGGCGAATACAAGGCCATCAAGACATGGAGCCGCAAGTCGATGATCACGCCTGATTTCGTCGGTCACAACTTCGCTGTTCATAATGGTAAAACGTTCGTCCCGGTTTTCGTTACCGAAAACATGGTGGGCCACAAGCTCGGTGAGTTTTCGCCCACCCGGATTTTCAAAGCACACGGCGGCATCGGCAAGAAATAACCGTTCACACTTCATTCTGCATGTCATTTTCCACCACATATCGGTTGCTCGCACGCACGGCTTTTGGCCTCTGCGCGGCACCGCTTGTGGCTCTTTGCCAGGATGATACGCCGCCGTCCGCGCCGGCTGCCGACACCCAGGGCTTGGAAATCGCCAAGCTGCGCAAGCAGAACGAGGTGCTCGCCAATGCGGTGATCGAGGCCAAACGCGGCGAGTCGCTCGCTGCCGAGCAATTGGCCCAGATCAAACAACGTCTGGAAGCGCTTGGAAAAAATCTTCTCGACGGCGGCGACGACCGCCTTGTGCAGGCCGCGGCCGAGCAACAAGTGCTGCAGGAACGGCTGGAAGCTACTGAGAAGGCGGCCATCGCCCTTGCTTCAACAACTCAGGATTTCGTCCGCCACGCTGTTGTTGCCGATCCCGATGTGCGGCTCCGTCTGGAAAGTTCCCTTCGCAATCTTGACGC
Organism: Akkermansia muciniphila; assembly: GCA_945860285.1. Lineage (GTDB taxonomy): Bacteria > Verrucomicrobiota > Verrucomicrobiia > Verrucomicrobiales > Akkermansiaceae > UBA956. The sequence continues at coordinate 37,034 of CAMAQB010000017.1, read as the reverse complement.
GGCGCTTGGATTGCGCCATAAACCCCGCCCCGACATCAAAACCGGCTCCCTGCAACGGGCGCAGGTGGTCAGCTTGGACTCGGAAAGCGGTCTGCTTGTTGTCAATGTCGGCCAGAATCAAGAATGCCGCATTGGCATGGTTTACACCATCCAGCGCGGCGACCGCCCCTTCGGCAAAGCCATCATCGCCGATGTTCGCAAGAATGTCGCCGGTGCTTTTGTCGAACAGATCGACCCACCTAACGAAACCGTCCGCCTCGGCGACACCATCATTCTCGACACACAACCACGATAAGCCTCCGGCACAACCAGATCCCACGACCATGGAAGTCAAAAGCACATCAAAATACGTTCGTCTCTCGCCCAAAAAGGCGCGCGACGTCGCCCGCGAAATTCAAGGCATGCCGGCTGGCAGCGCCATGGATATTCTTAATTTCACTCCGAAAAAAGCAGCCCAGTTGATCGGCAAAACGCTGAAAACGGCGATGGCCGATGCTCAACACAATTTCAAGATGGATGCCGAAACGCTGACGATCAAGGAAGCTGTGATTGGAATCGGTCCCGCGTTGAAACGTTTCAAGCCCCGCGCCAAAGGCTCCGCCGGTGCGATCCGCCGTCCGACCAGCCACATTTTCATCACGCTCACCGATGAGGAGACGCCCGCCAAGAAAGGCAAATCCGCCAAAGCTGAAAAAGCTGTCAAATAAGCTCACCATCAACATTCAACCAAATCTACCATGGGACAAAAAGTCAACCCGATCGCCTTCCGCCTCGCCGTCAATAAAGACTGGCGCTCCAAGTGGTTTGCCACTGGCAAGGATTATGCCAACAAACTTCACGAGGACCTTGCGGTGCGCGAATATGTAAAAAAGAACCTGCAGTTTGCCGCCATCGCCAAAGTGGTCATCGAGCGTGCCTGGAATTCCGTCCGCGTGACCCTGCACTCGGCCCGTCCCGGATTGATCATCGGACGCAAAGGCAGCGAGATCGAGAGAATGACCAATGAGATCTCCAAAATCTGCGGCAATGCCCAGGTCAAGATCGACATTCTTGAAATCCGCAAGCCCGAATTGGAACCGCAACTTGTCGCGGAAAACATCGCCCAACAGCTTGAGCGCCGGGTTTCCTTCCGTCGTGCGATGAAACGCTGCCTGCAAACCGCCATGGAATTCGGTGCCGAAGGCATCCGCGTCCGCTGTGCCGGTCGACTCGGTGGTGCCGACATCGCGCGTGCCGAGTGGTATCGCGAAGGCAAGGTGCCATTGCAAACGCTCCGCGTGCCGATAGAATACGGCTTTGCCGAGGCGCGCACGCTGTATGGCATCATCGGCGTCAAGTGCTGGATCAACCGCAAGGAGGAGGACAATCGTCCCGGTGCTGGTGGTCCGCCGCGCGAACGTCGTGAGCGCCGTGACAACAACAACCGCGGTGGTGATCGCCGCGACAACAACAATAACAACCGCGGCGGCGAACGTCGCTGAGTTCCCGCCCTTCCGATTTCACCACATTTAACGCCAACATTATTCCCAGGAGGACACTATTATGCCTTTGATGCCCAAACGAACCAAGTTCCGCAAGTCTTTCCGCGGCTCCCGCGCCGGAAATGCCACTTCGGGAACCACCGTAGCCTTTGGCGACTTCGGTCTCCAGGCCCTTGACCGCGGCTGGATGACCAACCGCCAGATCGAAGCCTGCCGTATCGCGATCAACCGTTTCATGAAGCGGAAGGGCAAGGTCTGGATCAGGATTTTCCCGCACAAGTCGATCACCTCGCGTCCTCCCGAAACCCGGATGGGTAAAGGCAAGGGACCGGTTGAGGGTTGGGTCGCAGTGATCCGCCCCGGCAACATGCTTTTTGAAATCGCCGGCGTTCCCGAGTCCCAGGCCCGTGAAGCAATGCGCCTCGCCTCCTACAAACTGGGTCTGCCCACACGTTTTGTCGTCCGCAATCCTCACGCATAATCATTCAACTTCCCAAATACCATGGCCAACTCCAAAGCGAAAGACCTCCGTGAACTGTCCGCCGACGAAATCAAGCGTCGCACCCGCGACCTGAAAATCGAGGGCATCAACCTCAAACTCCAGAAAGCCACCGGCGCATTGGAAAACCCCGCTCGTGTTCGTGCCATCCGCCGCGAAAACGCCCGGCTGGCGACGATCCTCAATGAGCGCAAGGCCAAGGCATAAAACAACTTCATCATCGACCCACTATTTTCTATGAGCGAAACCGCCACCAACACCAGTTCCTCCAGCCGCAAAACACGCGTGGGCCTCGTCGTCTCCGACAAGATGGACAAAACCATCGTTGTCGAATACGTCGCCCGCGTGCCGCATCCGCGCTTCAACAAAATCGTCAAGCAGACCAAGAAATTCTATGTGCATGACGAAAAAGGCGAAGCCAAGGTCGGCGACAAGGTTCGCATCGTGGAATCCCGCCCGACATCGAAATTAAAGCGATGGGCGCTTGACTCGATCCTTACTCACTAATAGCAACACCGCCGCGCAGGCAAAACACACACATTTTATTGAATCATGCTCCAGATGGAATCCACCGTAGTCGTAGCCGATAACACGGGCGCCAAAAGCGCCAAGATGATCGGCGTCATTGGCAAACGCACCCGCTTTGCCCACGTGGGTGACGTGATCACCGCCCACATCCGCGACTCGATCCCCACCGCAGCGGTGAAAAAAGGCTCGGTTGTCAAAGCGGTTGTCGTCCGCACCAGCGCACCGATCCGCCGTGCCGATGGTTCGGTATTGCGCTTCGACACCAACGCGATCGTGATCATCGACAAGGACAACAATCCCCGCGGCACCCGCATCTTCGGCCCTGTGGCCCGTGAGCTTCGCGAGAAGTCGTTCATGAAAATCGTCTCCCTCGCCCCTGAAGTTGTCTGAGCCGCATCGCACCAAACACCATCCATCATGAGTAAAATCAAAACACATGTCAAAAAGGGCGACCAGGTCGAGATCACGACCGGCGGAGTGGCCATCAAGGGCAAACGCGGCACCGTCCTGTCGGTGAACGCGAAAAAAGGCACCGTCATCGTCGGCGAGACCCGCACGGTTACCAAGGCTACCCGCAAAAGCGAAGCCAATCCCGACGGAGGGCTTCTTTCCATCGACGCACCGATTCACATTTCCAATGTCAAGAAACTGGGCTGAATTCCCCGTCGTTCCCCGGAACGACAGGATTTTCCGCCCGCGCTTAAGCGCAAGCATCACAAAATGCGCTGACCCGCTGAAAACAAAAATATGAGCACACCAAGACTGTTACAATACTATCGCGAGAAAGCCGTTCCGGCGCTCGTGGAGAAACTAGGTTACACCAACCCGAATGCCGTACCGCGCCTCGAAAAAATCGTGGTGACGTCCTGCATGGGCAAAGCTCCCGACCGCAAACTCGCCGTCGAGGACGCTGCCAACGAAATTGCCAAGATTACCGGCCAGAAGCCGTCGATTTCATTCTCCCGCAAAGCCGTCGCCAACTTCAAGTTGCGCGCCGACGAACCATTGGGTGCCCGCGTGACCCTGCGCGGCAACCGCATGTGGGAGTTTTTTGATCGTTTCATCAATGTCACCGCACCGAACATCCGCGACTTCCGGGGCGTTCCGTTCAAGTCATTCGACGGGCACGGCAATTACGCCATGGGCGTGCCTGACCAGTCGATTTTCCCTGAAATTGAAATCGATCAAATCAAGCGCACCATCGGCTTCGACCTGATTTTCGTGACATCGGCCGCCACCGACAATGAAGGCCGCGAGTTGCTTCGCGCCCTTGGGATGCCGTTCCGTGAGAACAAGAAAGAGCAAGAAACCGAAACCAGCGCAGCCTGAATCCAACTACCAACACGACTCCCATTATGGCCGTTCTTACCGATCCCATTTCCGATTTCCTCACCCGTTTCAGCAACGCCTCGCGTGCTGGCAACGAAGTTTTCACCGCGCCCTATTCGCGGATCAAAGCCGACATCGCCAAAATCCTCCAGGAGGAGGGTTATGTCTGGAACTACGAAGTTCTGACCACCGACGGTCATCCCACCCTGAAGGTGAAAGGCAAGTTTGTCGATGGCCGCCCGGTTCTCACCGGATTGAAGCGCGTCTCGACTCCCGGTCGACGCAATTATGTCGGCACCGATGAAATCCCGCGCGTCATGTCCGGCTTGGGGATTTCCATTCTTTCAACGTCCAAAGGTGTGATGACCGGCGCCCGCGCCAAACGGGAGAAACTCGGCGGCGAACTGCTCGCCATTGTCTGGTAAACCAACAACCATTTAACCAACTAATACCATGTCACGCGTAGGAGTTAAACCAATCAGCTTGCCGGAGAAAGTCACCGTCAAGAACGACGGCGGCGTCGTCACCGTCGAAGGACCCAAGGGCAAGCTTGCCTTCACTCTTCCCACCGGAATCGAGCTCAGCAATGAAAAGGAAAAATTGACGGTTACCCGGACCTCGGAAACCCGCCAGACGCGGGCGCTTCACGGCACCGCCCGGGCGATTGTCAACAACATGATCAATGGCGTTTCCAAGGGCTTCGTCAAAGACCTTGAAATCCAGGGCGTCGGTTTTCGCGCCGCAGTGAAAGGCAAGGATCTCGACCTCTCGCTCGGTCGTTCCCATCCACTGCTGCATCCGATTCCCGAAGGCCTGACCGTCACGGTCACGGACAACACCAAGATCAAAGTCGAAGGAATTGACAAACAGATGGTCGGTCAGTTCGCTGCCGAAGTCCGCGGCTTCCATCCGCCGGAGCCCTACAAAGGAAAAGGCGTGCGCTATGTCGGCGAACATGTGCGCCGCAAGGAAGGCAAATCTGTCGGCAAATAACCATCCGCCACCAACACTGAAACTCCAAGAAAAACAACTTCATGAGCATGATCAATCGCAAGGAAATCAGGCAGCGCGTTCACAAGCGCATCCGCCGCAAGGTGACGGGCACAGCCGCCCGTCCACGCCTCGCCGTGCATTTCTCCAACCAGCATGTCTATGTGCAGATCGTCGACGACGTTGTCGGTCGCACGCTTTGCTCGGCTTCGACGCTCGACAAGACGCTCGAAAAATCGCAGGCAAACATCGAATGCGCCCGCAGCATCGGGGCGCTGATCGCCGAACGCGCCAAGGCCGCCAACATCAGCAACGTGGTCTTTGACCGTGGTGGTCACTTTTATCATGGCAAGGTGAAAGCTCTTGCCGATGCCGCCCGGGAAGCCGGTCTCCAATTCTAACAAAAATTATCATGGTTACAGATTCCGATATTCCCGTTACACAAGTTCCAGAAACCCCTGCTGTAAATGCCCTCGGTCCGGTGGCGGGCTCCGCAGGTTTTGACCAGCGTCGTGGCGGCCCAGGAGGCCCCGGCGGATTCAACCGCGGTGGGCAGGGCGGTGGCAACAATCGCGGCCCGCGCCGTGACGACCGCCGTCCCGATATTGACGACGGCATTTCCGAAAAAGTCGTGTTCATCAATCGTTGCGCCAAGGTGGTGAAAGGTGGACGTCGCTTCAGTTTCTCCGCGCTTGTTGTCTGTGGCGACAAGGAGGGCAAAGTCGGACTTGGTTTTGGCAAGGCCAAGGAGGTTTCCGATGCGATCAAAAAAGGCGGCCAGGCGGCCCGCAAGAACCTGACACTGGTGTGCATCGTCAATGGCACGCTGCCGCACGAAACCTACGCGGAATTCGGTGGTGGCAAGGTGCTACTCAAACCGGCATCACCCGGAACCGGAATCATCGCCGGTGGTGGTGTCCGCGCGGTCTGCGAGGCAGCCGGCGTGAAGGACATCCTCGCCAAGTCGATGGGCTCCTCCAACCACGCCAACGTCGTGAAAGCCACCATCAAGGCGCTCTCGTCGTTGCGCACCCGGGAAAACATTCTCAGCTCACGGGGGAAAAAAGTCCGTGAGAAATCGGTCTAACAATTTTATTTTTCAGCAGCAATGAAACTTCATACTCTATCTCCCAATCCCGGCTCCAAACACCGCGTCAAACGTCTCGGTTGCGGCGAAAGTTCGGGCCATGGCAAAACGTCCGGCAAGGGCAACAAGGGCCAGAAGGCCCGCTCGGGCGGCACCGTCCGCGTCGGCTTTGAAGGCGGCCAGATGCCTCTGCACCGCCGGCTGCCCAAGCGCGGTTTCAACAACTACGACTACAAAACGAAGGTGTTCGGTGTCAACGTTGCCACTTTGGAGGAGAACTTCGAGAGCGGTGCCGTCGTCAACGAGGAAATCCTCCGCGCCGCTGGTCTGGTCAATGGTCGCTACGACCGCGTGAAGATCCTCGGCAATGGCGAAATCACCAAGAGCCTGACGATTCAAGTCGAGCACGTCAGCGCATCCGCGCGCGAGAAGATCGAGAAGGCTGGCGGAACCATTCAGCCTGCCTGAATGCTGACTTCCCCGTTAGCGGAATAATTTTTCCATTCCTGCGGGGAAGTGCTTGCGCGCTTCCTCGCTCTGTTTACAGTGTCACGGCACGCTACTTTTACACCACTTTATGATATCTGCATTTGCTAACACCTGGCGCGTTCCTGAATTGCGCGATCGCATTCTTTTCACTCTGGCGATGATCATCATCGTGCGTCTCGGTGTCCACATCACCCTCCCTGGCGTTGACGCTGCCTTGATTGATGATTGGACGAAGTCGATGGCCAAGGGAGACGGCGGCACGGGCAATCCGTTGACGGCGATGCTCACTGTGTTCTCAGGCGGGGCCCTTCAGCAGGCGGGCATTTTCGCATTGGGGATCATGCCCTACATTTCCGCGTCGATCATGGTGCAGTTGATGACGGCGGTGGTGCCAAAGCTTTCCAAGCTATCCCGTGAAGAGGGCGGACGGCAGAAAATCACCCAGTGGACGCGTTATCTCGCGTTGATCATCGCCCTTGTTCAGGGGTATTTTCTGACCGCGACGCTTACCCATCCCGAGCAATTGCGCGGCTTGATGAGCGGGATCGAGCGGGTCATGAACGGCCGGCTCCTGGTGCCCGACCCGAGTTTCGCGTGGCATGCGATCACGATGTTGACCATTGTTTCCGGTACCATGTTGTTGATGTGGATCGGCGACCAGATGACCGAGCGTGGCATTGGCAACGGGACATCGATCATCATCATGGTGAACATCATTTCCGCCCTTCCTGGCGCGCTGGTGCTGGCGTGGAAAATGTTCACCACCAATGTCGAGAACAACCCGTTCATCGCCCTGAAGCTGGTGTTTATGATTGCATTCCTGGTTTTTGTGATCGCGGCGGTGATCTCGATCACCCAGGCACAGAGGCGGATCATGGTGCAGTATGCGAAGCGGGTGGTGGGCAAGAAGCAGTTCGGCGGCCAGACCCAGTACCTGCCGCTCAAGGTCAACTACTCCGGGGTCATGCCGATTATTTTCGTGTCCGCCGTGATCACACTTCCCGGGATTCTGCTCCAGTTGATCGGCAGCAAGGCCTCGTGGTCGGTCAAACTGCAAACCGCGCTGGGTCAGGGCTGGTTGTACTATACCCTTGGTGCGATCGGCATTTTCTTCTTCTCCTATTTCTGGGTGGCCACGATGTTCCAGCCTTCGCAAATTGCGGAAGACCTGAAACGCAACGGCGGATACATCCCCGGTGTGCGACCCGGCAAGCCGACGGGTGAATTTCTCGACTTCACCATGACCCGGCTTACCTTCGCCGGATCGATCTTCCTGACCTTCATTTTTGTGCTACCCTCTGCGGTCGGTGCACTGATGAAGATTGAACAGAACTCGCCGATTCTGCAATTTTTCGGCGGAACCAGCCTGTTGATTCTTGTTGGCGTGGTGCTGGACGTGATGCGCCAGGTGGAAACCCATTTATTGCAACGCCATTACGATGGATTTCTCCGCAAGGGCAAGCTCAAGGGCCGCTATGACCGGCTGCAGCAGACGGGGAACGCGGCTTCGAGTTCTGTTCTCGTTTTCCTCTGGGTGGTGATCGCCATTCTAACGGTTGTTGGAGCGGCGGTGTGGATCACGCAAAAGTAAAGTTCGATTTCAAGATGTTCCCCACGAAGCTGCGCTGGATGGTGCAGCTTCTGTTTTTTACATTTTTTTCCGATGGCCAAACGCAATAAAATCCGCCTGAAAAAAGGACGCGAGCTGGTGATGATGCGTGATGCGTGTCAGACGGCGTCGATCATCTTGCAGGAAGTGGCGGCTTTCATCATGCCAGGGAGAACCACGGCGCAGATCGATCAGTATGCGGCGTTGTTGATGAAACAGAACGGATGCGTCAGCGCTTTCCTTGGCTACCGCGGGTTCCCGGCGCACACCTGCATTTCCCTCAATGAGGAAGTGGTGCATGGGATCGGTGGATCGCGGATTGTTCAGCCAGGTGACATCGTCAGCCTCGATGTCGGCGTGGTGAAGGCGGGTTGGATCGGTGACAATGCCACGACTGTTGCGGTGGGGGAGGTGAGTCCCGAGGTCAAGCGCCTGCTGGCCGCCACGGAACAATCCTTATACGAAGCGATTTCACACGCACGGGCCGGCAAGAGGTTGGCGGATGTTTGCGGTGCCGTGGAGGAATATGTTAGACCCCGCGGCTACGCGGTTGTCAGGGAATTCGTCGGTCACGGTGTCGGGCGCGACCTGCACGAGGAGCCGCAGATTCCCAATTACCGACCGCAGGGAAAAACGCCGATTCTCGAACCGGGGATGACATTGGCTATCGAACCGATGGTCAATTCCGGTGTCGGCCACGTGAAAATCCTTGCCGATGGTTGGACGGTGGTCACCGAGGACGGAATGCCTTCGGCGCATTTCGAGCATACGATCCTGGTGACCGAGGGTGATCCGGAGATTCTCACCCTGCGTCCCCGCACCGCGCTGCCGGAGATGCTGGGTATTGCCGCGCTGTGATTTGCATGATGCGCACCTCGGCATCGCAATATCCGGATAGCGCGAAATTTGCTAATGTACGCGCTTCATTTGCTTGTGCTTCGCTCATGTTTTTTTCTGGGCAATGCTCCATGGGTGCAGTTGAATACCTTTGCGAAAGTGTGGTTGATTCAATCAACCATTCACCTCCGTGCCAAACCCAACAAAACCAAAATCATGAAACTGTTAGCAGTGAAACCTGTCACGATTCAATTTGTCCCTGAAATCCGCATTGGTTCGAGATGGCGTTGTCCCAACACTCTCATCGCCATGGCCATCATCGGACTGCATTGCTCCACCGCTGTTGCCGCCCCCTCGATTTTCACCACTTGGATCGGCGGCGATGGCGGCGGACCGACGGATTGGGGCAACCCTGCCAATTGGAGCAATGGCGTGGCCAATGGTTCGGCCTACGAAGCGACTTTCGGCTTGGCTGGATCGACGGCAGCCGCAGACTTGGGGAATGCGAATCGCAGCGTGGGCGGATTCAAATTTTTGGCTGATGTGAACACCAGCATCACCACCAACGGGGTCGGTCAGACCATAACGACGAGCACTGCGGGGGGCGAATGTTTCATCAATGTGCTGGGAGGCTCGCATGAGATCGGAGCCAATATCACGGGCAATGGCAACCTCAGGATGAAGGGAACCGGCGATATCACATTTGGCCAGCAGGTGACTGCGGCAACGTTTGCCATCGGCAGCATGTCCAACGCCAGCAATCCCAGCTACACCGGCACCGTGACCTTTCTCGGTGATGTGCACGGTCGCGGTATCGACTTCGGTGATCAGGCCTATCTCTCCCGCTCCCCGCTCACCATCGTTGTCGGTGCGAACATCTACAACACGTATTCATCGAGCAATTTTTTCAGCGGCATCACGGTGCTGGCCAATGCCGGATCGCACTTGGTTCATGACACTTATTATGGAAGTTTGATTTCCGACGTCACGTTTGAAGGACCCGGAGATTTGACTTTTGACAAGCCGTGGATCGACACCGACGGCGCGGACTCGGCAACATGGACTGTCAATGGCACGGGCAAGGTGATCTGCAAGAATCTCGGATCCTGGGATGTACTCTTGAACCTCCTGGGCTTCGGAATTCTGCCTCCCGTCGGCATCGTCAAGTCCGGTTCGGGTATGCTGGAATTTCAAGGTACTTCCTCCTACACGAAAAACACGGAGATCACCGGCGGGGTGTTGATTGCCACCCAGCCTGCTGCGCTGCCCGGTTATCTTGCCGGCAAGGTGTCAGTGCAAAGCGGCGGCACACTGGCTGTGCGAGTTGGCGGGTTGGTTGGCGTGGATGAACAATGGAGCGGCGCGGAACTTGACGGTTTGTTGGCGACCAATGCTTTTGGTGTTGGTTCCTCGCTTGGCATAGAAGTATTGAGCGGCAATGTTTTTGCGCATGCGAGTGACATCGGCATTACCGAACCCGGCAAGGGATTTGTCAAGTTGGGCGGGGGAATCGTGAACCTAACGGCTGCGAACACCTATCTCGGGCCGACTTTGGTAGCCGACGGAACATTGCTCGTTGATGGCAGTCTTGCGACCGACAGCGAGGTCACGGTGGCAACGGCGGGCACCCTTGCTGGCAGTGGCATTGTCAGTGGTCCGGTTGTGGCGGCGGGTGCCATTTCCCCGGGATACGGAATCGGGACGCTGACGACCGGCGGCACGGTTCTGACGGGAACTTATCAATGCGAAATTGATGGTGTCGACGCAGACGCGCTGCATGCCGTGCTCTGAACATCGCCGGATCCACATTGGTTTTCTCCCAGATCAATCCTCCGACAGCGACGAGTTACACCATTGCAACCTACACGGGTGTGCTTGGAGGTTTTTTTGCCTGCTCGACCATTCCCGCGGGTTATGTCCTTGATTACGGCTCGGCGGGACAGATCAAATTGATTCAATCGGCTCTCACGGGCTATGCTGCCTGGGCTTATTCCCATGCCAACAACGAGTCCGCGAATTTTGACTTCGACAAGGATGGCATGGCCAATGGCATCGAGTATTTCATGGGGCAGACGGGTTCGGGTTTCACTGCGAATCCTCCTCTGGTGGACAATCTCGGGGTCAGGACGGTCACTTGGCCGCGGGACCCCTCGGCGGTCGCCACCTTTAAGGTCCAGTATTCGAACAATCTCCAAGAATGGACAGACGTGGTGCCGCCCGATCCCAGCATCGACACTTCCATTTCCACCGAGGTGACTTACACCTTGCCGCCCGGACCGGAAGTTTATTGCCGCCTGGTCGTGACGGTCCCTTGAATCAGCAGCCGTCAAGTTTGGGTTTGCGGTCGAATCTTTTTTCCCTAGTTGGCAAGCTACTTGCTAATGAAGAATCGCAAACCCGTGAGCAAGTTATTCGATGGATACACACCCTGGGCCGGATTCGATGAAATGTTCGAGTCCGATGGTAGCGTTCGTCCATGCTGCAGTTCATTGTTGCGGGCTTTTCAGGGCTTGTCGCAAAAGGATTTCGAGGAGCGAAAAGCTTCCAGTGACATGTACTTTCTTCGCCAGGGGATCACCTTCAATGTCTATCATGATGAAAAGGGGACCGAGCGGATTTTTCCCTTCGACCCTGTGCCGCGGGTGCTGACTGCGTCCGAATGGGAGCATCTTGAGGCGGGTTTGATTCAAAGGATCACCGCGCTCAATTTGTTCTTGCACGACATCTATCATGATCAGCACATCTTGAATGACGGGACGATTCCCCGTCGCTATGTGGACGAGGCAAAAAACTACCGTCCTGAATTCCGGGGAATGGACGTGCCCAAGGACATATACATTCACATATGCGGATCCGACCTGGTTCGTGGTGGTGACGGTCAATTTTATGTACTAGAGGACAACGGTCGCTGTCCTTCCGGAGCATCCTATTTGTTGGAAAACCGCAATGCCTTGAAGCGCGCTTTTCCCTCCCTGTTTGAAACCTCCGATGTGCGCCCCCTTGATTCCTATCCGCGTGAGTTGCTTGCGATGTTGCGATACATTTCGCCCGCCCGGGAGGGCAATCCCGTTTGTGTGTTGCTGACTCCCGGTTGCCACAACAGTGCGTATTTCGAACATTGTTACCTTGCCCGCGAGATGGGAATTCCGATTGTGGAAGGCCGGGATCTGGTGGTCATGGATCAGTTTGTGTTCATGCGCACGACCAAGGGTCTGCAGCGTGTCGACGTGATTTACCGGCGCATCGATGACGATTTCATTGATCCCGTGGTGTTCCGCAAGGATTCGGTCCTGGGCGTGCCGGGCTTGATGAATGCCTATCGCGCCGGCAACGTTTCATTGGCGAATGCTGTCGGGACCGGCGTGGCGGACGATAAGGTGATGTATACTTTTGTGCCGAAGATGATCGAATATTATCTAGGTCAGGAACCGATATTGCCCAATGTCGAAACCTATCTCGCTTCCGAGGAAAGCGATCTGACATACATTCTCGATCATTTGCCTGAACTGGTTGTCAAGGCGGCGAATGAGTCCGGTGGTTACGGCATGCTGATGGGACCGGCTGCCAGCAAAAAACAGATTGAAGAATTCCGTGCGAAACTGATAGAGGACCCGCGCAACTACATTGCCCAGCCAGTGGTTTCGTTGTCGCAATCGCCGACGTGGACTGGCGACGAAATGTCGGGCCGCCATGTCGATCTCCGGCCCTACATCATTTACGGCGAGGAGGTGAAAATCGTGCCCGGCGGTCTGACCAGGGTTGCTCTGACAAAAGGATCACTGGTGGTAAACTCTTCGCAAGGTGGCGGCAGCAAGGACACCTGGGTTTTACGCGGTTGAATGGGAATCATTTGGAATAAAGCCATGTTATCAAGAGTTGCAAACACCCTTTACTGGATGGTCCGCTATGTGGAGCGCGCCGACAATCTGGCTCGTCTGATCGACGTGAACGAGCAATTGTTGCTCGACTGGGAACGACTGGACAGCGAGCGCCTGAGGGATTTCTGGATGCCGATCGTTTGGAGTGCCGGGGACGATGCCTTGTATGGCGAACTTTACGGCAGTGGCAACAGCGCGGATGTAATCAGGTTTCTCACCGACGACAGGCGCAATCCCAACAGCATCCTGTCCTGTTTGGTTCAGGCCCGTGAAAACGCGCGCACGGTCAGGGATCAGTTGTCCGATGAATTGTGGGAGGAATTGAACTCCCTTTATCTTTTTGTCATCTCCACGGATGGGGAGAGAATGCTGCGCGATGATCCTCCCCGATACTACGGATTCATCCGCCGCTCTGTTTTCACGTTCCAAGGCATTGCAGCATCGACGATCGACCGCAGCATGGGATGGGATTTCATGGACATGGGCAGGCATTTGGAGCGGGCCGACAAAACCACCCGGTTTCTGGATATTTCCACATTTCTGCCGCCCACGGCTCCAATGGCGATGCATTGGAACGCTATCGTGCGGTCCTGCGGCGCGATGGGGGCATATCGATCTGTGAATGCGGGCGCGGTGGAACCGAAGAAGGTCTTCGATTTGCTTGTTTTTTCCCGCACTTTTCCTCGATCCGTTCGGTCATGCATGGAACGGGTGGAGCAGTGTTTGCATTCGATCTCCGGCAGCAGATACGGTGACTATACTGATGCGGCGGAGAGGATAGCGGGTAAAGTCATGGGTGAGTTGAATTATGGCTCTGTTGACGAGTTTCTTGCTGCTGGCATGCACGATTCGCTCGACCATTTGCAGGATCAGTTCAACAACATTGGCGAGGCGATGTTTGAAACCTACGTGCTCATGCCTCATGTGATAGATTCTCCGGTGAAAGTGAACCATACCGCGTCGACGATTCGCGCCTGGAAACATCAACAGGAACAGGAGCAGCAATGAGTCAGGCTGGCGGTGATGTCCGCAACCGCGCTTGCTATTTTCCTTTTCAAGTCCCATAAGAAATCGAGCGTATGGTGGGAACAAAACTTCAGGTGACGCATCGCACAGTATTTGAATATGCTGCGCCGGTATCGAACAGCGTCAACACCCTGCATCTCGAGCCGCGGACTTTCCCCTTTCAACGGACGATCTCATCCACCATCCGGATCCTTCCACCGACAAGGATGCGGCGTTTCAGTGATTTGTTTCAGAACATCACTCACCACTTTGAAATGTTCAAACCTCACCTGCGTCTTGAGGTCGACAGTCGTTTGAAAGTGCATAATCTTCCGCTGCTCATTTCCGACCGCGGCATGGAGGCTACATCGCGGGACGTGAATGATCCGTCGACCCGCGAACGGACGTGGCAGTATCTGCAGGACAGTCATCTGGTTTCCCATCAGGCGGAGATATGGCGGACCGCGGTGGATCTAACACATGGTGTTGACACTTTGCATCGCCAGGCCATGATTATCATGCAATGGATTCATGAGAACTTCCGTTACAGCCCAGGGGCAACCGTGGCGAACACCAGGCTGGCGGAGGCCTTTGCGCTGCGGGCCGGCGTGTGTCAGGATTTCACCCATGTCATGTTGGGACTATGTCGCTCGGTCGGTCTGCCGGCACGTTATGCCTCGGGCTATCTCTACAATGGTTCATCCGATCTTCTCATAGGTGCCCAGGCTTCTCATGCGTGGTGTGAGGTTTACCTGCCGCATGCCGGGTGGATCGGTTATGATCCGACCAACAACATGCTGGCTGACGAGCGCTATGTGAAAGTTGCCGTTGGCAGGGATTATGACGACGTGGCTCCCGTCAAGGGCGTTTACAGCGGCACCGCGCACTGCATCATGAAGGTTGATGTTGTTGTTGAAAAAGCGGAATACTGAGCGGGGCTCAAGGGCTCAGTTTCACATCCTTGAGATCGAATTTAACGGATTGCTCCGGTGCTTTGGTGGGGGGACTGCGGTAGAGTTCCTTGCGCGCACTGTCGAGGATGACGACTTGAAACCCGCTCAACCGCATGGATTCCAAATCGCCGGCTTCTTTCCTGTTCCACACCTCGATCAGTTCAATCGGGTGTGTCTCCAGCAGATCGACCTCCCACCATGCAAGGTCTTCATTGCCTTTGGTCTGGACGCAACTGTGCTCGCTGAATGATTGGGCGGTGTTGCCATCGTTGCCGTTCTTCGCCGCTCCGCCGGGATGTTTACTTGAGGCGGTGGACTTGCCTCTGATGGCAATGTTGGCACCTTCTGAGAGCACCAGGCATTCGGCAAAATTCAGGATTTGCTTGTTCCGATTTTCAATCCTGACATAGCGGCCCTTTGGGTATACAGGTGCTTTCATATTGTCAGCGATTTTCGGATCCTCCGCCTTCGGAGTTGAGGATTTTTGATGGAAAGCGAAATACCAGATGGCTAGTGCGGTCAGGCCAATTGCCAGTACGGAATTGAGAATGATGAAGAGAAGGGAAATTTTGATTCCCACCGTAGGACTTGCTGGGTGGCCGGGCTGGATGGGACGATGCTGCGGGGATGAATGGGGAATGGGGTTGGGTTTCGGGGGAAGTGGTGCGAGTTGGGCGACAAGGATGTTGTCCTGTGGAATCGGCGGTATCAAGACTTCGGGGGAGGCGATCACCGGCGGAGCCTCGGCTGCGGCAAGTGCCGACTGCAGATTGGCAAGGGCAATGGTTGCGGATGATGGCCGATCTCGCGAATCTCTGGACATGAGGTTCATCAACCAGGACGAAATTCCGGCGGGGATGTCGTCGCGATACATTTCGATAGGTTCCGGCTTGCCATGAAGATGAGCGAGCGCGATTTCCAACGGGCTGTCGCCCGCGAACGGCAGTTGTCCTGTTAGTCCGTAGTATAGTGTTGTGCCCAGGGAATACAAATCGCTGCGAACATCCAGGGTCTCCCGATTGATCGCCTCGGGCGAAGTGAAAACCACGTCCCTTCCGGGCGGAGGTGTTCCGGGGGCATTCTCTTCGTGCGTTCTAACCAAAAATGCCATTGCGGGTTCGATCAGGATCGCATGGAGCGACAGCGTGGCATCGCGATTCACAAGAACTCGCGAGGGACAGAGGTCGCCATGCATTATGCCGGCTGCATGCAGTGCCTCCAGCGCTTTCAAGCAATCCAAGGCAAGTGGCGCGGCATCCGCCAGCGTCAGCACACCGTGCAAGCGCAGCCAGTCGAGCAGGGTCTCGCCGTCCATCCGGGCATAAGCGGAATAGGCGCCATCGTCGTCGGTTTCGAGCACGAAGACCGGAGCGATGTTGGCATGTCGCAGCGAGGGGAGGATGGATTTCAAAGCATGGAACGCTTCCTCATGGAGGAGGAACGGAGAGCCCGGCTCGGGAACCCGCATGATCCGGATGGGCATCCCGTTGCTGTTGTCAATTCCCTCGTATCTCAGACCGGCCGGAGTGTTGATACGACCACTGATGTCAAAGCGTTCCACGCGGGCAAATATGGAAAATTTGCGGTTCTTTGCAAACACTTTTCAACAGGCAAGTGTTTTCCCGACAGCGTGAGGAGGTTTGATCCGGCCCGTTTCCGCCTTCCGGATTCACTCGGCTTGATGAATGCTCAGCAAATGGCCAAACGTAAGAATGACGGCTTCTATCTGTTGTTGCGAAAGGTTTTCCTCCTGATCGAGCCGAAGTTGGAAAAGATGCGCGGGACTGTTCAGCAGGGTGTCGATCGCACCATCCTCGTTCAGGGTTTCGATGCCGATTTCCGCAGGGTTCGCCGACCTGTTGTTCAGGATGCGAATCACACTGAAGGGTGCTTCCCTTGTCAGTTCGGCGATTTTTTCCACCATGTTGTCGCCGGGAACCGGGTCATCGATGAGCAACTCCAGCCACGGCTTGAGTATGGCATTATCAAGTGTGTGGAATTTTTCCGCGAGTTTGCCAAGCGCCTTGGCCACATCTGCCGTGTTGGTTTTCACCTGCATCAGTATCCGCGGCAAAGGGATGACGATGCATCTTTGATTGATTCGGCCTTGGGCATCGATTTCCAGCATGCAAAGTTCCTTGCTGTCATTCGCTTCGCTGAAGCTCAGCGGCAGCGGTGAACCTGCGTAGCGGATGTGCTCGTGTTTGCCGCAGCGCTGAGGTCGATGCAAATGTCCCAGCGCGACATAGTCAAACGACGGGGGGAAACAATCGGCGGATACCGCTCCAAGGCCGCCGATGTGAATGTCTCTTTCGCTGTCGGAGCTTGAAGCGCCGCTGACGGTGAGATGCCCCATGGCGATGAGAACAGAGCGATTTTTCCCCATGGCCGAGGCGTTGTCGGCGGCGAATTGATAACATGCGGCGATGGCTCTGCCCAGTGCCTGCTGGATTTCGGCTGCTGACTGACCCGACTGGCCGCTGCGCAGATCGCGATCGCGCAAAAACGGTACTGCGGCGATGATGACCCGGGGGTCTTCCGCAGAGGGAAAAGGAATGAGCAGGTCGTTGATGTTCTCCGGAAGGTGTCCGACAACATGGACATGCAGTTGCTTCAACAGCTCCTTCGGGGCCTCCAGATGGGCGGGGGAGTCGTGGTTGCCCGCCGAGATGATCACCTGGCAGTTACATTGCTGGTGCAAGCGTGAGAGGAAATTGTAATACAGCGCCACGGCCGACTGCGGAGGATTGGCGGAATCAAATACGTCGCCTGCAATCAACAAAACATCGACCTGCTCGTTGCGGATCGTCGACAACAAAAAATCCAGGAACATCTGGTGTTCCTGCTCGCGGGACAGCTCGCCCAACATTTTGCCCAGATGCCAGTCGGCGGTGTGAATGATGCGCAACATGGCACACTATGCCTCGCGCGGATAAGGTGCGGCCAGGGCGGTGTAATCCAAGTCCGCCATGTCTTGCGCGCAAAGTTCCGTCATGCGTTGCGAAACCGCTGCCATGGCGGGCAACGGGAGGCCACATGACTCGGCAAGCTGCAGGGCGTAGACCGAATCCTTGCGCATGTTGTCGAGCGAAAAGTGAGTCTCGAAGTTTCCCGCCAGCATTGAAGGCAGTTTCATGCTGGTGAGCATCGATGCCGTGCCGTGCGTGAGGATGGCTTTTGCAAATGATTCCGCGCTGATGCCGTGACCGAGCGAGATGGCCTGGGCCTCCGCGAGGGACTGCACCAGGCAGGCGGCAATCAAATTGGTGGCGAGCTTGATTACCGTGGCGTTGCCTGGTTTTCCCATCGGAATCAAATTGCCGGCCGTGGCTTGCAGAATTTCTTCCGCTCGTTGGACATCGTCCTCATCTCCGGCCAGATAATATGTCAGCTTTCCTTCAGCAGCGGCGATTTTGGAACCGGTGAAGGGGGCATCGACGAAGCGGCATTGCAAGGCCCGACAATGAGCGTCGAGCCAAAGCGTGGTTTCCAAATCAATGGTCGAATGGTTGAGCAACATCTTTCCATCGTCGAGTGCCGGGGTGATTGCCGCCACCACTGAGCGGACTGCCGCGGCGTCCTTCAGATAGAGAGAAAGAATGTCGGACTGTCGGGCAGCTTCAAGAGCATCGGCAACTTCATGCGGCAGGTCGCGAGGTGTGCGGTTCCACCGGATCACCCGGTGGCCGGCATTTCCCCAGTTGTCCGCGCATCGTGATCCGATGATTCCCATTCCAAAGACGCTGATGTTCATAGTGTGATTGTTGTGTGGCTTACTGGCCGTTTTCCAGTTGCGATTTTGTTTTGCGCATGAATTGTTCATCGCGCACCTTGCGGAGATATTCGAAGTAACGTTGTTGTGCGGCCAAGTCCGGATTGTTGGCTGCGGTGACATTCGCTGGTTGGCCGTATTTTTTCCATGGGCCATAGGGGACTTGGGCGTCCTCGACAAAGCGCCAGTGCACGCGCCGGTTGGAGGTGATTCCCAGAAAATCGCGCACCGCCGGGGAGATGTCGAGTCCCGCTCCACCGTTGTTGTTGTTGACCGGACGTTTGTCGCCGAAAACATAGGGCCAGTCGTCCACGACAAAAGGGCCGACATCCTCCCATTGTGCGTAACAGGAGCGGTTGTTCACATAGATTTGGAGCCAGCGGCCTTTGAGAGTGGATTTGTTGTCGCCTTTTGCCATGCGATTGAACCACGGGACGACCTGGCTGGCTTCGGGTCGATAACCGGAGCGCGCCTTGTCATTGTAAGGCAGGGCGATGTAAAAAGGATTCAATTTCGGAATGAAATTTTTCGGACGGAATTCGGCTGTTGGGTGGGAAGCGATGCGACGGAGCGGGTCCGGGTCGTCGAGGCCGCCGAAATTGTCCACCCAGTCACGATCCCAGGACGATTCGTCGTTGGGAACGGGATTGTTTTGGGAAGGCTTCTCGCCAATCCAGAAAACCGTGGTGGTAATGTTCAGCTTCCACGGATAAAGAATCCGGTCGGCAGGATTGACGGGTCGTGAAGGCGTGGTCGAGCGATTGGTGGTGGGGATGACAACCCGGGGTGAATCTGTCTGCGCTGAAACCGATGCCAAGAGCAGCGCAGAGGCCGTGAAAAAAAAGCCCAACGCCGATCGAGATGAGGGGCTGTGGTTGTGATAGGGGTGTTGCAGCATCGATTTGTTCCGGGATAATCGCTTTCAAGGGTGTTGGCAGGCCAGAATTTTTGCACGGGATGCGATGCGACTCAAGAATTTTTAACTCCAGCCTGATTTGTCGTGTATTGTCTCATTGATGCGCACGACGAAACGCTGTCCGCCGGTTCCGTGATCCTCGTGTTTGATGCATGCAAGCATTTGCAGCGAGCAATTTGAATTGCCCCCAACCGATGAGGCATGAGGGCAGGCAGGAAGATGGTCGGATTAACCTCGGCATCAAGACGGGCATGGTAGCCGCAAATCCGCGGGACATCCCCAAGTGCCCTGATGTCACGGGGGCATTGTGCTTGGCGCAATGCGCGATGCAAAAATGTCTTGACTTTGAAAGAGTCGCTGTCTTGATTCCTCCCATTACTGACAACTTCAAAAAACAACATTTCATGAAAATCACCACCAATCGACGCTCATTCCTGAAAATGACCGGCGCTGCATCCGCGGCCAGCACTTTCGGATTTCCGAACATCCTTCACGCCCAGAACAAGGGCGACAAACTACGCGTCGCTCTGATCGCCACCGCAGGCAAGGGCGGAGCGCATATCGACATGGTGAAGCAGGCCGGCGATATCGTGGTGGCGCATTGCGATGTCGACAAGGATCGCCAGGGCAGCGTGCCTCAGCTTTGGCCGCAATCGCGTTTTTATCAGGATTACCGCATCCTGCTGGAGAAGGAAATGAAGAACATCGACGCGATCATGGTGTCGACGCCCGACCATCATCACTATCTGCCCACAGCGCTGGCCATGGAAGCGGGCAAGCATTGTTACACGCAAAAGCCGCTTGTTCATACGGTATGGGAGGCCCGGCAACTGCTGGCCGGGGTCAACAAGTTCAAGGTGGCCACGCAGATGGGCAACCAGGGTCACTCGAACGACGGCAACCGACAGATTTATGAATACGTCAACAGCGGCATGTTGGGCGACGTGACGGAAATCCACTGCGTCACCAACCGGCCGATCTGGCCGCAGGGCATGGAGCGTCCCGGTGGCGAGGATCCGGTTCCGGCCAATCTGGATTGGGATCTGTGGCTTGGCCCCGCACCCATGCGCCCGTTCAAGGGAGGGCGCACCTATCATGATTTCAACTGGCGCGGCTGGTGTGATTTCGGTGGCGGTGCCCTGGCGGACATGGCCTGTCATACGATGGACAGCATCTTCTGGTCGCTCAACCCCGGCCTTCCTTCGAGCGTTGAGGTGTTGGAAATTTACGGTCACACCAAGGAAGCGTTTCCGAAAGGTGCGATCTTCCGCTGGACGTATGCGGCGGGAATCCTGCCCAACGGCAAACCGCGTCCGGAACTGGTGATTTACTGGTATGAAGGCAAACTTCTCAAGGACGGCAAGGAGGTGCTCGCAGCCGAGCGCGTGCGTCGTCCGGAAAAACTGTCGGCCGACCACAAGATGTCGAGGAGCGGCAACGTGTACTTTGGCACGAAGAACGATCTGCTGATCGAAGGCGATTACGGCAACAACGCCCGCATCGTTCAGACCGCCGAGGAAATGAAGAGCAGTCCGATCGGTAAACCGCCGCAGTTGTTGGCCCGCAATCCCGATGGCGA
Source organism: Akkermansia muciniphila (assembly GCA_945860285.1). Classification (GTDB taxonomy): domain Bacteria; phylum Verrucomicrobiota; class Verrucomicrobiia; order Verrucomicrobiales; family Akkermansiaceae; genus UBA956. The sequence continues at coordinate 16,082 of CAMAQB010000017.1, read as the reverse complement.
AAACGATTACGGCCAGTACATGGACTGGCAGCGTGCCTGCAAGGGCGAGAAGGCCTGGAACACTCCGGGTTCGAATTTCACCTACGCCGCGCCTTTCACCGAGTCCATCCTGCTCGGCAACATCGCCCTGCGCGTGGGCAAGATGAATGAGCAACTGATGTACGATGGAAAGAACATGCGCTTCACCAACAGCGAGGAAGCGAACAAGTTCCTCACCAAGGAGTATCGCACGGGCTGGGAGCACAAGCTCGTCTGAGTTTTCAATTTGTTTTTCTCTGGACAGCGTGAACCCTGCCTGAAAAGAATCGGGCATGGAACATCATGTGTATTTTTGGTTGAAGGAGCAGTGCAAAAACCAGCAGGACCGCGAGTCGTTTGAACGCGGGCTCGATTCATTGCTGAAACTGCCCGGACTGGTCGGTGGTGTCTGGGGTCGCCCCGCCGCCGTGATGGAGCGTCCGGTGATCGACCGCAGTTGGGACTACGCGCTCAGCATGACCTTTGAGTCGGTGGCAGCCCATGATGCCTATCAGGTGGATCCCGACCACAATATCTTTGTTAGCGAGCAAAGTCCCAAATGGGAAAAGGTCCTGGTGATGGACCTCGAACCGAATCATTGAGCCCGTCAGGGCATTTTGGTGCTCATCGGCTCAGGCCCGTTGCCTTGCGAATGCACGTGAGCACTTTGCTTGCGGTTTCGCGGGCGCGCAGGGCGCCTTGTTGCAGAACATCATCGACATAGCCAGGGTCGGCGAGGATTTCCTCGCGCCGTTGACGCATCGGTGTGAAGTAATTCCAATAGGCCTCCCAGAGCTGGGTTTTGTAGCTGCCGTATCCCGCGCCACCGTTTAGGAAACTTTGGACCATGGTCTGATAGTCGGCCTCGGAAGCGAAAAGTTTGTACAACCCGAGGATCGCCGAATTTTCCGTGGGTTTCGGGTCTTCCACGGGGGTCGAATCCGAGACGATTTTCATCATCAGCTTGCGCATTTGTTTTTCCTCTCCGAAAAGGGGAATGGTATTGCCGTAGGATTTGCTCATCTTCTGGCCGTCGATCCCCGGCACGACCGCGGTATCATCGCGAATCAGCGCGTCGGGCACCGTGAGTGTTCCTTCGCCGAGGGCTTCGTTGATTTTCACAGCCAGGTCGCGGGTGACTTCGAGGTGCTGTTTTTGGTCCTTGCCGACCGGCACAAGGTTCGAGTCATAGAGCAGAATGTCCGCTGCCATCAACACCGGGTAGGCGAACAAGGCATGGTTGGCGGCAATGCCTTTTGCCACTTTGTCCTTGAAGGAATGACATCGCTCGAGCAAACCCATCGGACACACGGTGGAGAGGATCCAGGCGAGTTCATTGACCTCGGGCACATCGCTTTGGCGGAAGAACACCGCCTTGCCGGGGTCCAGGCCGCAGGCGAGGAAATCGACGGCCAGCTCGTGGGTGTTTGCCAACAGCGCGGGACCGTCGTGGAGCGAGGTCATGGCGTGGTAATTGGCGATGAAATAGTAAGCATCGCCATGGGACTGGAGACGGATCGCCGGTTCCATGGCACCGAAAAAATTGCCGATGTGAAGTTTGCCGGATGGCTGAAGTCCCGTGAGGATGCGCATGGGCGCAGCATGCAGGCGGGGTGGTTTTTTTTCAAGGATTGGATTGCGAAATTCGTATTGCGTGTCGACCTGACTGATCAATATGAACAGCGAGGTGCCAGCCATGGAGAAGAGTGCAACAAACTCGCAGCAAGTTGAATCGGGACTTCGTCATACCAGTTACAAGGCAAAAGGGGTGAAGCAGATTGACTGACGATCGCCAACGGTTGCCTGCCACCACCCGCCCCCGTCACTCACTTCACATGCAGGACCGGGATGAACCTGGGATACGAGCGCTCTGAATCGGACTCCTGAGATGATTTATGACTCAAGCGGCTCCGGCAGGATCAGGGCCAGCAGGGCGGCGGGGAGGAAAAGAGTGCTGGCATAGAGCAGTGCCAGGCCCGGCTGGCTGACGGTGTTGAACAAGCCGAAAAACACCGTGCCACCCGCGGCGGCCAGGCGGCCGAAGTTGTAACAGAAGCCGGAACCGGTGCTGCGCAGCAGAGTGGGAAAAACCGGTGGCAGGCACATCGTGAACAAGCCGAACACTCCCGCGCAGATGCCGAGCGCGACAAACCAGCATAGGGTTTGCTGATAACTCCACGGCATGGCGAAGGTTAGTGCCATGCAGATTCCATAGATCGCCATCATTGCGGCAATGCTGCGTCGGTAGCCGAATTTTTTCGCGAGGCCGCCGGCGATGAAATTGCCGGCGATGGAGCCGAGCATCAAAACGGTGAGCGCTTGAACGGCGGCACGGTTTTTTCCGGAGCCGGACAGGTTGATGATTTCCGGGTGATTGCGGATGAACTTTTGCTGCCAGAACATGAAGGCCCAGTGTGCGGTGAGTGCCACGCCGCAAATGGCCAGCGCGCGCCAGGTGATCGATGCCACCCCGCGAGCGAACAAGGCGGAAATGCCCGGCGGTTTTTCCAAGTTTCGAGCCGCCGTCCATTCCTCGGTCTCCGGCACCGCGCGGCGGATCCAGAGAGTGATGAGAGCCGGTAGAACACCGACCACAAAAATCCAGCGGGGATCGGCCGATTCCAGAATCCAACCGGAAAAGCATGCCAGCAAGATTCCCAGATTCACTGCCGTCTGCAGGATCGCGGCAATCCACGGCCGCCAGCGCTTCGGCCAGGTCTCGGAGAGCAACGAGGCCCCCACCGCCCATTCGCCGCCGATGCCCAGGGCGGAGAGAAAGCGGAATATCAGCAAGTGCCACCATTCGGTGCTGAGTGCGGAGAGACCGGTGAAAACAGAGTAGCAGAGAATTGTTAGAATCAGCGCCCGGCTGCGGCCGAAGATGTCACCGATGCGACCGAACAATGTTCCGCCGAATGCCCAGCCGACAAGAAATGCCGCCTGGATGATCGAACTCTTGAAACCGACATCCGCGTGTGTGGCGGGCAGCAGCAGCAGCGCTGCGACGAAGGGAGTCGCCACCAGGGTATAGATGTGCATGTCCAGTCCGTCGAACAACCAACCCAGCCAGGCAGCCAGTCCCGACTTGCGTTGCTGCGGCGAAAGGCTGCGATAGGCGCGCAGCAGAGCGGGTCCGGTGTTCGGATCGGGTGAGTCATTGTTCATGGGAAAGGGAAGAATTAGTGTTCGTCCGCCTTCGATGATACAAAGTGGGCCTCAGGTGTCACTTCACAAAACGGCGCAAAGTCCGGCGAGGGCATCATGGTAGCAGGGGTAATGCGGTTGCCAGCCGAGTTCGCGCATTTTCAGGTTGCTCACCTGCTTGTGAGTCCAGCCGCGCTTGCGTTGCAGGTCGCGAGGGCCCTGCGGTGGCAGGGGGCGATGGAAAGTGTCGGCGAGATGTTGATAGACATCGCGCTGGGTCAATGGTTGCGAATCCGATAGATTGAAAATTTCCCCGCGGATCGGATGGGGCGCGTTCTCCCGCGCCAAATCCAGCAGCATGATTATCGCGGCGGCTGCATCGTCGCGGTGGATTTGATTGAGAAAACGGTCGCCGCCGTCCTCGATCACCGCTTCGCCCGACAGGAATTTTTGCAGGATCACCGATCGACCCGGTCCGTAAATGCCGGAGAGCCGGCAGATGATGCCCGATGCCGCAAGGGTCAAATGTTCCGCTTCTAACAAAATCCTTCCGGTATCGCGCTCGGGCACGGTGGGGGATGTCTCGGTGACGATCATGCCATCGGTCTGGTTGTAGACCGACGAGCTGGAGGTGAACAGCAGCAGGGATTCCGGGAAAAAACGCGCGAGGTTGGCAATGCCGTTGCGATAGACGTGCTGATACGCCTCGGCGCCGCCCTTGCCGCTGCTGGCGCAATGCACCACGGCATCGGGACGGTCGACCATCGATGCGAGGTTTCTAACGGATTCCTCATCGCCGAGGTCGCAGGCGTGATTGTCGTGGTCACCCGAGAGCGAGCAGGTGTCCACCTTCCAATTCCGATTGACGGCTTGCGTTTTCAGCGCCCCGCCGAGGTAGCCATTTCCACAGATCAGTAAATGCATCGCGACGAGACTAGCATTGGACTGCTCAAAAGCAACCAACTCAGCGCGGCAGAAGAAGGCCGTCGTTGTTCAATCCGGTGATGCGTCGCAATCCGGAGAGCAGTCGCCAGATCGTGAAGCCGAGGAATACCATCAGTGGCAGACCGATGATGAAAAAACCCGAGCCGGTGATTTTGCCCACCTGCTCGTTGTAAACCTCCTTGGCATTGGCGGCATTGTGATCGAGGCCGCCGAGAAAATGCAGCGCCAGATAGAGATTGAGAATCGTGCTGATCAGGAACGATGTCGCGAACAGCAGGGTGCTCTGCCACAGCAATTTTGCGTAGGCCTTTTGCTGGCCTTTCTCGGCGATGATCGTTTCGATCGCCGGGACGTTGAACAGACCGTCGTTGTAAATGAACGCATTGAGCAGCGGGCTTTTGGTGCGATGGGAGAACAGCACCACGAATCCCAGAATGAAGGGAATGCAGGCCTCCTTGATGCCGAAGAGGATCGCGGCGTTTGGTTTGATCGTGCCATCCTTGTTCCAAAGATAGATCGTCAGACCTCCCGTCAGGACCACCGATGCCAGTCCCAGCAGGGAGAACACGTTCATCTTGCGTGTTTTGATGAAAAACCAGACGCCATAGGCAAGCGGAGGAACCAGCGCGACGATCATCGCATTGCTCGCACCGATGTGCCAGATCTTGTCGCCGGTTTTGCTCATCGCACTGAGCGCAAAAACAGGGACCAGGACGTTGATCAGGATGTTGGCTAACGGATTCTCCTGGGATGCTGGGGTTTTGCTCATGAATCTATCGGGTGAAGCGCCGGAATTGGGTTGGCGCCCTGTTGCTCAGTCCTTGCCGTAAATGCTTTTTCCGGTCGAAAGCAGATCGTCGCAGGCCTGTTTGAGCCGGTTGGCGAGACCGATCTCGGCTTTTTTCAGATACGCGCGGGGGTCGTAGAGTTTCTTGTCGCCGACCTCGCCATCGATTTTCAACACGCCCTCGATGTTCTGGCACATGTGGGCGACAATCGGACGGGTGAACGCGTATTGGGTGTCGGTGTCGATGTTCATTTTCACCACGCCGTAGTCGAGTGTTTCGCGAATGTCGGACAAGTCGGAACCGGAGCCACCGTGGAAGACCAGATCCATTTCCGCTGCGGGGCCGTGCTTCTCCGTCACCGCGGCCTGGCCGTCACGCAGGATGGTGGGTTTGAGTTTCACCGCGCCGGGTTTGTAGGAACCGTGGACGTTTCCGAAGGTCGCGGCGAAAAGAAAACGGCCGATGCCGTGGAGACGCTCGTACACGCTGAGCATGTCCTCGGGGGTGGTGTAGAGTTTTTCCGACGGGGCATCGCCGTGATCCACGCCGTCCTCTTCGCCACCGACGACTCCCGCTTCGACCTCGAGGATGATTTCCAGGGGCGCGCATTCTTTCAGCAGCTTTTCCGACAGCGCCAGGTTGTCCGCCAGAGGCAGTTCCGAGGCATCGAGCATGTGCGATTGAAACAGGTTGTTCAGCCCCGCGCCGCGGCGCTTGCGGGTTTCCTCGATCAGCGGTTGCAGGAAGGAATCCACCTTGTTCGGCTGGCAGTGATCGGTATGGAGTGCGACCAGCACGTTGTATTTTTCCGCGAGGCGATGCGCGGCTTCGGCCAGGACGATCGCGCCGAAAGCCTCGTCGCCGACGGAGGTGCCCGAGGCGAACTTGCCGCCGCCGGTGGATACCTGGATGATGCCATCTGACTTTGCTTCCGCGAAGGCGCGCAGCGCGCCGTTGATGGTCGTGATGCTGGTCACGTTAATGGCGGGATAGGCGTAGCCGCCTTGCTGGGCGGAATCGAGCATTGCCCGGTATTGAGCTGGTGTTGCAATTGGCATGGCAGGATTTTTATGAAGGTAACCGTCGGATGACAAGGCTTTTGCGCATGAAAATTAGGCATTCGCCCTGAGTTCGGTTCTTGGTGAAGAGTTTCAGACCTTTTCGGGCAGGAACGATTTCCGGCATAGCTCGGCGTACTTGCCGTTGAGGTCGAGAAGTTGCTGGTGGGTTCCCTCTTCCACAACCCGGCCGGCATCGAGAACGTAGATTTTATCCGCGTTCTGGATGGTCGACAACCGGTGGGCGATGACAAACGACGTGCGGTTTTTCATCAAGTGATCGAGCGCCTGCTGGATCAATCGTTCGGTTTCCGAATCGACCGAAGCCGTCGCTTCATCCAGCAAAAGGATCGGTGCGTTCTTCAACAGCGAGCGGGCGATCGACAACCGCTGTTTTTCCCCGCCTGAAAGCTTCACGCCGCGTTCGCCGACATTGGTGTCCAGCAATTCCGGCAGTTCCCTAACAAAATTGGAAGCGTGTGACGCATCCAGGGCCGCCCACATTTCGGCATCGCTGGCATCGCGTTTTGCGAGCTGCAGGTTTTCCCTGACGGTGCCATTGAAAAGGAACGCTTCCTGGGTGACGTAACCCATGCGGTCGCGCAGCGAGGCTTTCGAAAGCGTTGCCAGATCGATGCCATCCATGGTGATGCGCCCCTCGGTGGTTTCGTAAAATCTCGCCAGCAAGGACAGCACCGTGGTTTTGCCCGCGCCGGTGGGACCGACCAGCGCAACGACCTGCCCGGGTTTGGCCTCGATGTTCACCTCGTGAAGTGTGGGTTGATCTTGATAGGAAAAACTCACGTTTTCGAAGCACACGTGACCCTGGATCGATGCGGGAAGTTCTTTTCCCGATGTTGCATTGATTTCGTCCTCGCTGTCCATGATTTCAAAAACCCTGTCGGCGGCGGCACGGCCGGATAGGATCATTTGATTGAGCGAATTGAGACGGTCGATGGGCTCGTAGAACAGGGACAGGAATAACAAAAATCCAACGAACTCACCCTTGGTAAGGGACCCGTCCATGACGGCCATTCCCCCTAGAGCCAGCACCAAAACGTAACCGGTCATCCTTAGCAGCGACATGCTTGGCGAATAGAGCGCCCACCATTTCATCATCCGCAGGTTTGTTTGCCGCAAGACCTCGGAAAAGCGGTTGAAGCGAATCAACTCTTCCGACTCTGCGGCGTAGGCCTTGATTTGGCGGATGCCGGAAATGTTGTCGTGCAGCAGCGCGTTGAGGTCGGACGCCGCCTCGCGCTGATTGCGGTATCGATCCCTCCCCTTGGAGGAATAAATCCATGCGCCCACGGCCAACAGCGGCACCGGCATGGTGGCCCACAGCGCGACCTTGGCATTCATCAAAAACAGACACGCCCCGACACCGAGCACCTGCAGCACCGCCACCAGGCCTTGTTCGATGCCGTCGATCAATACCCGTTCCATGTTGGTGACGTCCTCCACCACCCTCGTCATCACGTCGCCGGTGCGCCGGGTGTCGAACCATCGCAGCGGCAAGCGCTGGATTTTGTCATAGAGGTCGGAGCGGATGTCGTAGATGACCTTCTGTTCAAAGATGTTGTTGACCATGATCCGCAAGCCGTTGAGTCCTTCTTTGATCACAAAACCAAGAAAGGTCATCGCAACCCAGAAGCCGAACTCGCCGTGTCGGGCCGGGAAGGGGATGATCTCATCGATCACGTGGCGTGTGGCATTCGGGAATACAAAAGTCGCAAGGGTCATGCCGATCGCGCAGGCCAGCTGTGCAAGGGCATGAAAGGGATAATGTTTGATGTAACCGAAAACTCGCAGGATGGACTTCATCGCAGGCGTTACATGGCTTTTTGTGAATGCTTTGTAAAGCCGTGTTGTAAATTTCTTATTTTGCTGTTGCGCTCATGCGCGAATTCAAATTATGCTCCCCGTCAGACCACTAAATTACTCAACGCGAAAATACCCCATGCAGACCACTCTTGGAATCTTAACAGCTCTGGTACTTGTTGCATCCGCCTTTTTGGGATACAAAAACAAAGAGAAGTATGAACTTCAAATTTCAACCCGACAGAAGGAAGAGGATCTGCGCGACAACAAGCGCAAGCCGAAATTGAAAGCCACCTTGGAACAGCGCGACGACACCAAGGCGGAGAAGGAAAAATATCAAGGTCTTGCCGCCGCCAAGGGCACGGAAGTGGAAGCCCAGGAGAAAAAGGTCGCGGATCTGAAGAAAGAGATCGAAACGAAAAAAGCGCTGGCGGACGAGCAGAAGGTGAAGATCGATGCCTTGAATGCCGAGCTGGAGAAAATCGGCAGTCTCGAAGAACTGGTCGCCAAGGTCACGCGTTTGAAAAACGATCTGATCGAACTGGAGTCCAATATCGATGTCACCACCACGAAGCTGAGCAATTTGATTGCTGAGAAGAATCGCACGGCAACGGTCATCAAGGGTTATGAATGGGAGAACGGCTGGCGCAACGCCAGTATGTCGAGTCCCAATCTGAAAACCCGCATCAGCGCCATTTTCGACAGCTATGGATTTGTTACCCTGCCGGTGGGCAATCGTGCCGGTGTGGTGGGTGGCTCCACTCTGGAAATCGTGCGCGACAACGAGGTCATCGGCAAACTGCTGGTGAAGTCGGTGGAAGCCAACACCGCCGCAGCGGAGATCGTTCCTAATTCGATTAAGGCGGATACAGTGCTGATGGTCGGTGATAGCGTGCGGTCCACCATGCCGCCGCCCCCGCCGCCGCCGAAGAAAGAGGCAACCGCACCTGCCGGTGCTCCGAATGCGGCGCCAGCCACGCCTGCGGCCGAAGTTGATCCTCTCACTGGCGCGCCCGTCATTCCGCCGGGCGGTGCCTTGGTTGCTCCGGCAGCCCCCGCCGATGCCGATTTTCCTGCTGCGCCCGCTGATGCCGCCACGCCGAAACCAGCGGAAGATGATCCGTTCAAGTGAGATTCCCTGACAGGTCTAATTTTTTTCAAAACTGATACTTATTTACAACTGATCCATGAAAACATTTCTCCACAGTCTCATCATTGCCATCTGCGCGGCGGGTGTCTTTTTCTCCCAACAGGGCAATGTGAAGTTCAATGAACAAAAAGCCATCTATGAACAGGCGGTAAGGGACGTCGCCAAGCTCGATGGTCAGATCAAGGTAGCCGAAAAGGAGTTGTTTGACGAAGAGGAGGGACTTACCGCTGCCAAAACCGATCTGCAGGAAAAAACCGACAAGTTGGCTGCATTGGTGGCCAATGAAAACGTGTTGGTGCGCCAGCGCTCTGAGGTTGACGCAACGCTTACCGAACAGGCTGCCACGATGAAAATCCACCAGGAGACCCTTGAAAAAGCTCGTGAAATTCTTCGGAGCAAAGTCGGTGCGGAGGTTACATTGGACAATCTTCCTCAGAAAATCGAGGAGATCGAGAACGATAAAAAAGCGAAAACCCAGAAGCTGGAGGAGCTGGTGACGCTCGTCGACGGCGCAACCAAGGATGTCGCGAGGAACAACAGCAACATTGCCGACCTGTCATCCCGCAAATCGAAACGCGACAAGAAGATTGGCGACAATGCGAAAGAAGCGGTCATCACGGCCGTGGATGGCGAATGGGGATTTGTGGTGATCGGCGCGGGCAGCAATGTCGGTTTCACTCCGCAAACCAAACTGCTGGTAAAGCGCAATGGGGTATTGATCGGTCGCATCTCGCCTACTTCGATCGAACCAACCCAGACGATTGCCGAGATTGACCGCGACAGCCTCGCTGCCGGAGCCAGTCTGCAGGTTGGCGACCGGGTCATTCTCGCCGTGCCCGCCACGCAGTAACCAGTCCGGCTTTTTTCCCTTCTTTCCCAACCTGCGCACTTGTCATGCGCAGGTTTTTTTGTAAAATCACGCCATGTTAAACAAGATCCTGCTGGTTTTTTCCGCACTCGTCGTGTCCTTTCTTGTCTCATGCGTCGACAAAGAGGAAGAGAGAAAGCCGGTGCCGCCGACATCGTCCGCCAGCAAGATGCCTTGGAACCGTCCGCAGCCGGGTGAGGGCGGTGCGCAATTCGGTGGCATGCTGCAGAAGCGCTGATGCCCGAGCCTTACTCGATGTTCTGCACCTGCTCGCGGATTTTTTCGAGTTCGGTTTTGCCGGATACAACTGACTGGGCGATGCCCGAATCGTTGGCCTTGGAACCGATGGTGTTGAACTCGCGGTGTATTTCCTGACAGAGAAAATCGAGCGCCCGACCCGGTGAATCGCCGCTGCGGAGATACTCGTGAAATTTCTCGAAATGGCAATGCAAGCGGGTGATTTCCTCACTGATATCGCAGCGTTCGGCAAACAGGGCGATTTCTTTCAGCACGCGTTCATCATCGGGATTCACCGGGCAGTCCAACTCCGCCAGGCGCTTGAGCAACATTGCCGACTGTCGGGCCGAGCGACCGGGGGCGGCAGCGGTGACCGCCTCGAGGATGACCTGAAGATTTTTCAAACGAGTTTGCACGTCGTGCAGCAATGCCGACCCCTCCTGGCCGCGCGAATCCAGAAAATGCTTCATTGCTTCAACCATGGCCGGTTCGATGCACAGCCATGCCTCTTCGGGGTCGATGCTTGTTTCCTCTGCGCGGAACATTCCCGGCATGCTGGTGAAATCGCGGGCTGTCGGCACGAGTTCACGCCCCAGCATTGCCGAAAGTTTGGTGAACGCATGTTCGAGGGCGCGGGCCATTCTCAAATCGACTTCGATCAGGTCGGTTGTTAATGTCGCAGCAGCCACGCTGATATTGACCTGGATGCGACCCCGCGACACCCGTTGCAGAATAGACTGGCGGATTCGCGGTTCCAGGCAATTCAAGTCGCGCGATGCCGTCAGGGCGAACTCCACCTGCTTTCTATTGACCGAGGAAATCTCCACAGCGGACTGTAACACGTCGTTGGCGCATTTGCCGCGGCCGAAGCCGGTCATCGAGTGAATGCTCATGGCGTGATGTGGCCTGAGAAACTACTTCACTGCCGCACCCGGAGCCTTGCCAGAATCACTTTCCGCAGGTTTGGTTTCCGCTGGTTTTGTCGATTCCGCCGGTGGTGCCGCCGCATCAATGATATAGATCTGTTCCGGTTTTCTGATCGCGATTTGCAGCTTCTCCTTATACTTGGTCAGTTTTCCCGTAACGAGAATTTTTTTGCCAACAAGCGAGGCAGGTTTTTTGTCTTCGGGAAAAGTCGCCGCACCGGCGGAAAAGCAAAAAACGATCATTTCACTGTGATCGAAATTGTAAAAGAAATGTCCTGTCTTTGATATGTTGGACGTTGCATTCGGCGATCCGGAAACTGTGATCTCCTTGTCCAACAAAGTCTTCAGCTTCTCGGTGTTCGCCACCTCGATGATTTCCGGTTTCGCCGGTTCTTGTATTGCTGCCTCGGGCTCGGCATGGCTCAAATTCGTCAAGGCAAACACGATGCAGAATGTTTTTTTCATAGCTCGATTTTTAGCCGCGATGATGCGCCGATGTCAAGCCGCGAAATCGGACGGATTTTCCGGACCCCCCATTGGGGAAAATCGCGCGACACACGAGAAGGGTTTCACCCTATCGCAATCATGCCGGTCAATACTTTATCATTTGGGCAGTATCAAAGAAACATTGTCGTCAATAGCGATTTCCGAAAGTATCCAATCAGGAACCGGCAAGTCATCCAACAGTCCGTCCATTATGATTACATCCACCTCATCACCCTCGCCAATCCGCCAAACACTTGCCTTGATGGGCTGGCTCGCGCTTTGTTTCACTGCGGCGGCCGGCGCGGCATTTGTCTCGATCGACGGCTGGTATGCCACTCTCATCAAGCCGTCCTGGAATCCTCCGTCGTGGCTGTTTGGCCCGGTGTGGAGCCTGCTCTATGTGATGATGGCCGTGGCAGCTTGGCTGGTCTGGTGTGAGGGTGGATGGAAGTTGCAGCGCCAGGCACTGGGATTTTTTCTTGTGCAGCTGCTGCTCAATGCGCTGTGGACACCGCTGTTTTTCGGTCTTCATGAGCCAGGTATGGCCTTCGCGGAGATCGTGGCACTTTGGTTGTCGTTGTTCGCCACCGTGACATTGTTTTGGCGGGAGAAGAAAGTCGCAGGCTTTTTGCTGCTGCCTTATCTCGTCTGGGTGACTTTTGCCGCTGTTCTCAATTACTCGATCTGGCGTCTGAATCCCTGAGATCGACCCAGGATATAGCCATGCGCGGCAGTGAAGTGATGCCAAAACCAGAACCGGTTCGTCGTTTCTCCATGAGCGCAAGCGATCAATCGCGGCGACGACGCGCAAATCGGCGTGAAGCGCCAGAGTTCAGGCGTGCGCCACACATATCTTGAGTCGGGCGAGAATAAGCTGCCGATGGAACTGAGAAGGGGTCCTATCCACATCAAAGTCTCCCGTTCATCGGGAGGTCTTTTTTTGTAACGGCATCGCCATGCTTCACGGGTGCATTCATTGCATCCTGTGGTTTTGGTTTTTTGTTCGATTGCTTTTTAAGAAAAAATTCAAAATTGGGTCTGTGTGAAAGTCCCCTATGCAATTTCATGACACGACAGCAGTCGCACGCAATTGCCCCTGACACGGGACATTTCGAAAGTTGATTTCGGGGAGATTTTTGAGTGCTTGCGCCATTCGGGAGATTGCATATTCTGATGTAGCAAACTCGATACTTTCATTCGAATCTAGCTGCCTAACAAATTTTGATTAATTGCTTGATTGGGTATCTCTTGCATTTTTGTGATCGCACTCTTGGCTAAGGCATTCTTGCTGCTGCTTGCCCGGTGCGTTGAGGGGTGGCGGTTGAGGTTTGAACAGGTCTGAGAGTTTCTGGCTGATCGATAAAGAGGGGCAAGCGGCGGAGTGATGATTGTGAGACGGGATTGAGGCGCGCAGAGGAACCTTCAACTATCGATGGGGATCGTGTTGAGCACTGCGCGTCCAGCATGACAAAGAAAAGGGAATTTTCTGCACTTGTTTTTTATGCGTTCCTGAGTATCTTAGCCGCGGGAAGCGCATCTTCTCCTCACTTTTACTCATGAATGCCTTGATTCGCCCGTTATGTTCGGTATGGAATTCCTCGATTGGAAAAAAATTGGTGGTTGCGCTGACCGGCGTCGTGCTGGTGCTGTTTCTGGCGGGGCATTTGACGGGGAACCTGCTGGTGTTCGTCGGTGAGCAGGCCTTCAATGAATATGCGGAATTCCTGCATCACATGTTGCACGGCGCGGGAATTTGGATCGCTCGGATCGTTTTGCTCTCCTGTCTGATCCTACACGTCGTCGCCACCATCTCGCTGACCCGTGCCAACCGCGCGGCTTCGCCGAAATATGTTCACGATGGAACTGTCCAGGCGAGTCGATCTTCGCGCATCATGATCTGGAGCGGTTTGACGATCCTGGCATTCGTGATTTTCCATCTGCTGCATTTCACCGTCCGGATCGATGCCGGGCTGGCGGAGATCGGCAGGACCAATCCCCATCGCATGGTGATCGTTGGATTCTCCCACGGCCTGGTGGTGCTTTTTTATCTGATCGCGATGACCCTGCTTTGCTCGCATCTTTCCCACGGCGTGGCTTCCATGTTTCAGACTCTCGGTTTGCGTTCGAAAAAATCAGCGCCGCTGCTGACGTTCCTCAGCAAGGGATACGCGCTGGTGATCTGGCTCGGCTTCATTTCGATCCCGCTCGCGATTTATCTGTTTCATTTCGGAAGATAATTTCCATCAACGTAATTCCTATGTCATTTGTCCTCGATAGCAAAGTTCCTGCCGGTCCGCTCGATCAAAAATGGTCGAAGCACAAGATGGATTCAAAGTTGATCAATCCCGCCAACAAACGGAAATTCACAATTCTGGTCGTCGGTTCGGGCCTGGCCGGTGGGGCCGCCGCAGCCTCGCTTGCGGAACTCGGCTACAAGGTGAAATGCTTCTGCTTCCAGGACAGCCCACGCCGCGCGCACTCGATCGCCGCGCAGGGCGGTATCAACGCCGCGAAAAACTATCAAAACGACGGTGACTCGGTTCGGCGGTTGTTTTACGACACCATCAAGGGCGGCGACTTCCGCTCGCGCGAGGCCAACGTCTATCGTCTCGCCGAAGTCTCCGCGAACATCATCAACCAATGTGTTGCCCGGGGCGTGCCCTTCGCCCGCGAATACGGCGGGTTGCTCGACAACCGTTCCTTCGGCGGCGCGCAGGTGTCGCGGACATTTTACGCACGCGGGCAAACCGGGCAGCAGTTGTTGATCGGTTGTTATCAGGCGCTCGAAAAGGAAGTGCACAAAGGCGGCGTGCAGATGTTTCCCCGCACCGAAATGCTGGATCTGGTTTTGGTTGACGGACACGCCAAGGGCATCGTGGTCCGCAACCTCGTGACCGGGGAGATTTCCTCGCATGCCGGCGATGCCGTGATCCTGGCCACTGGCGGGTACGGCAATGTGTTTTTCCTCTCGACCAATGCGATGGGTTGCAATGTCACCGCGGCCTGGCGGGCGGCGCGACGCGGTGCGTTGTTCGCAAATCCTTGCTACACGCAGATTCATCCGACCTGCATTCCGGTTTCGGGCGATTATCAGTCGAAGCTCACGTTGATGTCCGAATCCTTGCGCAACGACGGCCGCATCTGGGTGCCGAAATCAAATGAGACCGCCGCAAAGTTGCGCAATAAGCAGATCACGGCCGACCAGGTTGCGGAGGACGAACGCGATTATTTTCTGGAACGGAAATATCCCTCGTTCGGCAACCTGTCGCCGCGCGACATTTCCTCGCGTGCCGCCAAGGAGGTCTGCGATGAAGGTCGGGGTGTGGCATCGACGGGTCTCGGGGTGTATCTCGACTTCCGGGATGCGACCAAGCGGCTCGGCGAGCCTGCCATTCGCTCGCGTTACGGCAACCTTTTCCAGATGTATGAAAAAATCGCCGGCGAGGATCCCTACAAACAGCCGATGATGATCTATCCGGCGGTTCATTACACGATGGGCGGCTTGTGGGTGGATTACAATCTGATGTCGAACGTGCCCGGCTTGCACGTGCTCGGCGAGGCGAATTTTTCCGATCACGGCGCCAACCGGCTCGGCGCATCGGCATTGATGCAGGGGCTGGCGGACGGATATTTCGTCATCCCCGCGACGATTGCCAATTATCTTGCCACCCAGAAACCCGGAAGCGTTTCGGTCAACGACCCCGCCTTCAAAGAGGTTGAAGCGGACATCACGGGCCGGGTTGGCAAATTGCTCGCCGTGAACGGCAAGCGCACGGTGGATTCCTTTCATCGCGAACTGGGCCTGCTGATGTGGGACAACTGCGGCATGGCGCGCAATCGGGCGGGTTTGCAGGAAAACATCCGACGCATCCCGGAAATCCGCTCGGAGTTCTGGAACAATGTGCGCATTCCCGGCAGCGGCGACAACGTCAACATGGAGCTGGAAAAAGCCGGTCGCGTGGCGGACTTTCTCGAATTTGCCGAACTGATGTGCTACGACGCGTTGGAGCGCGAGGAATCCTGCGGAGGACATTTCCGCACCGAACATCAATACACCGAGGCCGATCCGGAAGTGCAGAGCGGCTCGATTTCGACTGGTGACGCCAAGCGGAACGACGACCAATTCGCCCGCGTCTCTGCCTGGCAATACAACGGCGACGGCCAGGAGCCAACGCTTCACAAGGAACCCTTGATTTTCGAGGACGTGCATCTTTCGGTGCGCTCATACAAATAATTTCCCTCACTTTTATGCTAAATCTCACACTGAAAGTCTGGCGTCAAAAAAACTCCCTCGACCAGGGCAGCATCGAAACCCACGATGCGAAAAACATTCCCGAGGAGGCATCGTTTCTGGAGATGCTCGACATCGTCAACGGGCGCATCATCGAGTCCGGCGGCGAGCCGATCCATTTCGAACACGACTGTCGCGAGGGCATTTGTGGCTCCTGTTCCCTCACCATCAATGGCGTGCCGCACAGCAAAGAGCGCGGCATCACCACCTGCCAGGTGCACATGAGAAAATTCCGCGATGGCGACACGATCTGGATCGAGCCATTTCGTGCGAAGTCCTTTCCGGTAATCCGCGATTTGATTGTCGATCGTCAGGCATTCGACCGGATCATCGCGGCGGGTGGTTATATC
>CAMAQB010000016.1 GCA_945860285.1 Akkermansia muciniphila | reverse complement strand
ACTCCACTTCAGGACTCGCTCCGCTCGCCCTTCAGTTCCATCCCGCAACACCGCGAAAGAACCAACGAAACAAAACAACCAATCAGACGAAACGACTCCTCGCCGAGATATTCGCTAACAATTTGAATCCGCCGAGCACGAAAGCGGCCACTGCTAGGAGGATGAGTATGATTACTATCGCGGCAGCTCGCTTCATTTCAGAGAGAACAGTTAATTAGTTCAGTCGCGGATGATGGAGGCGACAACGGGTGTGTATGCCGCTGCGGCGTGCTGGCTGATGGCCTGTATCTGTTCCGCTAGGCCACGCAGGGAGTCGAGTAGGTCATCGTAGCGATCCGAGGCAATGCCATAGTCAGAATGCGGCGGCGACTGACGGGAAGATGTGGCTCTGGCTGGCATGGCGGTCATGGAATTAGCAGCGCGAGCTTCAGGCCGTGCCGGGTGTAGGATTTGAAGCCTTGATCAAAGGTCACCATCTCCGCGCCCAGGCTGATGGCGAGGGCGGCGAGGTAGGCGTCCATCCAGACATTGGGAGAAGGCCGGGGGCCTTTGGCCAGTTTCTGCCACAGATTCCTGGTGGTATGGACCTCATCCACCAGAGCGATTGCGGGATCCGAGCAAACCTGGGTGAGAAACGTGAGTGCTTCGTCATTGGTGAGCGCCTGCACGCCATACTGCTGCATCACGCGCTCCTGGGTGGTGAGCCGCAGGAAGCCCATCTCTGCCGGGCGGCAGAGCAGCAGCTCGCCAGCAGCGATAGGGGTGCGCTGATACCACTGCCGGGCGGCCTGATGCTGCGGGTGGGCAGCCAGGCTCAAGGCGATCCAGGTATTAATGTCCAGAAGCTTTTTCATAGCCCTCCGTCTCTGCGTCCAGGTCGGCTTGTTTGATGTAGTCGCTCATGGCCTGGGCGGACATGGGCTTGACTCGTGGAGTGGAGAGCGGGCGCGCTGGCATGAGCGGCAGAGTCTTGGGGAGCGACTTCTCGGCGCGGTTTTTTTTCGCCCCAAGCTGCGACCTGAGTATGGAGACAGCGGTGGCGTTGAGTTTCAAAGACCGACGTGCGGCGTACAGCTTGAAGGCACGGACTAGCCCGTCTTGCAGATCGATGGTGGTTTTCATGGGCGGTCTTTTGGTTTTACGGACTTCTTCTCTTTGGCTTCCTGCGCTTCGAGTTCGGCAATCCCGGTGCTCATGTATTCGGTCACCAGCGCCTTAAAAGTCTTCCCCTCTTCCACGGCCCGAACTTTGAGTGCCCGCAGCAGGTCTTCCGGCAAATCTAAGGTGAGTTTCACACGCCCAGCTTTCCATCTTTCCAGCTTTCTGTCAACAAGGAATTTACTGCATCAGCCCTCCGATTAGGTTGAGGATGCGGTCGGTGGAGGCTTTCAGGTCGGCATCAATCGCGCTCAGGGGGCGGAGCGGTTGGAAGACGTAGAAATGGCGGTTGAAAGGAATTTCATAGCCCACCTTGCCCACCTGGCCGTCCTTGGCATCGCAGGTGGTGGGATCAATCCACGCATCAGGGACATGCGGGTTGATCTCGCGGGCGAAGTAGGTTTCGATGTTTTCCTTGAGCGGTGCGTTCTCGGTGTAGTTCAGTTCGGTATCCGGCTCGGGCTGGCCGCTGCTGTCGCGGCAGATCTCGGCGCTGTCATCGCGCTCGGTGGGCCATGGTAGGTGAGTGATGTCGTCGCGCAGCAATCGTACGAGCAAGCGGGCTTGGATGCGGAGGATGGTGCGCCATGAGCATCGATAGCCGAACTCGGCGTGAGTGTGGAGTTGGTCAAGACGCTGCTCCCAGGCACGAAGAATAGCTTTTTTCGCCGCAGGCTGCATCGCGCAGCCATTGCTGTTGGTGATGAAGTCCTTAGGCCTTACCATGCCGGTATTGATGCAGCTGAGGACGGCGGAGTCCGCAAGAATAGGGCGAAATGGCTCCATGAAATCCACCGCCAGCGCTGGCCGTCCGTGCCGTGGGCGGTGATACAGTCCCCAACATGGATCAAGCCCCTCCGCCCACAAAGCGACAAGGCATTCTTTCACAAGCAGGGCGTAGGTGAAGGAGAGAAGCGCATTGACAGGATCTTTCGGCGGGCGACGATTGCGGGCAGAGAAATCAAAGTCTGGCAGCTCACCCGTTTTCAGCATATGCGGAAACGCTGAGAAGTAGACCGCAGCAGCTCGGCCTTCCCAGCCGCGCAATTACTCGATGTCGGAGACCTGCGTTTCAGCATCGTTCGCCCGAGCAGGAATGGTCGCGGCGGTGGAATCCAGCCCGCGCAAAAGATCAGCGAGTGTAGCACAGGCGGCATTGCGTTCATCGCCCGAGGCATTGCGGAGTAGCAAGGCACGCTGGTTCGTGACTTTCGCATGAATCAGCGGGATGATGAAGCGCGCACAAAAGGCGGGGTCAGCGGCAGCGGTATATTGAGCGGCGCGGTTGTAGGCATTTTCCACACCCGTGCCGTGGGAAATACCATGAAACCAAGCACTGAGCATTTTGTCTGTCCCCATACCATGCCCATACCATGTTCGGGGAGGGTGGCGGAGAGTGCGTTGCCCACCTTTTACTGATGGTGCCAGGTTTCGGTGATCAATTGATGAAGACTCTCTTCATCAAACACACCCGCAATGTAGTGGGCGGTGGCAGACGAGACTTCTCGCAACAAGAGTGGCGACAAATCAGCGAACAGCGCTGTGGCCATTTGGCGCCCTATTTCGGCAAACGTATTGCCATTGAAGAAAAGAAAGGGCGCGGCGCGGTGCATGCTACGGAGGAAGCGAAACGCCTCCTCCAGTGTCACAGCTTGTTCTCGGCTTTCTTCCCAGCGGATTGCGCACGCTTGGTGAGTTTCCGAATTAAACCCGTGTTGCGCGTGACCTCGTTCACACGCTCGTTGGTTGAGGCGGATGATAGACTGCCAGTCCCAGTTGTGGAAAAAAGCGGCTCGGCTTTGTAGCGGTGATTGTGCGTCTCCACACTCTCCATCACGTCCTCGGGACGGAGTTGAGTCAGCAGGTCGGTACGTAGTTTCATCTGGCATGAGGGTAATCTTGATCGTGTGTTTCGTCAATGGGTTCGTTTGGGGAAGATGGTAGTGGATTTTTGGGAGTGTGCGAAAGCAGCGGAGTAAGAAGTGAGCAAATGGTATCGATGGCGGCTCCGTCCTTGCGGAGGTAAGCTCCTTCCAGGGTGACGAAAAGGGTATTGAGATGGCGGCGCATGGGGAAAAGGAAGTGAGATTTTGAATTTGACTATAGTCGTGACTACGGGTAACAGTCAGCCATGATTGTCTCGAAGGGAAAATTGAAATCGAAAATGCTGGAGTATTTCCGTGAGGTAGAGCGCACAGGAGAACCGTTGATAGTGACGGACCATGGGCGGGAGGTGCTTGAGGTGAGGCCGCTGGTGCCACAGATGAACTCGAAAGCTGACATCCTCGCGAAATTGAGGACCCAGTTGTTTGGAAACAAAACGGCAGACGCCATCGAAAGCGATCTCATCATGAACCCGGAATGGCGCGAAGAAGGTGAAGCGGATGATTCGTGGTGGACAGATTCAAAACCCTCCCCATGATTCTTTTTGACACACATGTGCTTTACTGGTGGCTCGGTGATCCTCTTCGCTTGTCCGCCACCGCTCGCGATTGGACCGAGCAACCCGCCTTGAATCCCAAGACCATTTTGATATCCACCGTGACCCTGTGGGAGCTGGAATACAAACGGCGCGCGGGGAAACTTGCCTTTGCGACCTCCCTGCGCGAAGCATGGCCCAACCTGAAACTCCTGCCTGGCGTGGAATGGATTTCCCCGGCGGCGGAAGACTGGCTGAAGGCTGTGGAACTTGGCTGGAATCATCGCGATCCGGCGGACCGGCTCATCGCAGCTCTTGCTTTGAATCGCGGGGTGCCTGTGCTGACGAAGGATGGGAAATTTCATGAGACAGATTCGCCAGTGAAGGCGGTTTGGTGAGCGGCGAGTTGGCCGCAGAACCAGGCCTGCGCCCCGCTTTTGAAGCGTAGCGCGTGTGGTTCGCATTGTTCGATGAGCGTTCAGGCATCACAGCGGCGCGGGTCGTATTCAGCCAGTGGAGTGATGCCAGATTGGATGCAGTGGCGGAAAGCCGTGATGGTTTCTTGCACGAGTGCGCGGAGTGCCTCATCGAAGAGAACTTCTGTGCGGCGGCGTTTTTTTCCATAGTAAAGATCGCCTGCCGTTATGGTAGTGGTTCGCATTTCTTCCAGGCACATCGCTTGAGCACAGAGCTGGACTTCATCAGCGCGATGCCCCTTCGGCTTGCCGCGCTTGTATTCCACGGGGCGGATGCTGCCATCGGTGTGAAACTCGACGACATCGCATTGGCCAGTGATTCCAAGCGCCGCCGAAGCGACGGGCATGCCGCGGGTGATGCGCAGACCGGAACGCGATTCGTCCGGGCCATCGTGGGCGCGTTCGTGCATGACCCGCCCCTCAGCGGTGAACTTGTTTTCTGCCCATGCCTGCTCCAGGTGGATCAGCGCACACTGGCGCGAGCAATGGAGCCAGTGCTGGAGCGCAGAGATGGCTAGGAGTTCTTCTTCGGGGTAAAGTGTCATGACTCGTTGTCTTCCTGCACGATGATATGATGATCTCCTTGCTTGATCACACCGACTCTCAGGCGATAGCGTTGGGACGGATGACGCGGTGTCTCGGGCAGTGTCATTTCCAATCGCTTCGCTGCCAGCGCAGGAGAGAGAAAGGTGCGGCGGAAATAAGTCCTATGCCGTAGCTGCATGCGCTCCATCATCGTCTGGAACGAGAGTGATTCGTTACTTTTGAAGAGGGCAAGCAAACGGGATACTGGGTCACTAGCCGGGTCACTAGCTGGGTCACTCTTCGTGCGCGAATCGAGAGATTCTGTAATGGCATCGAGGATTAATTCGATAAAAGGCGTGGCCTCGGCGGCTCGATCAGATGCCCCGAGAGCATTGTAATAGGCGGTTTGGCGTTCGCGAATGACGCTTTCCACGGGCAGGTAGGCGAGTTCTGGATGCCAGCGGGCGAGCGCAAGCGATTGCCACAACCGCCCCATGCGTCCGTTGCCATCGGAAAAGGGATGGATGAACTCAATTTCGTAATGGAGAATCGAGCTGGCGATGAGTGGGTGAAGGTCCGTGCTGGCGAACCAAGCAAAAAGATCATCGATCAAATACGGGACGCGATCTGCCGGGGGAGCCATGTGAATGAGCTGATTGCCGCGGTAGATGCCGACACCGCCACGGCGAAAGTTCCCCGCATCATCGGCGAGGGCCATCATCATGAGCCCATGCGCCTTGAGGAAATCCGGTGCCGACGAGGTATCAAAGGAAGCGAGCTGATCATAGCAGGCGATGGCATTCTTGACCTCCTGAATTTCACGCGGCAGGCCCATGACCCGACGCCCCTCCAGAATCGCCGTGACCTGATCGATACTCAAGCTGTTGTTCTCAATGGCGAGAGATGCCTGAATGCTGCGGATGCGGTTTTCCCGTCGCAGTTGCGGGGAAAGTGCTAATCCCTCCCCTCCCCGCCAACTCCCCACCCGTTCGCAACACGCCGCCACATGGCCGAGAATGCGGGGGGTAATGGTGAACGGTGGGCGGTGGGGCGTGGACATGATTAGATGCGTTCAATGATCTCTACTCTGGTGGGAAGTCCGCCGCGATCAATGGTTACTTCATAGTCAGTGAAAGCACGCGGGACTTCGACGCTTTCTTTCTTCTTCACGGAAACAAGTTCAAAGAGCTTGTGGCTAGGTGCGTTGCCAAGTTGGCTATCGTGCTTGAAGACGATGAGAGCGCGTGGGTTCATACTGCCAGCTGGGCGGGCGACGGTCGCGAGATAGGCATGGAGTTTGGGGCGCGTGTCCTGGTCGAGGAATGGGTGGCGATCCTTCGTGCTGAAGATGACGTGGATGATGACGAGGCTCAGTGATTGCGGCATGGCGATGAGGCGGGCTTTCAGCCCTCATGGGTTTTTCGGCGATAGTTCCTGGGGCGTTGCCCCAGGCTGGGATGGCGGTGCGCCGTTGGCGCTGTCGGAATCCTCGCCCCAAATCCGCGCGAGGGTGGCTTGGATCTTTTGCTCGAACCGGGTGATCAGTTCGCGGTTGGCGGCGACCAGCGCTTGCTCGACTTCGATCTCGGCCACGATGGCTTGCTGCGTGGCGAGGGGTGGGAGGGGAATTTGGAAAAGGCGCAACGGAGGGCCAAAGGCCCACTCCATCCCAGCCTGGGGCATCGCCCCAGGAAACGTGGCCCGCACAGAACCAAGGGCTGAAAGCCCGATCCATTGGTCAATCCCAGACATAGGCCTCATTGTATTCCACACCGTATTTTTTAAGAAATATCCGAAACTCATCCTGGAACGTCCGCGTTTCGTGGTGCTTCTCCTGGTCGTCAATGTATGCCCTCAATGGTTCCAAATCCGACGGACCGACGGAGAAACATCCATAGCCGCGTTGCCACGCGAAAGCTGCGAGGCCGGGCGATTGGGTCTTCACCCATTTCGATGACGACGTTTTCAACTCCTGCACCAAATTCGCGATGGTGACGGTGCGCGACAATCGGATGGCGAGATGAACATGATCCGCCACGCCGCCGACGCGATACGCCTCACAGCCAATGTTGCGGGCGACTGTCGCGAGATAGGCGTGAAGTTTCGGGCGCGTGTCAGGGTCGAGGAATGGGTGGCGTTCCTTCGTGCTGAAGATGACGTGGACGATGACGAGCGAGAGCGATTGGGGCATGGCGATGGGTCGGGCTTTCAGCCCTCATGGGTTTTCCGACGATGGTTCCTGGGGCGTTGCCCCAGGCTGGGATGGCGGTGCGCCGTTGGCGCTCTCGGAATCCTCGCCCCAGACTCTGGCTATTGATCTTTGGATGTTTTTTTCCTGATTCGCGATCTCGGTTTTGAGTCGTTCGATCTCGTTCTGGTAGCCCTCGATCTCCGCCACGATCTCCTTCTGCACCTCCAGCGGCGGCAGGGGGATTTGGTGGGTTTCGTAAACGTCGGTCCGATTCAGGCCGGGAATCCCTGCGCCACCGCGCAGCTCGGGTAGGTTCAACGTCTTCAGCAGCCAATACAGAAAGCTGATGTTCGACTCTGCGGGGTTCGTTTGTTTGACGTAATATGTCGTGTCGATCGGGAAGCAGTTCTTGTCGATCAATGTGACTTCGCCCGCCGATCCCTTGCGCCCGACTACGATTGCTGGCCCTTCGATCAGATATTCGCTGTGGTAGCCGGTGATTCCGTTTGATCCGACCACCGGATAGGGACCTTCCACACGCTTTTCCTTTGGCAGGCTTGCGCCGTATTCTAAGGTGCAGACTTCCTCGAACCGACGAAGCGGGAATGCAGACCGGCGCGCATCTCCTTCTCGATACCGCTCGCCGCTGAGGTTGTAGTCGCCATTCGCGGCGATCTTTTCTTTCGCCACGATCTGGGCGGTGGAAGTGAGGGCGAGGGTCGTCTCGGTGGACGCTTGGGTGCGCAGGGCTTGGAGGTAGGCGGCGAGTTCGGCCTGCACTTGCGGGAGATCGTTTTTTTCGATGGCGCGGCGTTGGGCGCCGAGGCCGAAGCCGTCGGCCTCCACTTTGAAGAAGGCGATGGTGCCGCTCTGGCGGGCGAGGGATTTGTCGAGGATGAGGATGCTGGTCTTCACTCCGGAGTAGGGATTGAAACAGCCCGCCGGGAGTGAGACGACGGCAACGAGGGAGTTCTCCACGAGCATCTTCCGCAGGTCTTTGTAGGCGGTCTGGCTCTGGAAGATGATACCCTCGGGGACGATTATGGCGGCGCGGCCGGTGGGCGTGAGATGCTCGGCCATGTAGTCCACGAAGAGGACTTCGCTGCGCTTGGCTTGGATGGAGAAGCGCTTGTGGGGTTTGATGCCGCCTTTTGGGGACATAAAGGGCGGGTTGGCGAGAATGACGTCGGCAAATTCGTTCCACCGATCATCCTGAGTGAGGCTGTCGTATTCGTAGATGTGGGGATCAGTGAAGCCGTGGAGGTAGAGGTTCACCAGCGAGAGGCGAACCATGTCTGGCGAGATGTCGTAGCCCGTAAAATTCTTGGCGAGGCGGCCTTTTTCATCCGGGGTGAGGGTGCTGTGGCCCTTGGCATCAGTGTTGGTGCGGAGGATGTGCTTGTAGGCGGAGATGAGGAATCCAGCGGTGCCGCAAGCGGGATCAAGAATGGTCTCGTGCTTCTGCGGGGCCAGGACCTCGACCATGAAATCAATGATGTGGCGCGGGGTGCGGAACTGGCCGGCATCTCCCTGTGAGCCGAGGACGCTGAGGAGATACTCGAAGGCGTCGCCGAGGCGCTCGCTGTGGTCGTAGCTGAACTCGTCGATGATCTTGAGGAAGGCTCTGAGCGTCTCGGGGTCGCGGTAAGGCAGGTAGGCGTTTTTAAAGATGTCGCGGAAGAGCGCGGGGACGCCAGGGTTTTCGGGCATTTTGGAGATGCCTTCCCCGTAGAGACCGAGCATCTCGTGGCCGCCAAGGGAGGGAGCCATGAGCTTGGCCCAGCCGTAGCGGGCAAAATCGCCGGTGAAGAAGGCACGCTCCCCGCCGAGTTCCTCCGCCTCGGCGTCCATGTCGTCCATGAACTTGTAGATGAGGGCGATGGTGATCTGCTCGACTTGGGACTTGGGATCGGGGACTTTGCCGACGAGGATGTCGCGGGCGGTGTCGATGCGGCGTTTGGTGGTGGTGTCTAGCATTACTTGAGGCGTTGGACGTTGTTGGCGGAAAGGAGCGTGCGCATCTGGGTGATGGCGATTTCATTGAGCTTTTGCAGGCGTTCGGGCTGGGGCAGACCTTGGCGGATGAGCACGGAGTTGAGGCTTTCGAGGTTGGTGAGGACGACGAGTTGCTCCAGCGGGGCGTGGTCACGGATATTGCCATCGGCGTCGGGGTGAGCATCCCGCCATTGCTTCGCGGTTTGTCCAAAGAGGGCGACGTTGAGCACGTCGGCTTCTTTGGCATAAACGAGGGCGGTCTGGGCCTTGGTGATGGCCGGCGGGATGAGCGTCTCTTTGATGGCATCGGTGTGGATGCGATAATTGATCTTGGCGAGAGTGCGCTGGAGGTTCCAGCCGAGCTGGAGGCGGTTGCTTTCGTCCACCTTAAGGCGTTGAAACTCTCGAATGAGATAAAGCTTGAATTCAACCGATATCCAGGAGGCGAACTCGAACGCAATATCCTTGTGGGCAAAAGTACCGCCGTAGCGCCCAGATTTGGATATGAGCCCGACGGCTGCGGTGCTATCGATCCATTGCCGAGGTGTGAGCACGAAACTATTGAGCCCTGCCCGATTTCTAAACCCCTCGAATTCGAGGGGTTTAAAATCCGGATTATTCAGATTCTCCCAAATGCCAAGAAATTCCACGGTGTTGCGGTTTCTCATCCAGTTTTGGATCACTTGGTCGGCACGATCAGGTTCCTTGTGTTTCGCAATATCCGTGAGCGAAATATAATCATCAGCTTGGCGGGAAAGAACCGCAACAGTGCTTCCCTTAACGAGGAGAGTGGATTTCTTGGTCGGGTTCATGATCAGGCAGCAAACTGGTTCAGGCTCACATAATCCTTGATATACTCGGGGATGAGCTTGCGGTATTCAGGAGGCACGGCTTTGAGGTCGGCGATGGTGAAGGAGGTGGTGGTGTAGAGTTCTGTAAGCCGCTTAGAATCATCGAGAATGGAGCGGACGTGGCTGTCGGTGGCGTAGGCTTTGAAGAACTGCTTCAATGCGGGGATGAGCTTGGCCTCGCTGGGTTTGTAATCGGCCACGAACTTGGCGAACTCCTCTTCAAGCAGCTCGTCCTTGGACTTGAAGCGCGGGATCAGGCCGAAGATCTTTTCGAGGATTTCGCGCAGCGTGAGGCGGCGATCCACCGCCGCTGCCTTGCGGAGCTTGTCGAGGTTGTAGAACTCGGCGGGTTTATCGAAGAGCTCCTTGTTCACGTAGTCGATGACACGATCCCATTGACCGGCCTCTATATTGGCGGCGATGAAGTCGTTTTCGCGCACAGTGTCTTCGAATTTCTCGTAGAACATGCGGTCGATCTTCATGCCTTCGACACCGATGGCTTCCACTTTGATGGTGGAGAGAATGTCTTCACCAAGATGTTCAAATGTGCCACCCGTGACTCCACCGCCGCCTTCTTCTCCGCCTTCACCGACTTCACCTTTGGGTTTTGGCAGCTTGCGCACTTGATCGTATTTGAACTCTTTCTCGAAGTATTCGCAGTTAGCGAAGAAGTCGAAGAGCTTGAAGGAGGCCTTCGTCGGCTCCTTCACGCTCTCTCGGATCGACTCGTCAAAGAGCGTTTCACGGAAATCGTGTTTCCTGGTGCCGCGCCCTTTGATCTGGATGAAGTCAGTGGGCGAGAAGATGGGACGGAAGAGCCCGAGGTTCAGGAGGTCCGGGCAATCATATCCGGTAGTCATCATGCCGACGGTGACACAGACGCGGGCTTTGCTGGTCTTGTAGGTGGGGATGAAGTTGGCGGAGCCGAGCAGGTTGTTGTTGGTGAAATTAATCGTGTGCTGCTGGGCTCCATCCACCTGTGAGGTGACCTGCACAGCGAAGTCAGACTGGTATTTTCCGGGGAACATCCGGTCGGCCATCTCATTGAGAATCTGCGCCAGCTTGCCCGCGTGATGCTGGCTGACGGCGAAGACGATGGACTTGCCAATCTCGCCGCTGATCGGATCACGGAGGGCGTTTTCGAGGAAAGTCTTGCAGAAGAGCTGGTTGGTGGCCTTGGAGAAGAAGCGTTTTTCAAACTGCCGTTGCTTGAAGGCCTCGTCGTGGTCATCGCCTTCGTCGTCCTTGAACGAGACGACGAAGCCCGAGTCGGAGAGAAGCTGCGTGGTGACCGTGCTACGGGCGTCCACGACGGTGGGATTGATGAGGAAGCCATCCTTCACGCCATCGAGCAGGGAGTATCGGAAAGTGGGCTGGCCGTCGTCACAGCCGAAGGTGCGGTAGGTATCCAGCATGAGGCGGCGCTCGAACTCGCGCGGGTCTCTGGTGGTAGGCTTGTCCTTGTCGAATTTCTTGAGGTAGTCGAACGGCGTGGCGGTGAGGCCAAGCTTGTAGCCGATGAAGTAGTCGAACACGGCGCGGGCATTGCCGCCGATGGAGCGATGTGCTTCGTCGGAGATGACGAGGTCGAAGTCGGTTGGCGAAAAGAGCTGCTGGTATTTGTTATTGAAGAGCAGCGACTGGACGGTGGTGACGACGACCGCGGCGTGCCGCCAGTTATCCCGATTCTCTTTGTAGATGACACTCTTGTAGTCGTTCTTCAGCACCTTATCGAAAGCCTTGAGCGCCTGATCTTCGAGCTCCAGCCGGTCCACAAGAAAGAGGACGCGGCGGGCGTTGCCGGTGCGGAGGAAGAGCTTGATGATGGCGGCGGCGGTGAGCGTCTTGCCGGTGCCGGTGGCCATTTCGAGGAGGAAGCGGTCACTGCCTTTCTTGATGGACTGCTGGATGGAGACGATGGCTTTCTTCTGGTAAGGACGCAGGAAGCGAAGCCCGTTGACCTCGATAAAGCGCGCGCGCTCGGCTTCGTTCTTCCAAGCGGCTTCCGTGGCGTAGTTCGGGCGCTGGGTGAGAACGACATAGTCATCCTCGACGACTTCCTCGATGAGGCGCTTCGGGTCGGGCGTGGTCTTCTGGTAGCCGGCGACCGAGGCCGGCGTGGGGAACGCGGTGATGACATACGGGTTGCCGCGTTCGAGGTCCCAGAAGTAATGCAGGTTGCCGTTGGAGAGGATGACGAAGCGGCAGTTCTGTGACTTGGCATATTTGCGCGCCTGCTCCTTGCCGACGAGCGGACTTTTGTCCTCGGCCTTGGCTTCGAGGACGATGAAGGGGAAAGATTTTTCGTTCAGAAGCAGAAAGTCGATGAAGCCCTTGCTGGACTTCTCGAAGTTCTCGCCGAGCGCGTCGAGGTCTTGCGTCTTCACCGTAACGCTGGGCTCAAGCTGTATGTTCGCAGGGCCTTTAGAGTCCGCAAAGAAGCGCCAGCCTGCGTTTTCCAGCAGCTTGTTGATTTTGATACGGGCGGCAGCTTCTTTCATGCGGCTAAGGCGAGTTCGAGTTCAGCCGCGTCGCGACATATACCAGAGGTTTCATTTTCCCTACTGAACCATAGGCTGCGGGAATCTGCGTGCTGTAGAAGAGCTGGCCGGGGAGGGCGACCATGCAGTCCACGAGATCGGCCTCGATGAGGGCGCGGTCCCGCTGGGCGGGATCGCCTTCGCCGGACTGGTTGGAGGATTCCGCGACGGCGGGACCATTGGCGAGGAAAAAGCTGATGGTGGCGGTGGAGGTTTCTGAAATGGCTTTGCGTATGGCGGGCATGAGATGAGAAGACACTAGTGAAGGGTGTCAGATGCGCAATGATAAAGAACGGAAACCCCGGCGCGCGGGTGAGGCGCGCCGGGGAGGGTCATAGAATCAGGCTCCGGGGGCTGGAGCGGGTGGCTGGGGGGCGGAGCCGCCTAGGTCGCGGACGATGCGGGAGGCGGCCCAGGCGTTGGCGAAGGCGGTGCCGGGCTCGGTTTTGCGGAAACGCAGCACGAGGCGGTCCATCTTCTTGAGGAGCTCGCTGACCTCCCGGAACCTAGGCCGGAGGGTGACGGTGAGCGCGCGCCGACGGGAAATCGCGGCGGAGGGGTCCGCTATGATCAGTTCAAAATCGGCGAGTTCCTTGGCGAGCAGGGTGGCATCGGCGGGGGTGAGGTCGTGTTCGGCGAGGGCGGCGGCATCGCTGGCGAGGGCCTCGGTGAGTTTCTTGTGAAGGACCCGGGCTTTGGCGATGAGTTCCGTATCACGGAAGTCTTGCCAACTGCTCAGTGAGAGATCGATCTGGGCGGCATCGCCCTCGCGACCGTTTACCTCATAACAGTCAACCAGGGTCTGGCTGATCTCGAAGGCGAGGTCTTCCAGCTCTTTTTCCTCGCGATCTTTGGTCTCGGCATAGCCGGTGGTCGCAATTTGCTGGGCGGCGATCAAGTCGGTGAGCGCATTGACCATCGGGCCGAGTTGGGCGGCGCGGGTGGTGAACGCGGTGGGCTTCTGGCCTTTCCAAGCGCTTTGATACTCAGAGGTATCAAGGAGCTTGAGGACAGTGAGGTGCATGTTTTGGCGATTTGCGTATTCGTTTTGCATGTTTTTTTAATTAGGTTGTTTGGTTGCTGTTTTGGGGGAGAGGGGCTCGAAGTGGTCGTACCAAGGGCCTAAGTGGTCGTACCAGGGGCTTAAGCGGTCGTACCAAGGGTTTAAGCGGTCGTACCAGGGGTTTAAGCGGTCGTACCAAGGATTTAAGCGGTCGTACCAGGGGCTTAAGCGGTCGTACCAGGGGTTTAAGCGGTCGTACCAGGGGTTTAAGCGGGATTTCTGAAGGTTGTTTCGTGCCATTTCCATCGAATGTTTGGTAGTTAGCAGAACCGGATTATTTTACAGCAATAAAATGAGGGAGATTTTGCCGTCGGCCTGCCACAGCATCGCAGCGCGCTGTTTATTTTTTCCGCGATTTTTCCACTGTTGCGTGCATGGTTTCCTTCAAGGTTTCTTGTTCCACGTCGGCTAGTACCACGCCCGCAGCTGATTTCCGCATGGCGGAGACTTTGCCGGCCACGGCTTCCTGGACGGCGTGCATATCGGCATCATCGGCGCCGAAGGTGGCGGCGTATTGGGGTGAAATGCCCATGTGCGCGGCGGTGGCAATGGCATCCTGGTTGGCTCCGAGGAACAGGAATTCCCACTGGTAGGCTTCGCTCTGGTGGGAGATGCGCTGGCTGATGTCATGGATGGTGAAACGGCGCGAGCTGTTTTCCGCGCCATCGGTCAGGATCGCGACAATCACTTTCGCGGGGCGTTCGGCCTCTGCTGTGGCTGCAAGCTTTTGGCCGAGATCATCGATCGTGCGGCCGATGGCATCGAGCAATGCGGTATTGCCGCGGGGCTCGTAGGTGCCGGTCGTCAGCGCTTTTGCCTCGGCGAGCGGAATGCGGTCGTAGATCGGCAGGTATTCGTGATCGAACAGGACCAGCGAAAAGGTTCCGGCGAGCGGCTGACCGTGATCGTCCATGGTGTTTTGTTGGGCCGTGAGGAACTCATTGAATCCGGCGATGGCGGCATGGGTCATCGAACTCATGGAGCCCGAACGGTCGAGGATGAAGGCGATTTCTGTTTTCATAGGATTGGTGCTTTGCGTTTGCTTGTTGGTTGCGGGATGAGAACTTTCGATCCCGCGCGACTGGAAAATGCATTAATAAAAATCACAAGTCAATAATAAAAATAGACATATAAGAAAAAAATACAAGTTTACAAGCACGAAATTCCATTGTAATTCAGTCCCCGCATCCAAACAAAGAGAGAAACCATGGGAAACTATACAAGTGAAGAAAACTGGGCCGCTAGGGAACGTCTGCGCATGATCGAAGTGTTATTGTGGTGGCGCGGTTGGATTCGTCGCACGGATCTTACCGACTGCTTCAGCATCTCTTCCGCACAGGCATCGGGAGACCTGCAAAAGTACTTGGACCTGAACAGTACGGGCATTACCTATCATACCGCGCGCAAGCGCTACGAAGCTGGGGAGAGTTTTGCCTGCAAGCTGCATCAGCCGCAATTCGACGAAGGCATGGCGTTGTTGCCCGGTGGCAAGCAGACGCGCCGCTCGTTGGAAGGTGGCAGCGGCGAGCTGAGTGCGGCAGTGGTCGATGGAGTGATGCCGCCACGACGGACGGTCAAGGAGCAAGTGGCCCGCATGGTTTATCTGGCGGTGGCGCAAAAGCACAGCATGAAAATCCGTTACCTGTCGGTACACAGCGCGTCGAAAAAATGGCGGGAGATTCTGCCGCGCGCCTTTGGATGGGATGGCGACCGCTGGCACGTGCGGGCCTGGGATGTGGAGAACGAGCAGTGGCGGGATTTCGTGCTGGGCAGGATCGAAGACTGTCGCTGGCCGGCGGCGAGCGAGACCGAACCACCGCGCGATGTCGATTGGGAGACTTTCGTGAATTTGAAAATCCGTCCGCATCGCGACTTGGAAAAAGAGGCGCAGGATGCGATCCGGCTCGATTA
The DNA here is from genome assembly GCA_945860285.1 of Akkermansia muciniphila. GTDB lineage: Bacteria > Verrucomicrobiota > Verrucomicrobiia > Verrucomicrobiales > Akkermansiaceae > UBA956. The sequence continues at coordinate 30,136 of CAMAQB010000016.1, read as the reverse complement.
CGGCATGACCAACGGTGTGATGACCGTGCGCGTGCGCAAGGCGATGGAACTCTACACACGGCGTCGTCTCGGGCTTCCGGTGCAGGAGGCCTACAAAGTGCGGTTGGAATGCGCCGATTGAGGCAGGGGCATAGAAAACATTTCCCCGCCGCGATGAATCCCCTACGATCCGCACAGTGACGCTGGCCGACCTCGGGTGGAATTCATTTTTCGCCAATTCCTTTGCGGAGCTTGCCGCAAAGGAATGGGTGCCTGCACGCTTGATCCGCGAGAGTCCGATCAACTACGGAGCGTTTCTGAACGGCGGCGAGGAAATCGATGTCGTGCTCTCGGGCAAAGTCTGGCACGATGCCGCCAGCGATGCCGAACTTCCCGCCGTGGGCGACTGGGTGGCGGTGAAACTCGGTGGCGAGAACGAGGAAAACGTCATTCGCGCCCGCCTGCCGCGGCAGTCTTGTTTCTCGCGCAAAATGCCAGGGAAAAGCAGCGAGGAACAAGTGATCGGAGCCAATGTCGACATCGTCGCGGTGGTCACCGATGCCGGCGAGGATTTCAATCCACGGCGCATGGAGCGCTACTTCACGCTGATCCAGCGGTCGGGCGCGCAGCCGGTGGTGTTGCTCAACAAAGCCGACCTTTATTCCAAAAAGAAAAATCAGGAGGCTGCGGAGATCCTGCAACAACTCAGTCCCGGGGCCGCGATCCACGTCACCAGCGCGCTGCACAACAGCGGACTGAAAACCCTGTTGTCCCATCTGAAAAAGGGCACCACCATGTGCATCGTCGGCTCCAGCGGTGTCGGCAAATCGACCCTGGTAAACCAGCTCTACGGCGAGGAATGGCAGTGGACCGACGAGGTGAACGAGGTAACGGGCAAAGGCCGGCACACCACCACATCGCGCGAGCTGGTGCCGTTGCCAAAGCGCGGCATGATCATCGACAACCCGGGGATGCGCGAGATCCAGATGTGGACCGACGAGCAGACCTTGAAGGAAAGTTTCGCCGATCTGGAAACCCTCGCGGCGCAGTGCCGATTTCACGACTGCAAACACAGCATCGATGCCGGATGCGCCATTCGCGCCGCTGTGGAAGATGGCAGCCTCGATCCCGGGCGCATCGAAAGCTTCCTGCGGCTCGATGAAGAAATCGAAAAACTGCGGCGGCGGCAGAAAAAACGCCAGATCAACACCGAGCGTCGGGCCAAACGCGACCACCGGGTCAAGGCGAGGAATCTGAACGACCGCATCCAGCTCGAGGCGGACCACTTGGGATTGCTGCGTCACGGCGACGATGGCGACACCGACTGAGCGACGATGTTCGCATAGCTTCGTTAGTACGCCACACCGATGGCGAAATGAAACGCGCCGGAAGGTTCGCCCACATCGGGTGTGAGATTGTGGCCGTATTCCAGGCGCACCGGACCGATCGGAAGATCCAGGCGCACGCCGAGACCGACCGCGACATCGACCGACGAGCTGGCGAACGATGACAAATCCTCGCTCAGCGTACCCGCATCCGTGAAAGCCACCGCCTTGAACGCCCCGGCGACCTGATGCACGTATTCGGCGTTGGCGATCCAGTAGGCTTCGCCGCCGCGGTTGACACCCGAAGCATTTCGCGGACCCAGATCACGCTCGGGAAAACTTCTCACGGTGTTCGGGCCGCCGAGGAAATAGCGCAGGTCGATGGGCAATTCCGCAGTTGTGGCGGGCACGGTCAACCCGGTGCGCAAGCCCAGAGCCACGTGATTCGTTTCCTTCACCGGAACATACCAACTGCCGCGCATCTCCCATTTCACGTAGGAGGAACTCTCCGAAGCCAGCACAGTACCCAACTCCCCGACCGCATCGACAATCCAACCGTCGGAAGGTGTGACCTTGTTGTTCCTCCGATCATGAGTCCAGGTCAGGCGCGCGCGGTTGTAGTTGTAATCCTTGGGACCGAGGTCGGCATCATCGATCGAAGCATTGGAAATTCCAACATAGGAGGAAGCGACGAAAAGCAGCAGGTTGGTGTGTTCCGAAAGCTCCCAGGACAGATCGAACGAAAATCCGGACTCGAATTTCTGATAGACATCGAGGTCGCGGCTGACCGCGAAGAAGCGGGCCCCGGCGCGGATGTCGGATTCGAGAAACCAAGGGTCGACAATGCGGGTGTCGAACAAAATGCCGCGTCCGGTGATTTCAAGGCCACCGCTGAAGTTCCAGAGATTGCCGAAGAGATTGCGGTGGCCATAGCCCACCCCGAGGACCGGTCCTTCGTAGGATTCCAAGCCGGCATAACTGGAGAAGCTGCGTGCCTTGCCCTCGACCGCGTGCAGGGTGGCATCGATGTTCGGCTGGTCCGGACTTTGGTTCATCTCAAGACCCAGTGATTGGAAGGCACCGGTGTTGAGGAGCTTGCGCAGTTCTTTGTCAGCGCGGGTGGCATCGTAGTACTGCCCCTCCATGCCGCGGAAGCGGTTCAACACCCGCGACTCCTTGGTTTTCCGCAACCCTTCCACCGTGAGTTTGTTAAGACGGTGGCGCTCACCGACCTGCACTGAAATTTGCGGAACGAACTTTCCCTGCCGCGGTTCGCCGCCCAGCCGGATTGCGACATCAGAGTAACCCGCGCTGCGATACAGCTTCTCGACTTCGCTGCGCATTTGATTGATGTTGGCGGTCGTCGCCGGCAGTCCTGCAAACCGGTTTAGCGTTTGATCGAGTTCGCTTCGTTTGTTCGCCGCACTGCCCGTAATCACCGGTGCGCTCAGGTAATGCAATTCCCCCGTGTTCAGTGAAACGAAAAAATCCACCTTGCTGTTTGAATCAGGAGATGATCGTTTCCGCTCGGTTGCGCTGGCAGCCCAGTAACCCCGCGACTGCCATTCCTGCTGGAGATACGACAGTCCCGTGGCGACATCCGATTCCAAAAACGGCACATCGCGGGCGAAAGCCACAAGTCGCTTTTCGGCCGTACTGGTGAACAGCCGCGTCATCTTCTTCAAATCCTTGCCTTCGACACCCTCGATGCTGATCACCCCGAAATACTGGCGCGAACCCTCGGTTACCTGCAGATGAATGACCGACCCGCTTTCGGCCGTGCCGCTGACAGAGGCATTGGCATAGCCCTGCAAGTGCATCAAACTTTCCAGCATGAATGCGGCATCGGCGGCACGCGAGGAATTGGCGGGCTTTTTCTTGATCAGCTCCAGTCGATCGCCAAGAATTTCCAGCGCGTCGTTGCGGCTCATCGAGCGCAAGCCGCTGATGCGGATTTCCGCCGCACCGGCGAGACATGCGCTCAGGGACAACAGCAGCGGTGTGGGAATGGACTTCATCGGAATCTCAATTCATACATCAAAAGGCTGCGGGTTTGCCCCTCGCCATCCACGCCGCCATAGAGAAAATAGTGGGAGCGAACCGGAATCGTTGCCGAAGCGCGTTTCTTGCCGCTATACGGGTCGGGCTCGCCCACCGCCAACTCGACATCATCCAGCAACGACAACAGCGGCATCAGGCGTTTGCCCATCGGCAGTCGACCGCGTCGTAACTCCTCGACCAACAACTGCGTGCCTTTGTTCTGCGCCGTCGCTCCATCGCTCAATCCCTCGGTGGTCGTCCCGGTCGCCAGCAAGGTCATGATTTCATTTTCCGGCAACGGCGGTTCCGAGGTCAGCAGCATTTTCGGAGCGGAAACCGCTCCGTAGACGTAGATGTTGACATCATAATTGGAAATGCGCGAAGTGCCGCGGATATCGAGCACGGGGTCCAGCCCCGATGCGGGAGTGAGGATGACATTGCCCGAGGGGATTGTCAATTTGCTGAGCGGCAGCGAAGCGGTGAGGTTCTTGATGACCGCCTTGCCGAGTGGCTGCGGAGAGCCGAGAGTTCCGGTCACCCGTGCATCGGCGGTCACCGAGCCGCGGGCGAGATTGCCACGAATCAAAAAGGGGTCTTCGGTTTTGAGTGTCACATCGATCCTCCAGTTGCCGAATGGATCAGGCAATTGGGTGGCCTTTGCCGCGACGCTGGAATCAAGGGCCGGCAGCGACGCGGCTTGGGGAAGAGTGAACGGTTTGCCGATGGGAATCAGATCGAAGTCTTTGTAAACCAGGCTGTCGACGATCCGCACCGCACCGCTGACCAGCGCCGTCTTCCAGGGACCGGCGACGCGGATGTCGGCATTGGCGCGGGCGATCACCGCGGCATCGCGCCACAACGGCAGCGCGGTCCCGCGGATTGTGAAGTCGAGCGCGGGATCCCCCTGCTCGGGTAGTCGCATGATCCCGGAAGCCTTGAGTTCCCCGCCAGCAAGTTGGGCGCCGAGCGACTCCAGTTTCACCGCGCGGTCGGCGAAAGTCAGCCGCACTCCCCCGTTGCGGATCGGCGGGATTTTTTCGTTAGGAAGAACCATCGACAGTTTCGTCAGGTCGAGCCGGCCGCGGATGTCCGGGGATTTCAGAGTGCCCTTGACGGTCACCGCGCCCTCAAGCACACCGTTCAGCTCCTTAAGCTCCTGCAGGAGATCCTTGAAGCGTATCAGCTCGAAGCGGGGAATGACGACATCGGCACTGATCTTTTCCTCCCACATCGATTCGGGTTGCTCGGCCCACTGCTGCGGTCGGAAAGGCAGACTCGCCTTGACCGTGACCGGAGAAGTTCGCGAAGTGAGCAACTGGCCGCTGACCTGCAGGGATTGATCCGCCGTCACCAGATTGAGCACCAGATCGACGGGAGGCAGCTTCGATTGAGACGGACTTTTCACATCCTTCACATAAAAGTCCCCGCTGATCACCGGGGCGGCGGGAGAACCGGTGATTTGCAGGTCCAGCTTGGTCTTGCCGCTGACCGGCAATGGTTTGTCCTTCGGCAGCCATTTGTTGAACGTCTCCAGAGGTAGTTCCACACTTTGCAGGGAAACATCGAGCGTTTCCCGCTGGGTCAGAAAATCTCCGGCTCCCGACATTTTTTCGGGGATTGGAATCAAAGCCTTGCCGTGAACAAGAGTTTTGCCCGAGTCCGTAAGCGTTAGACGCGAGACATAAAGATCATGGCCCGCAAAACTCGCGTCCAGATTGGCTTCCTGCGTGCCTGACTTCACGCTGAAGCCGGACAAATCGACCGACTGCGGCCATTCGTACGCCGTTTGGCCTTTGGCAGCGATGTCCGCGCTGCCCTCGCGTTTCATGACCAGCGATTGGATCGTTGCCCCGCCCTGATGGAGGCCATCGCCGGGGACTCCCCTGCCCTGCCATTGCAATGACGCTTTGATTCCCGCGGGCATCTTCACCCCCATCCAGTCTAGCCAAGGGCTCAGCGACTGCGGAGAGAAATCCGTTAGATCAGCGCTCGCCTGATAGGATTTGTTTTCAAGATCATATGTCCCCTTTGCTGCGATGCCAGGATGCTGTAATTCGACATTGGCCGAGGAAACATCGGCCATCGAAGCCACGAGAGAGAAGGGCGCGATGGCAGGATCAGCGGCTTTCAAGGCAAGGTCCAGATGCAGTGGGCCGATTTTTTCTCCCTGCAAACGCAGGTCTCCTTTGGCTGACAATGCGGACTCCGGAGGCAGCGGCAGTTCCTCCTCGACTGTAAGTTTCATCAGTGGCCGCAAGGCGAGCAGCATCGGCTGGAACCGGGGAACTTGCAAATCATAGCGGACATTGAGGTTTTTCAAATCATCGGGCGTGGCCGGATCGCGATCCCAGACGACTTGCGAGACCAGCGACTGCGAGGCTCCCCATGCCTGCGTTCGCACCGAGAGGTCCGCAAGGTTCGCGGATTTTTTCAGATTCACAACGCATTCATCCATGCGTTGATCGCGATATGCCATATTCGTTAGACGCAGGGAAACGCTGCCATCCGCCGTGACCGCTGGTTCCACCCGACCGTGGATCGGAAGATTGCGAGGAGTCAGTTGCACGACACATTCGTCGAGCCGCCCCTGCACCGGCAGTTCCGCGCCCAGCAATTCCGCGAGACGGGTGAAATCCAACGCGCCCTCGGCGAGACGGACTTCAAGACTTTCCACATCGGGGCTGGTGCTCAGTTCGAAACGGGAATCCATGACCTGCAAGTTGGCGCGCAAGGAAGCACGGAGATCCGACGGTGTCGTCAAGACCAACCCGCTGATTCCCATGTCCGCGGACAAACCAAGATGATCGAGCGCGATTTCATCGGGTCGCCAGTCCAGCACGTTCTGTTGGACGGGGAATTTCCGATCTCCTGAAAGCACGATTTCGCCGACGGAGAGATTCCAGGTGGATTGATCATGCGCGTGCCGCAGTTCGGTGGGACCCACTTCCACCAAAGGTTTTCCGGAGTGATGGACGTGGATGCTTTTCAAACTGATGCCGACATCGTGACCGGAAACCTTTTCCCGCTGGTTGCGGATCATTTCCACAAGTTTGGCGATGTCGAATGGCTCCGCTTTCGCTTTGGCTTTCGTTTTTGCATCCGGCGCAGCGGGAAATGATTGATCGAGATCCAGATCCAAAACGACATCGTGAATTTGAATGCCGCGCGCTTTGCCGCCGATGAGTTCGCGCCAATCATAGTAGGGTCGTATACCCTCGATCCGCAACCGGACTACCGGACCACCGGACATGTCAAAACGATGCAGGGAAAGCCCTCCAACCAAGGTTCCTTGCGCTTCAAAAGTAACAACCATGCCTTGTTTTTGCAAAAAATGCGCTGCTATTTTGGGCAGCAACCAGCGCATGCCGGGGCCGTTCAGCCAGACGGCAAATGCGACGAGGGTGAGCGCGAGCACCACAAGCACCCGCAGAACTCGACGGCACTTGCGGGGTGTGGCGGGGGGGATGTTCTGTTCCTGACTCAAGACGAAGCGACTCTGCCATCATGCCAGACCGAAATCAAGCATCCGCAATGGAAGTTTAGGCCGAAAAAGAGGAAAGCCCGCCGGGACCAGATCAGCGCATGAACACCAACCGGAACAAAAAATAGTATCATCGCACCGTCGATGTTGACACAAATTGATTTCTCAAGGATAAAGCGCGTCCGATGTCTTCCATACTACCACCGCGCCCCCGCTTTTCCGGTCACAAAGTCCGTATCTGCGTGGTGGCTTCAAAATACAACCCCGAGTTCAGCGACGCACTCGTGGAAAACACGATCGATGAATTAGGCGAAATCATGCCGCAATCCCGGGTGGATTTGATACGCGTGCCCGGAGCTTTTGAAATCCCGGTGACCATTTCCACCGTGCTCAGTCGTGAACTACCCGTTTGCGTCATCGCCCTGGGTGTGATCATCCGTGGCTCAACAGCCCATGCGGATCTGGTTGCCGAATCCGTCACCACCTCCCTGCAACAAATGGCCGTCGCCCACCAGGTGCCGATCATCCATGAAGTGCTGCTGGTCGACGATGAAAAACAGGCCTACGCCCGCTGCATCGGCGCCAACATCAACCGCGGCCGCGAGGCCGCCCGCGCCGCCACCTCGATGATCGATATCTTCATCGAACTCGACCGCACGATTCCGCGCACCAACAACCGCAGCAATGCCTAGTCGCCGCCAAATCCGCGAGGCAGCCATCCAATTTCTTTACTGCGCGGACCTTGAAGGCGGCGCACCTGCCGCGAACTATCGCGACACGTTCTGGGAACTGCTCACCGAATCCGACCGACGCAGCCTGATGACCAGCACGTTCCGGGCGCTGGAGCACATCACCCAGGGGCGTGGCGATCGCTTGCTGGAACTAACGGAACGATCCATCAACGCCCTGGCCCGACTGAGTGCCAGCGAAGAAACCTTGCCGCTAAAGGAAGAACTCCAGCTCGTTCTACGCTATGAATCGGCCTGGTCAGCCCGCTACGACAGCTTGCGTAAAATCCCATTGCTCGATCTCGACAACGATCATGTCGTCGGACAGTTGGAATCCTCGATCAAGGCGATATTTGCCATGGATCGCGAGTTGAATGCGGCGCGACAACGTTTTCTCAACAGTCTGGAGGACCATCCAGCCCTGCGTCCGATGCTCGAACCGGTGGGCGCCTCGTTGCGTCGTCTGCAACGGATTTCCGACCGGCTGCGCATGCTGGAAAGTCCGCAGGATTTCCCTGAGCAAAGCGATCTGAGGCATATCCGTGAATCCCATGCCGACCTCAGCACCCTGCGCCGCGATACCGATGAAATGGTCGATGTGGTTCTGCACAACAAAAAGGAAATCGACGAGACCCTGGCCGCCATCATTGAAAACTTCGCGCCCGAACGGATCAATCCGGTCGACCGTGCGATCCTCCGTCTCAGTGCGAGCGAACTGCTGACGCGGCCGGACGTTTCACCGAAAATCATCATCAACGAAGCAGTCGACCTCGCAAAAAAATTCGGTTCCACCGACTCCGGGCGTTTTATCAACGGCGTGCTCGATCAGTTGGCGCGTCGCTGAGCGGTTTCACGGAGCGGTAACGGAAAGCAACGCCGTCGCAATCGTGGCGGGATCCGCTCGTTCGGCCAGGGACTTTTTCACGGCATCCGCTGATCGGGCTACGACACCTGAAAAAACTTTCTTGCCGTTCCATTCCACGATGACGGGCTCGTCGAGTTTGAGCAATTCATCGGACAAGCGCAGGGTCAAGTCCTTGACGTCCTTGCTGGTGAGGGAGATGGTCTGCCCCTGGCAGCGCGCTTCGATGACTTGGCCGTTTTTCTCCATCGCCTCGTCGACGGCGAGCCAGAAGAATCGTGGCGACACAACATTCCGCAGTTCCCAAGTGACCGACTTCGGCCACGGATTGCGGGTGAATTTCAGCATCCACGGAACCGCCACCGCATCCTGCAGGTTCATCCAGTGACCGCACTCCGGATAGGATTTGAAAAAATGCGGATAGAATCCGGGGTTTTCCTTTTCGAGCACATCCAGTTTCTCCGCCCAGTTCTTGCAGACTTCGTTGCGTTTGAAAGCCGCGTCCTGACCGCCGACCTGAATGGCCATCGGTGTATTCCGCATGTTGAGCATCGATGCCCCGTTCGGATGTCCCGCCATCATCGCGCACGCGGCCCAGCGGTCGGCCATGCGCGGCCCAAGCTGGTAAACACCGTCGCCGCCGGCGCTGTAGCCCATGATGTAGACCTTGTTGGGATTGATCTTGTGAAGGGCGACGCAATTGGCAATCAGCCGGTCATACAAGGGCTCGATGTGGCGTTCCGACCACAAATTCCAGGTGTTCGTCGGCGCGCGCGGTGCGATGTAAAGCGATCCTTCGGGGTTGTAGAGTTTGATTTGATTTTTCCATTGCTGGTCGTTCACTTGAGGTGGCGCACTACCGCCGCCATGCATGGAAATAAACAGCGGACGACCTCCCTCCGGTTCCGCGCCGACGGTTTTTTCCAAAAACGGCATCGTTTTATCGCCGATCGTGATGGATTTGTTTTTCATCTCATCAGCCCGCTCCTTGGTCAGTGATTCAAGCGTGGCGGCCCAGTCTTTTTTCACAAGCTCTTCCGCCTGCTGCCGGGTCAGGCCCTCAGCCGCAGCACTGCAACAAATCAGCGGAACAAAAATCCAGATGGGAAGTTTCATAAAAATTTTATCTACAACGAGGAGAAGCATGGCCATTTGTCAACGAATGTCATTTGCCTACTTGGGCAGCAACTCTGGGTTGTTCGGGAACAACTCCTTGATCAACTCCCGCGAGACAGGTTCGAGAATCATTCCTGCCGCATTGACTATCAAAAAAAGCACCACGGCATAAACAATCCAGCGCCACGGGGCAAGCGGGCGGAACTCCAGGCGAATGACCGCCGCACTATCCCACAATGCCGCGCCGTGTTTGCCGACAAACCACCAGGAAAACGCATGGCACAGAGGCATCAGGATCACATGGCTCATGCCCATGCCCATCAAATACACCCGCAGTGACCGCAGCAGGCTGCGACCGAGTGAAAGATTTCCTCCGTCGGCGCCGAGCACCCGAATCCCCAACAGGGCCTTGCCCGGTGTGGTCCGCCACAAATGCAGCATGGATGCCTCGAGAATGATCCACACCAGCATCATCGAGTAATTGAATCCGAAATTCATCAACAACTTCTTGAGATCCGCGCCGCACAGCATTAGCACGCTCATGAACAAACTCGACCAGATCGCCATGTCGAACCACCGCGCGAAAAACCGTCTCAGCAGCATGGCGGTCATCGGCACCGGTGGGCCCGAAATTTCATGTTCGGCAGCAGGAGGCTTCACCACCGGTGCCGTGCTTTCCTTGCGGATCGCAAACGCATCGACGAACTGCGGCATGCTCGACAAGGGCTGCCATTCCTTCATGCCCTCGCTCCAACCATGTTGCGCGCCGCTGAGTTCGCCGGACTCAATGCGGCGCGCCACTTGTGCGATGTCAAACGGACCGGTTTTTTCGCCGTCGATAATGATCCAGATTCTCATGTCTCAAATGCTTCGGAGTGATTTGGCGGCATCGCTTCTAGCGGCAAAAAAGGCGGGGACCAACGAAGCGAACATGCACAGCAGCATGCCCATGCAGCCGATGAAAATTTGTTCACGCCAATCCATGAACGCAGGCAGGGTATCGAAACCGGTGAGGCGGGACGAAAAGGGATCGAAACCCATGTGCCGGAAGACCTCCTGTAATGACCCGCGGAAATAGACCACCATGCGGCCGAGGAACACCCCCAGCGCAGAGCCAGCCACGCCCAGAATCGATCCCTGATAGAGAAACACCCGCATGATCTGCCACGGGGTGGCACCCAGCGCCTTCATGACGCCGATCTCGCGTTTCTTCTGGATCGTCACCGTGAACATCACCGCCATCATCGAGAACGCGGAGATCAGCACGATGAACGACAGCACGAAATACATCATCACCCGCTGTTGGCTGATCAGCGAAAAAAACTGCGCATATTGATCCGCCCAGGTCGACACGTACCAGTGCTGGTCCATCAGCGGCAGGATCTTCGGAATGAATTGATCCGCCAGATAGGCATCCTCGATCCGCAAGGCCACGCCCTGAATCCCCTCGCCCAAGCCGGAAAGCCCCTGTGCCAGCGACAGTGGCACGAACAGATCCGGCATCTTCACCATCTGCGAAGCCTGAAAAACGCCTACGATTTCCACCTCCCGCGGCAGAACGATGTCTTTGAGATTTTTCAATACCTGTGCATCCAGCTCATCCTGGGATCTATCAAGAATTTTTTTCCAATGCAGCGAGAACTCCTCCTTTGCACCCACCGCGAAATGAAATGTATCTTTCTCTTTGTCGAGGGTTGCCGCATCCACCACAGCCAGCATCCCGAGAAGAGCGTCGTGCTCGTTGCCGCGGAGATCGGCGGTCTGCTCGATGTCGTACAATTGATTCAGGACATCGATCATCTCGCGATTCATCGTAAATCCCTCGTCGTTTTCCAACCACTGCTTGTCGACCAATTCCCCCACCGCCTTGATTTTCTCGGCAAAACGTTCGCGGACCACAGGTTGATCGGTGCTTTTGTAGGCCCGCAGCAACTGTTGAAAATTCCTTGTCGAGTAAAGATTGATTTTGTCGCCCAGTTTCCACTGATACTGGGCGGCCATGATCGATGACACCACCACCCGCGCATCGAGGCCCATGTCCGCAGTCGATCCTGGATAATTCTCCAGATCGAGCATGTCCTCCACGCCTTTCAACTGCACCGGGTCGTTGGTTTCCAGTCCTTGGTAGCTCACCGGCCGCTGCATGTCCTCGGAGTCGAGCACGGCGTTGTCCTCGACGTGGGGATATGCAGTGACCACACCAGGCACGCTCTTCATCCGCTCGATCACCGCGCCCCAGTTCTCAATGGTTGTCAATCGTCCGCCGCCTTCGGAATACTGCAGAAGAATGTGCGGGCTGAAGCCGAGCAACCGCCGCTTCTGTTCTCTTTCCAGTCCGGCGTAGACCGCCATCACCACCACCAGCACCAGCACGCCGAGCAGCACGCCGAGCACCGAGATCATGGTGATTGAGGAAATCCAGGCCCGGCGCGGGTTCAGGTATCGCCAGGCCAGCATCAGACTGAACGATTTTTTCATGACTCGGTCGCGGCGGCCACGACGATGCGGGGGAACACGGGATGTGGTTTGTCAATGATGTGTCCATTCTCCAGCAATCCCCAGGAAAGCTGGTCAAGAGTGCGTGAAAGTAGGTCGGGCAGGTTCAACTGGCTGGCCAGTTTTGCCGACGCATCGGGCAAGACGGGCGAGAGCATCACCGCGCAATGGGCGACACTTTCGGCAAGATGATAGAGCACGGTGGCGACGCGGTTGCTGTTCTCCGGATTCTTGTTCAACTCCCAGGGCTTCATGCGTTCCGCATAAACGTTGCAATGAACAACATGGCGGTTGAGCGCTTCCAAGGCCTTGGCAACATCGAAGTGATCCATCGCCTCGGAATACTGCGCGAGGGAATCCGCCAGTGATTGCTGCAACGCCAGATCAACGTCTTCCAAGGGGAAATGACAATGCAGCACCCCTCCCGTGAATCGCTGGCTCATGTTCAGCGCGCGGTTGCAAAGATTGCCAAGCTCGTTCGCCAGCTCGGTGTTGAACAGCATGACCAGACGCTCGACATCGAAATCGCTGTCCTTGCCGGTGCTGATGTCGCGCACCAGACAGTAGCGCAGGGCATCGACGCCGAACGCATCGGCCAACTGGTCGGGATCGACGACATTGCCGAGGGTCTTTGACATTTTTTCCCCGCGGATGTTCCACCAACCGTGGACCAACAACTTTGGCATGTCCTGATCGGCAAAGCCCATCGCATGAAGCATGCAGAACCAATAGATGCCGTGGGCCGGCACGAGGATATCCTTGCCAATCACGTGCACAGTGTCACGCCAGATGGTTTCAAAATCCGGAAGGTCGGCGTTTTTTCCTCCGTAACCCGCGAAACTGATGTAGTTGATCAACGCGTCAAACCACACATAGGTGACATAATCGTGATCAAAGGGAAACTCGATGCCCCAGCGCAGTCGTTCTTTTGGACGGGATATGCAGAGGTCGGTTCCCGCATTGCGTTGCAGGGCGTTGAGCAACTCGGCTTTGCGGAACTGCGGCAGGATCACATCGTTTTTTTCCAAAAACTCCTGCAACCACGCGGTGTGTGCGCTGAGGCGGAAATACCAGTTCTCCTCGCGGATCTCGACGACCTCGCCCCACTCGGGGCCGAAGCCCCCCCGCTCGTCGCGGTCGCGATCCGTTAGAAACTGCTCCTGTCGCACCGAATAAAATCCTTCGTAGGATTTTTTATAAAGCTCGCCCTTCTCCTTGAGGTCGCTGAGAATGTCTTGGACGCAGCTTTTGTGGCGGACATCCGTGGTCGCAGCCCAGCCGTCGTAGTCCACGCCGATTTTTTCCCACAATGCACGGAATCGCGCGGTGACCACGGCGACGTATTGTTCGGGCGACAAACCTTCTTTCGCCGCGGTTTGCTCGACCTTCTGGCCATGTTGGTCCACTCCGGTCAGAAAATACACCGGCCTGCCGCAGAGCCGCTGGTAGCGTGCCAGCACATCAGTCAGCACTTTTTCATAGGCATGGCCGATGTGCGGCGACCCGTTGGTGTAGTCGATGGCGGTGGTGAGAAGCATGCGCGGGAATATTCTTGGATGCTGCGGTGCGACAGCCGCGAATCATTTGTCGAGTATCGAATTCCAGTGAGCGATGTTGTCCTTTTGTTGTTCAAACAAGGCCGTGGTGTCATCGTGAATCGTGATCGATACGATCTTGTCGCCCACGCCGTTGAACTTGCAACCGGGTTCGCCGGTGTTGGTCTTGCCGAAGACGTTGTTCAGCACATCGAGCGGCGATGTCACTTCACCAAATACTGAGTGGCGTTTGTCAAGGAAGGGGGTCGGCACCGTGGTGATGAAAAACTGCGAGCCGTTGGTGCCAGGTCCGGCGTTGGCCATGGAAAAAATTCCCGCTTTGTTGTGGCGGAGTTCCGGATGAAATTCATCGGCGAATTTGTAGCCGGGGCCACCGCGACCGGTTTCGGTGGGATCGCCGCCTTGAAGCATGAAGCGGTCGATGACGCGGTGGAAAGCAACATTGTTGTAATAGCCCCGACGGGCGAGGTTGAGGAAATTGGCTGCGGTCAGGGGGACTTTCGAGGCAAATAAAGTCGCGCGGATGTCTCCGGCCGTAGTGTGAATGGTGATGTTGATGTCGGACATGGCAGGCATCCATAACGCGGAATCGCCTGTCGGTAAATGGCTGATTTGCTTTTTCTTGTTACCGCGATGCTTGCCAGTCCTTGATGGCATCGAGAAACGGTCGCGCGTAGCGCTGGACCTTGACGGCGCCGACGCCGGGAACTAGCAGCATTTCATCGATCGTACGCGGTCGGTAGCGAGCCAGGGCTTCGATGGTTTTATTGCCAAATACGCAATAGGCCGGCACGTTTTCGGCTTTGGCCAAGCGAGCGCGAAGATCACGCAAAACCCCGAACAATACCGGATCGAAGCCCGCATCCTTCAGATCCGCGATTTCGGGCGCTTTCTCCTTCGGCCAGATCAGGCTGTAGGATGATTTGCCGAGCATGACTTTTTCGCCTCTGTCGGTGAGGGTCACGACCGGAAATTCGCCGGCTTCGGTGCGCAACAATCCGGCATCCGCCAGCGAGCGCATCATCCCGTTCACCTGGCCGCTGCCCAGCTCTTTGAGTATACCGTAGGTGGACAGCTTGTTGAGGCCGGCACCGAGGACTTCCTGCGATTTGCCGCCAACGAGCATTTGCACGATTTTCCCCCTGCCGAATTTTCCCTCCCAAAGCGCTCCGTTCCTGCGCGACATACGCGCGACGCCGCTGAGGATTTTTTTCACGATCACATCTTCCTCCGCTGTCGCCTTGCGCGCCTCGCCACTGGACGAATCTCGGCAAAAATCGCAGTTCCCGCAGGTTTCCGCATCCTGCTCGCCGAAATATTCCAGAATCCACTGCTGACGACAAACACGCGCATAACAGAGTTCCACCATCGCCCGCAATTTTTCGCGGTCGCGCCGGTCCTTTTCCTCGATCGCAGTCTCATCGAGCTGCAATCCTGCGACAAAAACATCGGGTCGCAGCAGACGGGTGCCGCGCATGCGCCGGCCGGGCAGGTCGAACCGCTCGATGTACCCCGAGCGCCCCAGTGCGGCCATCGCGCTGCCGACGGCCATGGAGTTCCTAACATTAGCTCCCTCGGCGATCTCATCGAGCGTCTTCTGGATCTCGTGATTGCCATCCGCGCTGCTGAGCAAAAATTGATAGACATCGCGAATGACCGCAACACCGGGATTGGCGCCATCGATGAAAAACTCCTGCGTTTTGGTGTCGGCGTAATTGTATAGCAACTCACAGTAGGCGCTTTCGCCGTCGCGACCGGCGCGTCCGGCTTCCTGGTAGTAGGCTTCCACGCTGCCGGGAATTTCGTAATGAATGACAAACCTGACATCGGATCGGTCGATCCCCATTCCGAAAGCATTGGTCGCCACGGCGACATCGGCTTTCTTGTTGATGAAAACATCCTGGGCCCGTTCGCGATCCTCGTCGCTCATGCCGCCGTGATACGCGACGCATTTCAAGCCCCAGCTCGAGATCGTTTCGGACACCGCCTCGACCTTTTTGCGGGTGGCACAATAAACAATGCCGGTGCGATGCGCCGCGAGCACGGACTTCAGGCGTTCCTCCTTCTGCTGATTGCTGTCGACGGTGCAAATGTTGAGCGACAAGTTGGGCCGGGCAAAGCCGCTGACCTGTTCAAAACCTTCGCGCAACTGCAGCACTTGAATGATGTCCGCTCGCACGATCGGTGTTGCCGTGGCGGTCAGCGCGACGCACTGCGGGCGGCCGATTTTTTCCAATGCCTTGCCGAGTCGCAAATAATCCGGTCGGAAGTCATGCCCCCACTGGCTGAGACAGTGTGCCTCGTCGACGGCAAATAGCTCGACCTTGATCCCCTGCAAGGCATTCAAAAAACTCTCGGCGCGGAATCGCTCGGGGGCCACATAGACCAGTTTCCAACGACCCTCGCGAATTCCTTGCAGACGCTCTTTCTGCTCTTCCCAACTCAGCGTGGAATTGATCATCGTGGCCGCAATCCCCCTGGCAACCAAGGCATCGACCTGGTCTTTCATCAATGCGATCAACGGACTGACAACCAGGCTGACACCCTCAAAACAAAGTGCGGGCAGTTGATAGCACAAGGACTTGCCACCACCCGTCGGCATCACCACCAGACCATCGCGCCCGGAGACAATCTGATCGACAACCTCTTCCTGCCCGTCCAAAAAATCGTCAAAGCCAAAATAGCGCTTCAAGGCTTCCGCGGGTGACTGAATGATTTTCCGATTTTGCACACTCATGATTCCGACATGAAAGCTGCGCAAATGAACAACAATCACAGGGATGTGTCAATCACCAGATGGGAAATTTGTTTCTGCCATGTTCGAGGAGACACAAGACTGCCAATTTAGCATTGCCAACCGGCAAGGGGTCTCCTAATGTGACCTCCCCAACAGCTCATGAATCGTGTCCTCGTCCTTCTGAAAAAGTCACCGACTCTCTGCCTGCTTGGTGTGCTGCTTTCGTCAGAGTTGCTGGACTCGACGCATGCGCAGACCCCGACGCCAGCGCAGACCAAGGTCCCTTGGGACATCATTCAATTCGGTGGTCGGGAGTATGTCTCGCTTGACAGCCTGAAGAAGTTCTATAATTTCCCGACGCTGCGGAGGACAGGTAACGACATCGTATTGGAAGGAAAGAACCTGATTTTCAAACTACGCGTCGGCGACCAGGAGGTCTTCTTGAACGGAGTGAAATTCGTCTGCACCTATCCGGTGATCGAGTCGGGTTCAAAAGTTGGAATTTCCCGTATCGATCTAACAAAACTCATCGATCCTGTTCTGCGGCCCAGTTATATCGCCAACGCAGGGAATTTCCGCACGGTGGTGATCGATGCCGGGCACGGCGGCAAGGACTCCGGAGCGGTAAACGCCTACAACACCGAAAAAGCATACAATTTGAAGGTCGCAAAGGAATTGAAAGGTCTGCTGCAAGCGAAAGGTTTCAAAGTCATACTCACCCGCTCGGATGACAACTATCTCACTCTGGAGGAGCGGGTGCAGATTGCGAACGCACTAACCGAGCCCGCGATCTTCGTCAGCATCCATTTCAACTCCGGCGGACGGTCCGCAAAAGGGATTGAAACCTTCACCCTGTCGCCGCAGGGTGTGGCTCACTACGGATCGGATGTGAAATCAAGCGACTTCCAACTGCGCAACGGCAACCTGAACGACTCCGCCAACGTGGCACTGGCCACAGCGGTGCATGGTCAGGTCATGGCAAAAATCGGACGCAACAACACCCTTGACCGCGGCATCAAACGCGCCCGCTACAGCGTTCTCACGGGCGTCAAACATCCGGCCATCCTGGTCGAGGGTGGATTCATGAGTCATCCTTACGAGGCGCGTCTGATTGAGAACCCGAAGTACCTCAGCGCCGTGGCCAGCGGCATCAGTGATGCGGTGACTCTCTATCAAAAAGCTGTCAGCTATCGCAAGCCCGCGCCGACTCCCGCGCCGTGACACTTCCGGAGCGGCATGGTCTGGATCAATTCGCCGCTTTGAATGCACCGCCGGATGCGCTACAATGCCCACAGCACCGTGAACCTCTGGCATCTCAAATTTTCCCACAACCTGCGCACCTCGTTTTTTGTGGCGGCTCCATTGCTCTGCCTTGCCGCCGCCGCCACGCTGTTGTGGCTGAACTACACCGGTCTGCCGCAATCGTGGCGACTCGCGATGGAGGCCGAGCTATCCAAAAAGGGTATTGAAGCATCGATCGGCAAACTGCGCTACGTTCCGCTGCGCGGCATCGAGGCCACTTCGGTGGACATTTTCACGGATCCATCCCGTAGCAAAAAACTGGCCCATTTCGGGTGCCTGGTGTTTGACTTGGAAAAATCCAAAGCCCTGAGAGGGAAAATCAGCCTGACCCACATCGAACTGCTCGATGCCGACCTATCCATCCCGGTAGATCCCGATAATGCCGCAGCGGGCACACTCTATGTTTCCGGGCTCGAGGGGAAAATCCTCATGTCCGGCGGGCGCAAATTTGAAATTACCCGGGCCCGGGGATTGATCGGCGGCATCCGACTGCAAATCGACGGTGTCATCCTGGGTTACCGTTCCGCACCGGCAGGGCAAGAAGAGGACGACAGCAACAGCATCTACCGTCGCTTTATCAAAGAATTTCTTCAGGAAATCGATCATTGGCAACTTGATCCGCTTCGTCCACCGGAACTTGTCATCAATGTGGATGCCGATGCCATGAAGTTGTCGGCATTGAAGGCCCGGTTTGTTTTCGACTGTCCGACGATAAGCCGCAATGATGCGACATTGTCGATGATACACGCCGAAGGCAACGTCGTAAACTCGCTGATCTCGGTCAACCAGTTGGTGGCAAATGACCTGCGCGGGAAAATTTCCGCCAGCGTCGACTACGACCTGAATGCACGCTCGGGACAATACGATGCCCATTCGTCAGCCGATGTCATTACCCTCTGCCATGCCTTCACCGGAAAAAAAATCCTCGCCGATTTTTCGCTGGCCGAGGTTCCCCGCTTGGATACGAGCGGGCGTTTCCAACTTCCCCAAGACGCACCCGCCTTGCTTACCTGCCAGGGCAATGTCTCATGCCGGAATGTCATGTTCCGGGGCAGCCCGGTTGACTCCATCGAAACCGAGTTTTCCTACGACAACGGCGACTATTTCCTGAGAAATATCCGCGTCAGGCATGGCAGCGGCCTGCTGACAGGCAAAGCACTTGAAAAAGAGGGAAACCTGCGGATCCTCGTCGGTGGCGACATTCCTCTGGCGATCGCCCGCCCCTTTTACCGTGAACACAAACTCGCCGCGGCAATTGATCGACTGCAGGAAAAAGGAATCGATTCATTGACCGCCACCGCGGAAATCAGCCTGACAAAGGACGAATCCTACAAGCTGGATTCGATCATGATCCGCAACATCGACCTCAAACACAAACTGGGCAAATTGAATGGGGAAATGACGCTCGTTGAAAGCCTTGTTGCTTATCAAATGGAAAGCACATTGCCACCGGTGATCTGGGAACCATTTTTCAAGGGTGAGCCGTTGGAGAAAATTCTGGCCGATTTTTCCACCCAGAAAAACAGCGACTGCCGGGCAAAACTCACGGGGTCCTTTGATCTGAAAGACATTTACAATTGGGCTTGCACAGGACAGGTTGACACCAGAAACATCAGCTACCGCGGCGTGCCCATGCTGCTTGCATCAAGCACCATCGACCTCCGCCACGGCGTGCTTAATTTCGCCAACAACATCGCCGACTTCGACTACAGCAACTACGAGCTGCGCAACACATTCAATGGCGACAACCACGGCATGCTGCAGGCGAAAATGATCAGCTACAACGAACAGACCGGCTCGGTCACGCTCGATTCGATCCAAGGCAGCGCCTACCCCGTGCCGTTGCTGCAGATGTTCGCTCCGCGGACGGCTGACAACATCAAGGATTATCGCTTTCATTCGCCACCAAAACTCCTTGCCGGCGGAGTCATCGACCTGAAAAACCAGGGTGCCACTCGCCTGCACATTTCCCTGATCAATTCCGATGCCATGGACTGGAAGTTCCTCGGGAAAATGGTGACCTTGTCCGACCTCTCCTCAGAAATCATGATCCGCTCCGAGGATGCCACACTCGACAACCTGAGCTTTCAGGCCTTCGAGGGAAGATGCGGAGGCAAGGTCGCATTCAACTTCTCCGGCACCAAGGAATTCAACACCGACCTGCATTGGAGCAAGCTCGATCTACCTGCGATCGCCAGCACCTATCAATTCAAGGACAAAGGCTACGGCCGATTGACCGGACGCATTGAACTGAAAGGAGCGACCAATGACACCACCACGCTGACCGGAAACGGCCTTTGTTCCTTCGAAAAAGGAGAACTTTTCGCCGTTCCGATCTTTGGTCCTTTGTCGCCCATCATTTCCGGTTTGCTGGGAGACAAGCGCGCCGGCTTCGAGCGCGCGAAGGACGCGTTTTGCAATTTCTCCGTCGAAAAGGGGGTGATCCGCACCAATGATTTTGAAACCAAAACCAGCAACACGCAATTCACCGGCAACGGTGAGTTCGACCTAAACAACAAGACGATCGACATGACGATCCGAATGAACGCACGCGGTCTGCTCGGGATCATCACCCTGCCACTGCAACCGATCATCAAGGGTCTGTTCCAGTTCCAGGGCCAGGGGCCGATGAACAAACCCAATTGGGAACACGTGATCTTCACGTCGCCTCCCGAGGAGGAGAAAGCCGCATTGCTTCGCAACGTGCCGCTGCGAGCATCCGTGATCGAGGAATGAAGGGGGGAAGCGTGCCTAACAAAGTCGCACCATGTCCTTGACGAACTGCCCCCAGAGATAAAACAAACCCTTGGTGCTGTAGCAAAAATATCCTTCGCCGGAAAACTCGATGATTCCGCGGTCGAGATTGTGTTCGATCATTTCCTGCATCTCCTCCTCGATGATCTCCTCCAAATGCTCGGGGTCGCCGGCGATGAGGGATGCGTTTTCGATCCCGTATCTTGCCAAATGTTCACGATGGTTGGCCAGGATTTGCAGGAAACAGTTGCGCGAGCACGGCACGTGGTTCCAGTGGAATTTCTCTGGATACATAAGCGTGGGAGCGAATGGATAATTGGTGGTTTTCCAAACCTCGCCATCCCTTCCCATGGAGGAAATCGAAACAAACGAGAAGACCACATCCGCCTGCTCGCACAAGCAAAGCGTGGCAACGGTTTTTGAGTCGTTGTGATAGAAAAGCCGGTAGTGCTGCTTCATGCCCACCCACTCCCAGCAGCAATCGGAAACGTGCCGGTAACCCTCTGTTTCCATCCTCATCACTGTTTCCCGGGCATTGGGAAAAAACGCCGGATTCGGCGATGGACGGTGCTGGAGCCGATTGTCCATCGGCAGTTTCATTCTCCTGACCCGGGTGAGCAGTTCCACCCAGGGAAGAAAAAACCACATCATCACGCCCGCCACACCGCCATACCAACAGCCGGTCGCAAAGAACAGCAGGGCGAAACTGGCAGCGAGAAACACAAGCGCTCCAAGTTTCCTGATCCATGCGGAGCGCGACGAGCGCAGGGCAAGCGCCATCAACAGCAATCCAATCACAATGCATGCGGATCTCATACCTTACACGCGATGGATCGACACGTCGCCGGAACTTGTTGCATCTTCATGGTTGTTCGAACTCTGGTGTCAATATCGCCCCATATCCCTTTTTGTCCAGCAGGCAATTCCCCAAGCGCGCTTCACAGCAACTTTTCCAATAACTCGTTCATCCCCGCCGCAAGTTGCTGGGGATGTTCGACAAGTCCCGCAGCCAGCATTGCCTGGTCAACCAACTGCCGGGCAACGAGGTCGGCGACTTCGGGATTGCTTTCACGCAGGTGCGACAATTTTTTCACCAGCGCATGGCGAGGATTGATTTCGAGCACCGGTTTGACTCCGGGCACTTCCTGCCCCATCGCCTTCATCATGGCTCTCATCTGGGTGTTCGGCGAGTCTTCGGGCACCAGGGCCACGAGGGGACTGCCGACCAGCCGTCGACCTGTTTTCACATCCGTGACGACATCCCCCATGGTCTCACGCCACCAAGTTTGCAATGCACCAATCTCCTCGTCGCCCAGTGCTTCACCTTCCATGACGGCATCTTCCAATTCAATGTCCGCCTGATCGGCTCGCAGGAATTTTCTGTCTTTGAATTCGCTGATGCTATCGAAAACAAACTCATCCACTGACTCAGTGAAGTAGGCGACCTCCAACCCTCTCGCCTTGAAGGCCTCCACATACGGTCCGCCTTCCATCACGCTCCGACTGCTACCGGCCAGATAATAGATTTCCTTTTGCCCCTCTTTCATTCGCGCGAGATAATTGTCGAAGGAGGTGAGCTCCCCTGCATCGGTCAACGAGCTTTCAAAACGGAGAAGGCCGACGAGCGCGTTCCTGTGCTCATGGGAACTGACAAGGCCTTCTTTGACAAAACGCGAAAATCCCTTGTAAAAATCACGATAGCTCGTTTCGTCATCCACCGCCTTTTTCTCAAGAAATTTCAGCAGCCGGTTTGTCACCACCTGCCCGAGTTTCTTCACGAGCGCACTGTCCTGCATCGATTCCCGGGAAATGTTCAAGGGCAGGTCGGCCGAGTCGATCACCCCGCGCACGAAGCGCAACCACTCGGGCAGCAATCCCTCGGGATGGGGATCGATCAGCACACGTTTGCAATACAACGCCACTCCGGGCTGGATTGCCCCAAAGCCAAAGCGTTCCTGATTCTCCTCCGGAAGAAACAGCAGGGCATGAATGTCGAGGGGAACGTCGGCGGTGAAATGCATGGTGAAGCGCGGTTTGTCCCACGCCTTGGCCGTGAAGCGGTAAAAATCCTCATACTCCGCTTCGCTGACCTCGTTCTTCGGCTTCAACCAGAGGGCATCGACCTTGTTCACGCGCTCACCGTTGAGCAAAATGGGAAACGCGACAAAATTTGAATACTTGGCCAACAACTCCCGAATCCGGCTCTCCTTGGCATATTCGGCATACTCTTCCTTGAGATGGATGACGAGGCGCGCCCCTCTGTCCAGGCCGGACACTTCCTCGATTTCATATCCCTCGCGCCCGTCGCTGCTCCATTTCCACGATGATTCATCGTCACGCCAGGAGCGGGTGAAGCAGTCCACGCGGTCGGCCACCATGAAGACACTGTAGAACCCCACCCCGAACTGTCCGATCATTCCGTTGCCCTGCGTGCCTTTCTCTTTCAGATTCTGAAAGAACGCCTTGGTTCCGGAATGGGCGATGGTGCCGAGATTCCGCACCAGTTCCTCGCGATTCATGCCGATGCCCGCATCGGTGATCGTCAGTGTCCGCGCCTGCTCATCGGTCGCGATCTCTATCTGCAATTCACGTTCACCCTGGAACAGACTGTTCTCCGTTAGCTGGATCACTTTCAACTTCTCAAGGGCATCAGAGGCGTTGGAAACCAACTCCCTGATGAAAATCTCCCGATCCGTGTAGAGCGAGTGGATTACAATGTCCAATAGTTGCCTGACTTCGGCCTGAAATGACTGGTGTTCGCTGCTCATGAATGTTGCTTATGTTGTAACGCGGAAAAAATACGCATCTCCGCGATTCGCGCAAGCCTTCAATCGACTTTTCCCCACCTCCTGCCGCTCTTGCCATTTGTTGAAATGGACGACCCGCAAAAAAAACGAACCCCGTCTCGGCAACCAAGAGTCTCCCCCCAGACACTCTCGATACTTCTTCCGAAACGGGGAACGAGTCAATTGTAGTAAAACAAATCATGAATGCAACAAAATATTCACACAAAAAATTTCGCCAATCGCTCGGTAAACCCTTGCAATCAGGTATTTCGAGGCAATTTGACGATTTCCATGGCATTGCGATGAATCCAAACGCTCTGGACCAGACCGAGCATGAACATGCACATGACCACAAACGTGCCCGAATAACTGATCAGCGGCAGCGGAATTCCGGTGATCGGCATGATCAGGACACACATGCCTATGTTTTCAAAGATGTGGGCGAAGAAAAATGCCACCACACAGGTCACCACCAAACGACCTGTCATATCCCTGCTGTAAAATGAAATGAACAGACTTTGGATCAACAGCAAGGCAAAAGCGGTCAGCAACAGCAGACTGCCGCGAAAGCCCTGTTCTTCGGCAAGCACGCTGAAGATGAAGTCGTTGTGCGCCGTTTTCCAGGGAATGTAGCGCTTCGCATGCAGGGACCCGCGCTCCGACGGCGCATTCCAGCCAATTCCCGACCATCCGGCCTTGCCGACCGCCATGGACACATAATACGGGGCGTAGGCGGCACCAGCGATATCGACAGGTTTATCCTCAAGCATGTCCAAATACAACTTGATCCTTTCCGGACCCCGCTCCGAGACCAACGGCAACACCACCAAATTGATCACCGGCACCACACCAACGCACAGGATCGACATCAACGACAAATAGCGGAACGGCACACCACCGATGAGCAAAGCGACGATGGCGACGGGAATCCAAACCAGCGCCGACCCCATATCGCCCATTTTCATCACCATCAGAAACGGCAACCCCGACAGCACACTGATGATGCCGATGCGCACAATCGGCATCCCGAAAATCCGGTGCAATCGCGGCAGATCCTGCAACAGCCAGGACAACATCAGAACGCCCGAGGCCACACCCAATTGGGCGGGTTGAAAAATGATCGGTCCCAACCGCAACTGGTGGACCTCTTCGTCGCTCCCCATCACCATGCCCATGCAGACGAGACTGACGCAATAGATCGGAAGCGCCAACCAGCGGATCCACCGGTAATCGACCAAAGAGGTGACGAAATAGATCACCGACCCAATCACAATCCAGTTCTTCTGCTTTTCCGCGAAGAGTGCCCCGCCGCCGTCGAGATGCCGGGCCGCACTTTCGATGGCGAAAATGCCGAAAATCAACAATCCATACATCGTCAGCACCAGCACCCAGTTCATTCCTAAAATTTTCCTTAAAATGGGCGACATGGCGGATAATGTTACGCGCGTCAAGTTGGCCGATCCCGACCGCTCATGCAAGACATCTTACAAAAAACAGCCTGACCTTGAGAAATGCAGGCAGTCGAACCCGTTAAGAACCCGGCGCCAACAACCCACTGCTCCCCTCTCCCGCTTCCCAAACCACCAGCCGGCAGGGTCCACACATGCGGGAGAACGAAGAACATCAACCACCGATTTACCGGATTTGCACGGAGGAAGATTTGAGAATCAGCCGGAAATCCAGCCGTTCCAAAATTGGTGCTGACGAAAATGCCCCAAAGCCCTCCCATTTTGGTTTCTTATCCGTGATGATCCGTGCAATCCGTGGTTGAAATTCTTCCTCTGGGCAAATGTTGAAGAGTTTTTCCCCTGCCATTAAATCGCCGGCGTTGGTCCTGTCGTCGGGTCCACTTCTGGTAGTTCGCCGGGGTTGGGCGTGAACTTGAAGCCAAACAAACGCAACACCCGACGCACGGCGGACGCCGTCTCCTTGCGCAAGCTGTGCGCGAGATTTCCCATCGCATCATCGATCAAGGTGAGGAGTTAGAGGTAGCGGTTGGGTCTGCCGGTGCGGCGGCTATGGTCTTGGAGGCAAAAAGAACCTGTCGAATCCCTTTTTGCGCAATCCCATCTCCAATTCCTTGTCTCCGCTCCAGAGACGGCAATCGAACTCGAGCGTCAGGGCGATACAGGCAGTGTCGTTTTGATCCAAGTCGCCACAGAGACGCCATGCCTCGGCCCATGAGCCAATGCTTACTGCATCTTCGTCGAAGAAATGGACGTGCTGAAGCAGTGAGTGCAACACCGAGAGCAGATCCGCCTCGGCCAGAGCGCCAGCCGCAGCGATGTCTTCCCTGTGCTTGAACAGTTCGATGAAAACATACTTCGGGCAAAAGAACTCGAACTCAGGGTGCGCCTGAAACAGTGTCAGCAATCGCTACCGCCCCGAAATCAAATCGCTAAATAGCCGGTTGGCATCAATAATGACCGGCTCGCTCATGCCTCGCCGATGGACTTGAGGATGCGTGCCTTGTTCTGCTGCCACCATCCCGTGTCCACCTTGTCAGCGAGGTGCTTGGCATCGGCAACGGTGAGTTTGCTCTGCCTTACCAGCCACTCAGCTTTGACCGTGGAGATGAAGTCATCACGCATCGCAGCAGGAACGGACGCTTAGGGAAACGTTATCACGAAATACCCGTCGGAAGTAAAAGCGTTGAATGTTGTGGCCAGGGAGGCAACTTAACCCGAAAGCGGGACATTGGCAATACGTTAAAGAGGGCGAATCCATACCCTCCCGCAACACTCCCAGCCACTCCGGTGTCGTCAATTCCTTCAGGCACTTCAGCAAGGCGGCGCGGGGAGCGCTGATGGCGGGGCTGTCGCCACCGCATGGCCCCCATCTCATGTCAATCTATTCAGGCTGTTTAGCACTATCTTTTGGCCAAACGCCCTCTCGAATCATTTCTTGGAATTGATCTTCACCGCGCCTGCCACCGGGAAATTTTTCATCTCTTGCAGAGCCATCGATGCGTAAATACCCTATGCGATCATTATAAAGAAACGGCGAGACCAGGATCACATGATCCCCTCGCTCCGAGGTGCTCAGTCCCTTGCCAAAATACAGATAAGGCTCTCTCATTTGCCCCATACGAGCGTAAAGAACTTCCCCACGACTCGCGCGACCTTACGCTTGCAAAGCCTGAAGTGAATCAGGAAAGACCCCATGCTCTGATTCATAGTCCATGAGCAACAGATAGATCTGCTTCATCTCTGAAATAGCACGTATTTCATCACGATTCTTGGATCGATCGACTACTACGGGGTTATTGAAAAGCCAGATGGATTGATGGATGCAACCCACCAGAGCACATGAGGCGGCAAAGAACAAGAACACCAGCAAATTAAGCCTCAGGGTTTGCAAAAAACGCCACGGAGCCAGGTTTTTTTGCCGCACCACCCACTGGCAGAAGGCATGTGTAAGCCACAAACAAAAGGCCCATCCGATCACCGAACTGCCGATCATTTCCCAACCGAAATTCATTCTCATTAGATTGTCCTTGAGGAACAATATCCAACCAAATGCGATGTAAAGCGGAACTTCAACGACGAATGAAGCTCCAGCCATCATTGCAAGAAAAAGAACCCCCATAGCCATTGCCGTTGCCAGGAAAAGCATCATACCCTGACTAAAACAACCATGACTCTTCGATTCTTCTTCCATGACTCAGTTCTCCAAAGCCTGATAAATTTTTGATTCACTCCATTCCTCAATGCTGCCATCGCGCAGCAACACAAAACGCTTGCCCCCAGCTTCCGCAGGTTCATAGAGCAACAACTCTCTACCGCCGCCGATGCTCTTACATGCCAGGTAACAATACACCCCTCCGCTTGGTGCCCGCCACTCTTTCCAAGGAATCTCACCTCCAAACGGTCCATCTGGCACATCGCCTTTATGCTCTAACGTATAATTCCAAATCCGCTCTTTGATTTCCTCCACACTTGCTAAACGCATACTGCGAGGAACGCCATCGCTGCCGGGTATCGCGCGCAATCGATATCGCGAACCATCTTTCTCCCATGCCGCCGGGGTCATTAGCTCGCGCGCGCCAGCGATCATCGTCAACACCACATGAATCAGCATCCCAAACAAAAGCAACAAACCGAAGGCCCATCGAAAACTCAACACCGGCCACGAGGGAAAGGCTCCGCGCAGTCCATTCCAGAGTCGCTTCAAGCCCCAACTCAAGAGCAGCATTAATAACAGAAAAAACGACAAAGCCTGTAAACGAAACCCCGCCACGACATCAACACCGTAGGAGGTCATTCCTGCGTGCAAAGGTTGGATGCCGCAGAGAAAGCCCCACGTCTGCAATGTCCATACACAAGGTTTACGCATACATCACACAACAGCCGGATAAATTAACACGTCAAGCCAATGTTGGAAAATCAGGTGACAAAAATCGTCAAACGTCGCGGGTGAATATGCAGGAGAGAGCGGAATCAAAGAGCACTAATCTCAAATAAAAAATCAATCATCCATCGATCTTCTCACGTCCCAGCGGGAAACAGACCATCGTCACAACTTTTCCAAGCAAATCACTCCAGCCCCTGGATTTTCCGGGTCCAGTCCCAGAAGGATTTCATTGCCTCGCTGAAGCGGCTGACCATCGGTTGTTCGGGGGCCAAGACCCGCAACCGTCGCTCGGCGGCGCGAAAAATTGCCTCGTTCGAGCGACCCAGGTATTCACCATCGACCTGGATCGGGAAGTCGCTCTCGCTTGTCACGATGAAATCGTCCGACTGCATGTGCGCCACGGAGTCCGCGAGGTCGACACCGCCGCGGGCCAGACCGGCAAAGGAATCCAGCACGAAACGGTAGCCCGACTCCTTGAAGACCAGCATGTCCATCATTTGATCCTGATTGCTTGCCTTGCGGAACAGCGGCAACTGTCCGCCGTAGAGCGCGCCATTGCCGACAAATACCGCGACCCCTTCCTCGCGTCGGCCATCGGAGGTGACCAATTCGATCGTCGGCGGCTTTTCTCCTAGAACCTTCACAGCGGCCAGCAAGTAGGCCAGCGGGCCGAGCATCTTTTTGCTTTCCCAGGTCGTTTCCTCGATCACCATCGCATCGAATCCGATGCCCGCCATTTGCATGAACGGCACGTGATTGACCTCGAACAAATCGATCTCGCGGATGTATCCGCTTTCGATCACCTCGAAGGCCTTGTCGAGATTGCCATAGGGAATCCCCAGCTCGCGGGCGAACACATTCATCGTGCCGGAAGGAATCACCCCGAGGGCCGTGGTCGTTCCGGAGAGCCCCTGCACCACGGCATTCAGGGTGCCGTCACCTCCTGCGGCGACAACCACCGGCTCGCCATCGGCGGCAAACTTGGTCGCCAGGTCCCGGGCTTCTTCCGGGGTGTTGGTCGCATACATCACAAAGCGCGTCGCGCGTTCCATGATGAAACTTGATGCACGCTGCGCCCGCTGACTGCGCGCCTTGGGATTGAAAATCAAAGGATATCGCGGAGGCGGGGTCACGTCGGGATTCTAGCTCAATCGCGGGGTTTCACAACATGTCATATCAGCGCGTCCGACTGCGTTCCTCGCGAATGACGGCAAGCGCGTCGTAGAGCGCAAAGAGCATGATGATTATCGTCAGTGCGGCGCAACCGAGCCACCAGATGATGAATCGCAGCGGCGACTGCCCGAGCCAGCCATCGATGCCCCACAAGCCGAGGGCGAAAACCCCGAGCATCAACAGAGCGCCGCAGCCCAGCCACTTGCGGCGAGTGGCGCGGTCGTGCAGGATCGCCCGGGCGATGGCGACCGTTGTGCTCAACCATGAGGAGGACTGCGGCACGGCCCCGTTCAATTGAGGCTGCGACCGCCGTTGACGATCAGGGTTTGTCCGGTCAGGAAGCCCGCCTCGTTGCTCGCGAACCAGGCCACCGCCCAGGCCGCGTCGTCGGGCGTGCCCCAGCGGCCGACCGGCACGGTTTTCACATACGCGTCCTTCGCGTCCTGCGAATCATTGGCGTGGCGTTCCACCGGAATCCATCCCGGAGCGACACAATTCACTGTGATCCCCTCGCCTGCCAGTTCATTGGCCATCGAACGCGACCAGCCGATCTGCCCGCCCTTGGCGGCAACGTAGGCGGAATAAACCGGCATGCCAACATGAAACACCTCGCTGGTGATCTGGATGATGCGCCCCCAGCGGCTCGCTTTCATGACGGGCAACAGCCGCTGCGACAACAAGAACGGGCTTTTCACGAAAGCATCATACATCGACTGGTATTCCTCCCAGGTGTAATCCTCGATGCGTTTGACCGGTTGCGGCGGGGTGGCGTTGGTCACCAGAATGTCCACTCCGCCCCAGAGCGCTTCGATCTCATCGGCCATGCGGTTGACTTCCGCCTGATCCATGACATCGCCCGCCACCAGAGTTGCCTGACCGCCCGACGCGACGATTTCATCGACCACCTGCTGGCCCATTTTGATATTGGAAAAACAATTGACCACCACCCGGGCACCAAGTTTGGCCAGCAATACGGCCATCGCTTTTCCCAATCCCCGACTGCTTCCGGTCACCCAAGCGACCTTGCCATCCAAGCGCAACCCGAACAACTGATGTGTTTCATGCATAACGCTCAACAACACATCTCACGCTAGCGATGAACACAAGTAAAAAATCGCAGGCAATTGCAGCGCGGCGATCAAGCTAGTGTTGTGTCGCGAAAATAAACATTAGCAGTCGGGTGCTGTATCATCGGGCATGGCACGGAAAAATACAGCAATCACACTTACGGACGAACACCGCAAACTGCTCGGAACCTGGCTTGCAGCCCATGGCACTCCGCAACAAGTCGTGCTGCGATGTCGCATTATTCTACTCAAAGCCGACGGCATGAGTGACCTTGCGGTAGGGCAACAACTTCACATCAATCGCCACACTTGCCGACTCTGGCGAGAGCGCATGATGTCCCACGGACCCTCTGGACTTTGGGAGGTGGCCCCGGGGCGTGG
>CAMAQB010000015.1 GCA_945860285.1 Akkermansia muciniphila | reverse complement strand
CCTGCCGATTTCGCAGCAATGAATCCACA
This sequence comes from Akkermansia muciniphila, assembly GCA_945860285.1. GTDB lineage: Bacteria > Verrucomicrobiota > Verrucomicrobiia > Verrucomicrobiales > Akkermansiaceae > UBA956. The sequence goes on along the minus strand of CAMAQB010000015.1, from coordinate 45,935 downwards.
TCGCGACAAGCCGTCTTCGACGGCGGCCTGAGATCAGGAGAAAAGCAGGAGGCAAGACCAATACAACCGCGCCCGGCTCCGACGAGCCTGGGCGGGGCCCATTCTCGCCGGGCGCTCATCATTTAGCTGAGTGAATTTTGCGCCAAAGAAATTCGAATCCGGCAATTGCTGCTTTTCAAAATGCAGCTTGCCAAAGCCCTCTCGAGGATCTAATCATACGCCCGTTCCTTTCACTTTGTCTGGACCAAAAAATGAACGGCGGCCAGCAGACCTAGACTGGTTAAGAGCAACCCACTATAAATACTCGATGCACTTTGATTGGCCTTTCAATGTGCGTCATTAAAAACTTGACCTGATGCGATAACAAAGTAATCCCAAATCGACTGAGCAAAGGTTTATTAGCATTTCGGCGAACGCTATCTTATCACGAAAAATCGCACGACTTCGACATCATCAAAAATGGGCTTGAGACGCTATCAAGCTTGGTTTATACTGAACAAGTCATGGACGCACTGGGAAACATTGAAATCAAAGTGGAGGGCTTTGTGGGTGCGCGCAAGGTTTCCCCCGCTGTGGTGGACATTGACGAGATCAAAGAAGTTCTCAGCCAAGCATCGGCACTCTTGTTTCCAGAATGCAAGCGAGCCCAACGCCCTTTGATCAGTTATGAACTCGTTGACGGTTCTGTGATCCATCGGTTCCGCACGGTAATGCAGAGCGTCATTGGCTTTGGAGCCGTGCTTTCGCAGATTAATGCCCAAGGTCAAATCGATTTTCTCCACGAACGAAGTGCCATCGCCATTGAAAAGCTCCAGCAACTTGCTTTGGAAAAAGACTACCAGATCACCATCAGCGCCCATGAGTCGCAACTGCGGATTGATCGTACCACGCATTTTCAACGCAATGCAAAGCTGTGGGTCGATGCGGAATTCTATCTTTACGGCGAATTGACCAATGCGGGCGGCAAGAGCAATCCCAACATTCATCTCGATACGGAAGAATACGGTTCATTGCGCATCGCTACGAACAAAGACTATCTGAAGGGAGAAGACAAAAACTTGCTGTATCGTAAATTTGGAGTGCGTGTCTTGGGCAAACAAAATATCCAAACCTTTGAAATGGACCGCACTTCGCTGAGTTTTATCGATCTTTTTGACTACGACACGGAGTATTCCGAGTCTTACCTCGATGGTCTCATGAAGAAATCAGCTTCGGCCTGGCGAGATGTGACGAACGCGGATGACTGGCTCGACGAAATCCGGGGAGGAGTCCATGTCTAAAATGGGGGTAAAGCACGGTGTCCTCTGTGACACGGGGTTTTTGATTCGACTGAACCAACCACAAGACCCGCTGCATGGCAATGCGCGCGATTACTTGAAATATCTCATCGAGCGTGGACATCTACTCTACGTATCTACCATCGCACTGGCGGAATATGCCGTGAGGGGCAAAATCGAGAATTTACCCATGCGTTACTTTCGCGTTCTTCCCTTTAACATTGATCATGCGCAAAAAGCAGGAGAATTAGCTCACATTGTATTTTCCAAGCGAGATCAGATTCCTGCGGAAATTACCCAGCGGGTCATTATCCCTAATGACACGAAAATGCTTGCACAGGCGGATACGACAGATGAGGTCACCCATTATCTAACTGCTGATCAGAAGTGCGAGGTAGTTTATCGATTGATTCATGGCTCAATGCCCCTGCGCTTTCAAATGTTGTCACTGAGCACACCTTACCATCAAGCCTTCGGTGAACTTGGGCTCGAAGATTGAGTAATCGCCAATCAAACTCAAATCAGCAAAAGAGTCCGGAAAAATCATCCAGATGAATGAGACAGGCAAAGAAGTTCCTATCGACGAATTCTTCCGCATCCCAGGATGCGGAAAATGGCTGGAGCTTCGAGGTCGCTGTGGTGGAATGGCCACATCCCCATGAGCCCCGTGGATAGTCAAGAAAATTGACAGGCCATACCGGTGAAAGTGCTGATCTTGCGAGTGACCAGCGATCAGCGGATCAAACAGCGGAGCAGGATGTTTCCGCCTTTCTCAGACAATATAACGGACGCGGTGGGGTGGTCGCGACCATCCTGTCGTGAACTACCTTCACTCCGCGTCCGCGTTCACAAACAACGCCGGTGAGTCAGGAAGAAGGGGCATGAGCAAACCATCCTGCCCCCACCGGAACTTTCGGAGAAAGTTCCCAGCCCTTGAGAATCTCCCTCGCTTGATCGCCGTGACGGAAACCTCGGCTGAATTTTCGTGCAATTCGGGGGAATCTGTGGTTTTTTCCGCCGTCTTCCATTCCCCGCCCCTTTTTTGCCATGCTTTCCATCCAAGGTCTTCGCGTCGAATACGGCGCCCGAGTGCTCTTCAACGACCTCTTTTTCACCGTGCAGCCGCGCGAGCGCATTGCTTTCGCCGGCCACAACGGTGCGGGGAAATCGACGTTGATGAAATGTGTCGCCGGGATCATCCAGCCCAGTGCGGGCAAAGTCACCGCGCCGAAGGGCTATCGGATCGGCTACCTGCCGCAGGAGGGCATTCACGTCAAGGGCATCAGCCTGTGGGATGAGACCGAATCCGCCTTCGCCGAAGCGATGGAGATCAAAAAGAAGATCGATGAACTCGGCGATCTGTTAGAGAAGCTCGACCCGCGCTCCTCGCCGTTCAGCGAGTGCCTGGAGGAAATCGGCAACCTCGAATTGCAACTGGAAGCCTTCGACCCCGGACGGATGAAACCGCGCATCCAGTCGGTGCTGCTGGGGCTCGGATTTTCCGAAGCCGACTTCGAGCGAGACTGCGGTCATTTCTCCGGCGGCTGGCAGATGCGCATCGCCATGGCGAAATTGTTCCTGCAGGCGCCAGAGGTGCTGTTGCTCGACGAACCGACCAACCACCTCGACATCGACTCGCAGGCCTGGGTGGAAAATTACCTGATCAACTACCCCGGTGCGATCCTGTTGATTTCGCACGATCGGGCTTTGTTGGACACGCTCTGCACGCGCACCATTGCCTTCCACAAGGGTCGCGCCGAGGAATACGCGGGCAATTATTCCTATTACGAAAAGGAAAGCGTCTTGCGCAAGGAAAACCTGCTCCGGCAATACGAAGCCCAGCGCAAGGAGATCGCCAAAACGCAGGAGTTCATCGACCGCTTCCGCGCCTCGGCGAACAAAGCGACGCTCGTGCAGTCGCGGATCAAACAGCTCGCCAAGGTTGAACGTATCGTCATCGAAGCCGAGGATCCGGTCGTCAATTTCCGCTTTCCGAAACCGCCACCCTCGGGTCACTCGGTCGCGATGTTGGAGAAATCCAGCAAACGTTACGGCAAGCACACCGTGTTTGATAACTTCGATTTCGAAATCACCAAGGGCGAGAAATTCGCCATCGTCGGACCGAACGGCGCGGGCAAATCCACCTTTTGTCGATTGATCACCGGACAGGAGGAACCGACCGATGGCACCTATACCCTCGGCATGCGGGTGAGCATCTCGTATTTCTCGCAAAACCACGCCGACGAACTGGACCCGCACAAGACCGTGCTCGAAACCGTTGAGGAAACGGCGACCCGCGATGCCGCGCCGCATTGCCGCAATTTGTTAGGCTGCTTCCTGTTCCGTGGCGACGACGTGTTCAAAAAAATCGGCGTGCTCTCCGGTGGCGAGCGATCGCGGGTCGCACTCGTACGCATGCTGGTTCAGCCGGCCAACTTTTTGATTCTCGACGAGCCGACCAACCACCTCGACATGCAGTCGCAGGATGTGTTGCAACGCGCCTTGGTCGACTATCCGGGCACCGTGTTGATCGTATCGCACAACCGGACCTTCCTCGATCCGCTGGTTCACAAAACCCTGGAGTTCCGTCCCGGTGCCAAGCCGACCCTTTATCCCGGCAACATCAGTTACTATCTGGAAAAATCCGCCGCCGACCGTTTGTTAGAGGAAAAAAACAAAGCGCAGGTGAAGGCGCACAAAGCACCCGCGCCGATCGTGCCGACTCTTTCAAAACTTGCTGTCGTCACCGAACCAACCGCGGGAGGCGGCAACCGCAAGGACCAGCGCAAAATCGAAGCCGATCTGCGCAACCAGCGCAACAAGTTGCTCAAACCGCTGCAGGACGAACTGGAGTCGGTGGAAGAAAAAATCGCCGAGATGGAAAAAGCCCAGGTCACCCTGACCGAACACCTGTCCACCGGGGAAGTCGCCGGCGATGCGCAAAAGTTCCGCGAGACCACCCACGCGCTGGAAAAAATCACCAAGTCGCTGGAACTCGCATTCAGCCGCTGGGGCGAACTCACCGCGCAAATCGAAACCGCCGAAGCGAAACTGCCGCCGCTCTAACAAGCAACGCCGGTCCCGCTATTTCCTGCCGCTCGCCACGCGTTCGAACAACACCGCGCGCAGGTCATCGAGACCGATTTCCAGTTCGGCCGAGATCGGAATGATCTCGACCTTGTGAAAGCGCTTGCGGAAATTTTTCAGATTCTCTTCGGCCTGGTCGGAGTCCATTTTGTTCGCCACCACCATCCACGGGAAACGCGCCAGTTCCTCGTCGTACTCGCTGATTTCCTCGCGCAGCACTTCGAGGTCGCGCACCGGATCGCGACCATCGGTACTGGCCATGTCGATCACGAACAACAGCAGATGGCAGCGGGTGATGTGGCGCAGGAACTCGTGGCCGAGGCCCTTGTTCAGATGCGCGCCTTCGATCAATCCCGGGATGTCGGCGATGGTGCAGCGCTTGTAGCCCTCGAACTCGGCGACTCCGACAACCGGCTGCAGGGTGGTGAAGGGATATGAGGCCACCTTCGGATGGGCGTGGGAAAGTTTTCCGATCAGCGTGGATTTGCCGGCGTTGGGAAAACCGACCAATCCGACATCGGCAATGCGGCGCAGTTCGAGATAATAAACACCCTGTTCGCCGTCTTCGCCCAGGGTGTGTTCGACCGGTGCGCGATTGGTGGGTGTCTTGAAATTCCAGTTGCCCTTGCCGCCCTTGCCGCCGCTGCAGAGAACGAATTCCTGATCGATTTCCGTTAGATCGGCGATCGGATCCACGTCGATCCCTTCCTCGCTGCGCTCCAGGTCGAGAGCTTGCTGGACGTTGGTGGCACCCGTGCGGTAAACCACCGTGCCCGGCGGCACCAGTGCCACAAACGGCTTGCCGCTTTTTCCCGATTTCCTCACCCCGGCACCGGCCACGCCATTTTCCGCGAGCATCTTCGGGTCATAGTGAAACTGGCGCAGGTTATCGGTGTGCGGCGACACCCGCAGGATCACATCGCCGCCGCGACCGCCGTCGCCGCCATCCGGTCCGCCGCGCGGCACGTATTTTTCCCGCCGGAAACTCACGGCTCCATGGCCGCCGTCGCCCGCTTTTGCAAATATCCGGATGTGATCGATAAACATAATGTCCCGTTGCGGGATGGCAAGTGTATCACCGCGATCCGCCACACGTCAATCAAAGGATTTCACGCCTGTTTTCACAGGGTCGTGAACCTGGCCTGCCGGAATAGGCGCAGGCTGTCATTTCCTGCTTTTCATCGCCAGCATCTTATCCATATTGGCGGCACGCTGCATGGATGATCGATACGAAATTCGTGGAAAAATTGGTCAAGGTGGCGTAGGAGCCGTCTATTGCGCCTACGATAAAAACCTGAGTCGCGAAGTGGCGGTCAAAAGAATCCTGCCGGAGAGCGGCGCAGATTTGGAAAAAGAAGCCACCCGGCAACTGACAAAAGAAGCCGGCGCGCTCGCGGCCTTGCAGCATCCGCACATCGTGACCATTTACGATGTCGGCTTCGACGAGGAAGGTCCCTTCGTGGTGATGGAACTGCTGCAGGGAAAAACGATCGACGAGGTGGTCGAAAAAGCCAGTTTCACATGGCAGGACTTTCGTGAATTCGCCTTGCAAACCCAGGAGGCCCTGATCGCTGCGCAGGACATGAACCTGCTGCATCGCGACCTCAAGCCGAGCAACGTCATGATGACCTGGCTGCCGTCGGGAAAATTCCATGTGAAGATTGTCGACTTCGGCCTCGCCAAGTTCAGCCCCAAACCGTCGCAGCAAACCATCGATCAAAAGGACTCGATTTTCGGTTCGATCTTTTTCATGTCGCCCGAGCAATTCGAGCGCACCGAGTTGGACATGCGGACCGACATGTATTCGATCGGCTGCCTGTATTACTTCGCCCTCACCGGTATTTATCCCTTCAATGGCGAGACCGGTCCGCAGGTGATGGTCGCCCACCTCGAGCACCGGGTTTTTCCGCTTCACGATATCCGCCCCGACCTGCCGCGCTGGGTTGCCGACTGGGTGATGTGGCACATCAACCGCTTGGCGGACCATCGACCCCACAACGCCCGCGAGTCGCTCGCCCACTTCATTCAAAGCGATCAGATCACGCTCCTGAACGACTATCGGACCGAGGCAGCCACCGAGATTCCGGCAGCGGCCACGCTCGTTCGGCCGGGAGCACCGGTGGGGCAGAACACGCTCGCAGCCAACCCCGCGATTGCGGCATTGATCAAAACCGCGCCCCAGCCGATCATGCCGCCGGAAAACTTCGGTCGACCAAGCGTGCACACCGCCGCGCTGTCCCACATGCTGCAAGCGGATGACTTTGCGGCGGATCCGAACGCCCCGACCTCCGCAGGGGTTGTTACACCGACGGTCGCGCCGATGCATTTGCCGACAACGCCTGCAGTCGATTCACCCGACATCGTAGCAATTCACAAAACCGCCGAACCGGTCATCACGGAAAGTGTGGAACCACCCGCAGTGGAATCGTCGTCGATTGCTCCCGCGGGTGTGGAAGAAGCCGTCGTACCCGCCTCAGTCGCCCCATCACCCGTGGCCGCCGCTCTGGTCCATGCCCCAGCAATCCCGAAATCACAGCCAGCAGGTCATGCGATCGCGCACCCGCTGCACGCCACGACCACCGGACCTCGATCCATCGTTGCGCCGCGACCCGTCGCCACCGCCAGTTATTCGCCCGGTGCTCCGCAGACCGTGGCATTGCAGGGCTCGCCAGCGATGCAAACCCGGCCGCTTGTTTACCATCCCAGCGGCCCTCCCGGCGAGATGCCTCAGGCACCGGAAAAGAAAAAACGCGGCACTGCCGCCATGGTCGGGATCTCCGCCGTGATCTTCATCGTGCTGATAGCCCTTGCGGTTCTGTTGTTCAGCAAATGCGCACCGCTGATCGATTCGTTTCCCTCCCTCTACAATGGCGACCCGCACAGCTCGCTGAAGTAACCGAACGCCAGAAGCCTTGACAATTCTTGAAACTGCGGCACTTTCAGAGCCCTACCCATTCTTTCATGCACGAAGAAATCACACTCAGGCGCGATGTCGACGCCATCCAGATTCCCAGCGGCGACAGCCTGACCCTGCCGATCGGCACAGTTGTTTACATCACCCAGCGCCTCGGCGGCACTTTCACCGTGGCCACCTCTGCGGGTCTCGCCCGGATTTCCGCGAAGGACAATGACGCGCTAGGCATCGATCCCGAGGTCGAACAACAAAAACAGGAGGAGATCAAACGCCTGCAGGACGCGCCACTCGAAGAACAGGTGTGGGCGCAGCTCAAAGGCGTTTACGATCCGGAAATCCCCGTCGACATCGTCAACCTCGGACTGGTCTACGACTGCTCTTTGGAAAAACATGACGACAAAACCGTGGCGCTGGTGAAAATGACCCTCACCGCCCCGGGATGTGGCATGGGCCCGGTGATCGCGGCCGACGCGCAGGCGCGGATCATGACACTTCCGGGGGTCGATGAAGCACGCGTGGAACTCGTGTGGGATCCCGCCTGGAATCAGGACATGATCTCAGAAGAGGGACGGATGAAACTCGGCATGGTCTAACAGAATGAACACCGGCAGAATCACCAAGGCAATCCTGCGCATCCAGCCACTGCTGCTCGGTCTAGCCCTCAGCGCTTGTTTCAAGAACGAAGGCGACGACGTCAAAGTGGCTGCCGAGGCCTCGCGTCCCCGCAGCATGAATGATCGCTTCAACTCCAGAGGGAAGGAAGGTTATTTCCAGGACTCCGAAGGCAATTGGAAAATCAATAACAACAAACGCAGTTCTTTTGAAACAGCGGGCGAGGCATCGATGGCAAAACGCGAATATCACGCCGGCACCTACAATGCCGGCTCGGTGCAAAAAAAATCCTGGTGGGGCGACACCACCCATGAAAAACCCGCCTACCAAGGCAACACCGACGCCAACCGTTTTCTGACCCGGGCAGCCGATGTCGGGAAAAGCGCGCGCGAAAGTGGAAGCACCTCTTTGTTTTCCGGAAAATCGGTCGAGAAAAAACAACTCGATCACAGATCCGCAAACGAGCAATCGGGAAAACTGCTGAGCAAACCAAGCGATGCCGCGACCGACAACAGACGCGATGTGTTCCCGGAGCCGGAGATCACAGACTGGCGTCAACAGCGGGCCATGGACATCAAGGATACCAAGTCGATCCTCGGACGCTGAGCGGCTTCCTTTGGATTCACGATTTCGGCATCAGATCGATACCGAACTTGCGCAGCAGCATGACCGTGAGCCAGAACAACAGCACCGTCATCGCGCAATTGGCAAGCAAAGCCGGCCAGAAGGACCAGCCCTGGCGGAGCAGCCAGGGAAAAACCAGAAACATCGGCAGGGTGGGCAGCACAAACCAGAACGTGCCCTCGGCGTGATTGGCGATGCGTGTGCTGCTTTGCCCCTGACCATTCATCCAGATCATCGCAATCAGCGAAGTGAAAGGCAGGGCGATCAACAAGGCCGACACCCGGTCGTTCACCAACTGGATCTTGTTGACGATCACGATCAACAGCGCGGTGACAAGGATCTTCACCACATCGAGCGCGGTGAAGCTGAAGATTTGCTGCCAGGGGATTTTGCTCATGTGTGGGAGTTACGATAGTAATTTGCACGCCCTGGGCAAGCTCATTCAAGCGGGATGAAAATACACGAGAGCCTGAGCGTATCTGACACCATGACTAGCGGAAATTTCATGCTTTCTTCATGCTTCCATCACAAAAATCAGCAATGATCGGGCTCGTGAAACCAACTCAACGATTCAATCGTCGCAACATCCTTCGACTCATGTTGGCCGGTGCGGCAGGATCGGTCGCAAATGGATTTTGGATCGAACCCGATTACTTGTCGATCACCCGGCAGGATGTCTCGTGTAAAAAACTGCCAGCCGGGCTCGATGGCTTGCGGATCGGCCTGATCGCGGATCTTCACTACCGTCCGGACCAGGATGCAGGGCTGCTCGAGGATGTCGTCGCCCGGATCCAACAGGAAAAACCCGACATCATCGCGCTCGCCGGTGACTACATCAGCGCAGACCCCGGAGTCATCAGCCCGATGCTCGCATGCCTTGGCAACATGAATGCCACGCACGGAATTTTCGCTGTCATGGGAAACCACGACGGGTGGGCCGGAAATGCGGCAATCTTCAGACAACAGTTTGAGAAAGCTGGCATCTCCTTTCTGATCAACCAGCATAGTGTTTTATCGATTCGCGGTGAATCATTGGCCGTTGCGGGCACGGATTTCGTCTGGCTCGGCAGGCCGGATCCCGTGAAAACGATGAGGGGAATATCCAAGAACACTCCCATTCTCGCGCTGGTTCACGAACCGGATTACTTCGACACGATGTGCGCGGCACGCGAAGTAACCTTGCAACTCTCCGGCCACACTCACGGCGGCCAATGTCGGGTTCCGCTGTTGGACGTGGCACCGAAAACCGTGAAGCACGGCAGAAAATATGTCTATGGAAATTTCTCCAACGAAGACTCCCGATTATTCGTCACCCGCGGAGTTGGCACGAGTGGACCACGGTTGAGATTTGCCTGTCCGCCGGAACTGGCAATTCTCACGTTGCGGGCATCGTCATGACCAATCGGTCTCATGACGTTTCATGATTGGCGGATTGAAGCATTGGTATCGTTTTGCAATCCCGGCCTCTGTTCCTTTTGGGGGCATTTGATCGTGAGACATTAAAACGCCACGCCACTGGGAGCAGGCCATTTCAAATGAGATGAAAGTCCGCAATGGCCAGGGCCACGCCATTGGCGCGGACTTCCAAACGATGCAGACCGCGATGGTACACGCGGGTTGTGATCGCTCGGAACGATTGGCGGCGTTCGGCACGATGGACTTCAGAGGCACGCAGGATGAATTCCTTCCACAAAAAAGTTTTGGGTGCCAGTTTTCCGTTCGCCTTTTGATAATGCACGATCAGATCGAGCCGGATTTTCTGATCGCGTCCGGCCGTCGAACGCATCTGCACAACAAAGCGCAAATCACCGTGAAACGGCACCCGGGGAGTGAGGATTTCCAATGAGACATCCGCCAGCTTCGGCGCGCTCATACCGTGGAGTTTCAATGCCTTCTCGTGTCCTTGCTTGAGCAGATTGCGCATCGCGTGGCGAAGCAGCCTGACCCGTTCGGGCGGGGCGTTTTTGTGCCAGCTTGCAGCGAGATCAAGAACCGTCTGCGGATGATCCTTTGCGATGTCGTTCAAATGATTCGCCACCGAGCGACGCACATACCCGGATGGGTCGTCGCGCAATGCCTCTAACAAAGGCAGGGTCAGTTGCGGATCCGCAATCACCTGCGGCAACTGCATCGCCCAAGGCAGCCGCGGGCGGGATCCTTCGGACACCAACCGGCGGACGTGATGATTGTCGTGCGATGTCCAATCCATCAATGTCGCCAGCGTTTTTTCCGGGTGGACGAGAATCATGTGGCGTATGGCGAACTCCGCCGTGAAGCGCATCGTCAGTTGCTGAAATAGGTCCATCGCCAGCGAAAAATTCCCCTGCCCTCTTTGCCCTGTGTATTCCGCGAGTGGCATGATCAACCAGCCCTGGATGCCCTCCGGTGTTGTTCCCCCACCATTGGAATTGGCATCGCACGAGGGATGCAGGGACGCGATGATCAATGCCGCGGCATCCTCAAAGGAGGGCGGCAGGCATTCCTCAAGCGCCTGACAAATCTGCGCGGACCGTTGTTTTAGCTCGAGAGTCTCCAGATCACGACAGGCGAGTCGGGTGAATTTTTTCGCGGGGAACTCCGCGCTGAGTGCAGCCAACACCCGGCCCATCATCGAAATGGCATCCCGATTGAACACATTTTTAAACGGCTCCATGCTAATGAAAAATGCCATCGACCAAACATACCGTCAATCACCCTCGCCAAATAAGCCGTGGATTTCCTGTCATCTCAGGGTATGCTCGGATTCTGTCCTCGATGCGACGACAGCTCAACGATTCATCCGCATGCGCGACTTCCTTCCTCATGATCGACCCGCCCTGGTTCTGGCACCGATGCAAAGCGTCACGGACCTTCCGTTTATGAGGGTTTGCGCTCGACGCGGCGGACCCGATTGGTTTGTCACCGAGTTCTTCCGCGTTCACCACGCGTTCCGGCCTGATCGCTACATTCTCCGCTCGATCGATGAAAACAGCACCGGCCGGCCGATCTTTGCGCAGATCATCGGTTCCGAACCGGCGCACATGGTCGATGCGATCCGGCAACTGCAACATCACCCGATCGCGGGAATCGATCTCAACCTCGGCTGCCCAAGTCCGACGGTTTGCGGAAAAAGCGCGGGCGGCGGATTGCTGCGACAACCACAGGAAGTTGACAGGATGATCGGGGCCCTTCGCGATGCGATCCCGGGGCGCTTCACTGTCAAAACCCGCGTCGGTTATCATCACGAGGACGAATTTTCCGCCCTGCTCGAAATTTTCCGCAAGCATGCGATCGATGGCCTGACCATCCATGGAAGAACGGTGGCCGACCGATATCAAACACCCGTCCGACCTCATTGCGTGCTTCGCGCGGTGAATATTCTTGCCTGTCCGGTTGTCGCGAATGGCAACGTCGTGAATGCGCAGTCCGGCAAAAACTACCAGACCATGACCAACGCACACGGACTGATGATCGGTCGCGGCGCGATCCGCAATCCGTGGATTTTCGACCAACTCCGCGCACTGTATGCGGGAACCGCGCCGACTCAGCCGACGGCGCGCGACCTGCTGGAATACATCGAGGACCTCTACCATGAACTGGCGCGGGAGAGCAAAACCTACGATGAGAAAAACCACATCCAACGGATGAAAAAAACCATGCTGTATATCGTGCAGGGAATGGGCGATGTGTTTGAAGAGGCGATTCGACGGATGCAGCGCGAAGAAGAATTTTTCGCCATCTGCCGCGCCGAACTGGATCACGACGGACTGGTGCCCGACCTGCCGCCGGAAAAATCAAAACTTTTCTGCGGCTTCAACGAGTTGTTGCACAGCGACCTGCTCGCAGGGGGTTCCGTACAAAGTGAATCCCGATGACTTCTCGATCCGGAGGTCCAGCATTCTGCCGCTGAAGCTCTCGATGTCGCCATCAAAAATCACGATGCGGTTTTGCGAGGTGCGCCCTGACAACCGCGTTTCATTGTGGCGCGAATTTCCCTCGCAAAGGATCCGCTGGGTTGTGCCGACCAAGGCATCGTTCTGCGAAATCGCGATTTGATTGACGAGCTTGAGCAGCGTTTGATTGCGCTGTTCCTTGACGGACTCTTCGATCTGTCCCTCCATTTCCGCGGCGGGCGTATCGCGTCGTTTTGAATAGCGGAACACGAAGGCATTGGCGAATTGCACCCGTTTCACCGCGTCCAACGATGCCTGAAAATCCTCCTCGGTTTCGGTGGGAAACCCGACGATGATGTCGGTGGTGATCGACAAATCAGGCCGCGCGGCCTTCATCTTGTCGCAAATTTCCATGAATTTCTCCTGCTTGTAAGGCCGCCGCATGAGTTTCAAAATCCGGTCCGAGCCGCTTTGCATCGGGAAATGAATGTGCGAGCACAATTTCGGCAGGTAGCCGAAAGCGGCGATCAGGTCGTCGCGATAGCCAATCGGATGAGGTGAGATGAAACGGATCCGCTCGATGCCGGGCACCTCGTGGATGCTTTCCAACAACTGCACGAACGGCGACTTGCCATCGACGTGAAGGAACTCGGTGCGGCCGTACAAATTGACGATCTGTCCCAGCAAAGTGACCTCGCGAACCCCCTTGTCGGCGAGCCGCCTTACTTCATCGACGATCCCGACGATCGGCCGGCTGCGCTCGCGTCCCCGGGTGTCCGGAACGATGCAAAACGTACAGCGCATGTTGCAGCCCTGCATGATCGAAACAAAAGCGCTGACCTGGCGGTCTTTCGTTAGATGATCGCGAATGGTGTTTTGCGAGCCGACCTCCTCTTCCACGTCGCAAACGTTTTCCCCATTCATCGCCAGCGCCGGGTCGTCCATGCGCGCCTCCAAACGACGGCGGAGGATGGCATCGACGTATTCAAAAACCTTGTGGTATTTTTGCGTGCCCACCACCACATCGAGGTGGGGGATGGTGCCGAACAACTCGCTGCCGCGCGACTGTGCCATGCAGCCCATGAAGCCATAAACCACATGGGGTTTCGCGTCGCGATGGGCGCCCATCAACCGCATTTTCCCCAGCGCCTTTTGCTCCGCCTGATCGCGCACCGAGCAGGTGTTGACCAGGATTGCATCGGCATCCTTTTCATCAGCAGTGAGGGTATAGCCACCCTCAGTGAACATCCGCGCCACTTGTTCGGTGTCGCGGTCGTTCATCTGGCAACCATAGGTTTTGAAAAAGACTTTCGGCATCCGGGAAATTTCAGAGCGATTGTTCCAACATCAACAGCAGCGGTTTTTCCGCTCGAACGCGGACCGACTCCGGCAATTCAACCCGGGGGCTGAGGTCGCGCAGGCAGTCGTGCAGTTTCTGCAATGTGTTCATCTTCATATAGCGGCAATCCGCACAGGCACAACGGTCTGTGGGGCCGGGGATCAGATTTTTCTCCGGGCATTCGCGACGCAGGCGGTGCAGCATGCCGCTTTCGGTGACCACAATGATGTCGTTGACGGGTGCATTGCGGCAGTAGCTCACCATTTTTTCGGTCGAGCAAACCTCATCGGCCAGCAATCGCACGGCCTGCGTGCATTCAGGATGGGCAACGACGAGCGCCTTGGGGTATTGTTCCTTGATCTTGCGAATCGACTCGCGGGTGAACTCGACGTGAACGTAACAAGAGCCCTTCCACAAATCCATTTTCCGACCGGTCTGCTCCATCACCCAGGCACCGAGATTCTCATCGGGCACAAAAAGAATGGGCCGGTCCGCGGGGGCCTTGTTGACGATCTTCACGGCATTGCCCGAGGTGCAAATCACATCGCACAGGGATTTGACGTGAGCCGAGCAGTTGATGTAGGCGATGACGTAGTAATTTTTGTGGGCGTTCTGTTGCAAAAACGCCTCCAACTGCGGGCCGGGGCAGGATTGCTCCAACGAACAACCGGCGTCCTTGTCGGGGAGCACGACAATCTTGCCCGGGTTGACGATCTTCGCGGTCTCGGCCATGAAATGCACGCCGCAGAAAACAATGACATCCGCTGCGGTGTCGCGGGCCCGATAAGCGAGACCCAGGGAATCGCCGACATAATCGGCCACATCCTGAATGTCCCCGGTCTGGTAGTTGTGAGCCAAAATCACGGCGTTGCGCGTTTTTTTCAAACGCTGGATTTCACTGGCGAGATCGATGGATGCAATGGGCATGGATGGAGTGCGGTTGATCTAACAGGAAAAGCGGCGGACGAGCAGCGAGGCATTGTGTCCGCCGAAACCGAAGCTGTTGCTGAGTGCGACATCGACCTTCGCCTCGCGGGCCGTATGGGGGATGTAATCGAGATCGCACTCGGGGTCGGCCTGATCGAGATTGATGGTCGGCGGCACGATGTTTTCCTTCATCGCCATCAAGCACGCGGCGATTTCCACGCCACCGGCGGCACCGAGAAGATGGCCGGTCATCGACTTGGTCGAACTGACCAGCAGGCCGTTTTTCGCGTGTCCGCCGAAGGTTTTTTTGATCGCCTTGGTTTCGCAAATATCGCCGAGGCCCGTCGAGGTGCCGTGGGCGTTGACGTAATCGACCTGCTCGGCGTTGATGCCGCCATGATGCAGCGCTATGTCCATGCAGCGGGACGCACCCAGTCCCTCGGGGTGGGGGGATGTCATGTGATAGGCATCCGCACTGAGACCGTAACCGATCAATTCGGCATAGATCCGCGCGCCGCGTTTTTTCGCGTGCTCCAGTTCCTCGATCATCAGGATGCCGGCGCCCTCGCCCATGACAAAACCGTCGCGATCGACATCAAAAGGACGCGAGGCGCGCTGCGGTTCGTCGTTGCGCGTGCTGAGAGCCTTCATGTTGCTGAAACCCGCGAGCGCGCAAGGAAGGATGCTCGCCTCCCCCCCGCCGCAAAGGAAGGCATCCGCGTCGCCGAACTTGATGATCCTCCAGGACTCGCCGATCGAATGATTGGATGTCGCGCAGGCCGTGACGATGGCCATGTTCGGCCCGCCGAAACCGTATTCCATGGAAACAATGCCACTGGCGATGTTGGCGATCATCATCGGCACGAGAAAAGGAGAGACCCGGCCCGGCCCGCGCAGGACCAGCTTGCTATGCTCCCCCTCGAGCGTGCCGAGTCCGCCAATGCCGCTGCTGACGATCACCCCAACCCGATCCTTGTTCACGGTGTCGAGGTCCAGACCGCTGTCGAGCAAAGCCATGCGCGAGGCCGCCACGGCCAGTTGCACATAGCGGTCGGCACGACGGCAATCCTTCGCATTGGTGAAAAATGGCTCGGCATTAAATCCTTTCACTTCCCCACCGATATGAACATCGTAAGCGCTGACATCCATCGAATGAATCTGGTCGATGCCACTGCGCCCCGCCTTCATTGCCTCCCACGTGCTGGTCAAATCATTCCCCAACGGGCTGATGCAACCGATTCCAGTAATCACGACTCGTCTTTCTTTCATTTGATGTGTGGCGGATCTCCCTGGCCATTACTAACTGCGGAGCCGGAGCCGCGCAAGCTCAACTGTTCCCACAGCGAGGTGATTTTCAGCTCTTGCGCTCGCAGTTTCTGCCACAACCGGGGCACGCACGGATTTTTTCCCGACCCCGATCCTGCCAAACTTCGAGGCACAGATCACAGACCATGCGCACCCGGCGGCCCCGACGCTCCTCGTTCCAGTGGGAAAAACGAGAAACCCAGCCGAATAGTCCGACCAGGACAAATGCGGCGATCAGCATCAACAGGCAGAATTCTGTCAGACTCAACTCAATCATCGACGTATGTTCCGATCACTTCGCAACCCAGCCATCCCTTCACCCGTTCCGGCTTGGGAAAAACCAATGATTTCATCCAATTCTCGAGGGCGACATTTCGTTTCTCCGCTTCCTTGCCGGCCGCAAGACAGGAAACCACAACGCCCCTGGCATCGATTTCCAACAAATACCTCATGCCTTGATAGGATTCTTCGGTGCCGAAATACTCAGGCCAGGTCGGGGGAAGATCGGCAGTGGTCAATCGCGCCAGCAGCTTCAAGCGCGGCTGCAACCGGCGGTTCGCGTTCGCCGGTTCGGGCAGTTCCGTTGCAACGGTTTCGGGCAGGGTCGGCAGGACTTGTTTTTTTTCAAAGACCGGCGCGGGGTCAGGAACGACAACATCGCGCAGTTCGCCCTTGTACTGATACTTCATGTTTGTAATCTCGGACCACCGTGGCGCAGAAAGCTTCTCGATCCGCTCCTGTTCGAGAAGGACGGGAAACGGGGTTTGTTGCGATATTTTCTCAAGCCAATCGCGATTGGATGCATCCTCGGCGACGATCAGCAGTTCCGCACGACGAAGATGACCGGGCGGCACGGAAAAGCCCCGCACGTGAATCGAGGCAAAGAGGCCGACGATCATAGGGATGACCAACAGGACCGCGACGGCCATCGCCCATCGACGCCGGAAGCTCCTGCGCCAGGAAAAGATCAACGCAGGTGCGTCTTCGAATCCAACTTGGGAATCTTCCGGGCTCATTGCGACGCTTCTTGTAGCGATGTTCGCCTCCCGCCCCCGGCAAGCACCACTTTCAAACCCTTGCGCAAGCAGACTTCCGCCACCTGCCGCAATGATTCCGAGGAGACCATGCGGTCCGCCTTGATCACCACCACGGCATTCGGCGCAACCCCTTTGTCGACTGTTTTCCCTAGCAACTGATCGAGTTCGACCATGGTGCAGGCTTGGGTTCCCAAATACATCTGCTGGTTTCCCTGTGCCATCAAAGTAATCACCGCAGCCTCCTGGTATCGCTCAATCTGAAACATCGATGTCGGCATGTCCACAGCCACACCGGTTTTTTCCTCCAACAACGGCCCAACGGCATGACACATCAACAATACGGCAAAAAGATTGAACAAAGGTATGGCATGCAGGAAGCCAACTCCCTCGGGAAGTGTGGTTTCGAGTTTCACTTCGATCCCTCCCCGCCCTCTCCCGGCGCATCCTCGTTGGGATCGTGAATCCTCGAATCACAAACCATGTTGACCGACTCGATGCCGGCACGCTCGAGCCGATGCATCAGGCGTCGGGCCCTGCCCAAAAAATAAAGATAAAACAAGTACATCACGATCGCGATCATCAGGCCGAGCGCCGTTGTGACCAAGGATTGGAAGACCCCCCCCGACAGCTCATTCGGCCCGGCAAGGCCGCCGCGTTCGCTCATTTTTTGAAAAACATCCACCAGGCCGAGAATGGTGCCCAACATTCCCAACAGCGGTGTCAGCAGCGCAACGCCGAGGATCGCCCGCACGTTGCGCTCGATCCGCGGGACTTCGAGTTGTCCCGCTTCCTGAGCGATGTCCCGAAGGTCAACCCGCGGCAAATCGGGCCGCAGCAACACGGCATGAGCCACGCGGGCCACTGGGCCTGGCGCGCGTGCGGCTTCGTGACGGGCCTCGGCGAATGCACGTTTTCTCGCGTGATTCCTCAGCCCGATCATCAGATCCGACACGTTGACCCGCGCCCGATGAAAAAAAAACATGCGCTCTGCGATGAAGACCATCCCGAAAAATGCCAACGCCAGCTGCAGCCATACAATCGCCCCTCCTTGCTCTACGATCCTGCTTGCTTCTATGACAGCCACCTGCATGACCCGTTCTAGCGCATGCATCCCGCCGCCGTCAACATCCCACTGGCTCTATTTCCCGCAATTCACCCCGCCCTGCGCCAAATCCAGGCAGCCATTCTTCCCTCTTGACAGCGGCCTGCGATGCTTCATGTTTCGAACCGACAGGGGCGTCTGGCGATCGACAGACCGAGATTTTTCCACGCGGGAAAAAAACCCTCTGAACCTGACGCGGGTCATGCCGCCGTAGGAAGTCGGAAATGCCCCATTTCTCGTTTTCCGCCGCGCAGGATCTGTGCGGCTTTTTTCTGAAATCGAAATCATACAATCACCAGCATTCCACCTTCATGATCGCAGCCGACGAAAACAAGACCCCGGAACAACACGATGCCTCCCTCACGACACTCCCCGCCTCCACGCGGGTTTATGTGAATGGCCAAATCCATCCCGACATCCGTGTGCCGATGCGCGAAATTTCGCTCTCCGACACCAAGTCATTCAACGGTCGTGTGGAAAAAAATCCTCCGGTCAGGGTCTATGACTGTTCCGGTCCCTGGGGCGATGAGGCATTCACCGGCACAGCCGAACAGGGACTGCCCGCTTTGCGGCGCGAGTGGATTTTACAGCGAGGCGATGCCGAAGCCTACGACGGTCGCTTGGTGCAACCGCAGGACAACGGCTACCTCACGGAAAAACACGCGGAGTTTGCCTCGAAGTCCGAACGGGCGAACCGCTTTGTTGAGTTCCCCGGCCTGACCGCCGAACGCCGCCAGCCGCTGCGCGCTTCTGCGGGCCATCCGGTGACGCAGCTCTGGTATGCGCGACAAGGCATCATCACCCCCGAGATGGAATTCATCGCCATCCGCGAGAACATGCAGCGCATGGAAATTTCCGAACAGCGCGATGACATCCTCCGTGATCGACTCGACAAACAGCACGCCGGTTCCACCCAGCTTCCCCACAGTCCCTATACACCTTCGATTTTCTCCCGTTTCCCCCAGCGCATCCCGAACGAAATCACCCCTGAGTTCGTCCGCAGCGAAGTCGCTGCCGGTCGCGCCATCATTCCCGCCAACATCAACCATCCCGAGCTTGAGCCGATGATCATCGGCCGGAACTTTCTGGTGAAAATCAATGCCAACATCGGCAACAGCGCCGTCGCGTCGAGCATTGAAGAAGAGGTCGAAAAAATGCGCTGGGCCACCAAGTGGGGCGCGGACACCGTCATGGACCTCTCCACCGGCAAGAACATCCACGCCACCCGTGAATGGATCCTGCGCAACTCGCCCGTGCCCATCGGCACCGTGCCCATCTATCAAGCGCTCGAAAAAGTGAATGGCAAAGCCGAAGACCTCACCTGGGAACTGTTCCGCGACACCCTCATCGAGCAGGCCGAACAGGGCGTCGATTACTTCACCATCCACGCCGGTGTTCTGCTACGCTTCGTCCCCATGACCGCCTCCCGCATGACCGGCATCGTCAGTCGCGGCGGCAGCATCATGGCCAAGTGGTGCCTCGCCCACCACAAGGAAAACTTCCTCTACACCCACTGGGACGACATCTGCGACATCATGGCCGCCTACGATGTCAGCTTCTCCATCGGCGACGGTCTGCGCCCCGGCTCCATCGCCGATGCCAATGACAAAGCCCAGTTTGGCGAACTCGAAGTCCAGGGTGAACTCACCCAACGCGCTTGGGCCAAAGGCGTGCAGGTCATGAACGAAGGCCCCGGCCACGTGCCGATGCACATGATCGAGGAAAACATGGCCAAACAACTCGAATGGTGCCACGAAGCTCCATTTTATACCCTCGGCCCGCTAACAACCGACATCGCCCCCGGCTACGACCACATCACCAGCGGCATCGGCGCTGCGATGATCGGCTGGTATGGTTGCGCCATGCTCTGCTACGTGACGCCGAAGGAACACCTCGGACTCCCCAACAAAGACGACGTGAAAGTCGGTGTCATCACCTACAAACTCGCCGCCCACGCCGCCGACCTCGCCAAAGGCCACCCCGGCGCCCAATACCGCGACAACGCCCTCAGCAAAGCCCGCTTCGAGTTCCGCTGGGAAGACCAGTTCAATCTTTCGTTAGACCCCATCACCGCCCGCTCATTCCACGACGAAACCCTTCCCCAGGACGGAGCCAAAACCGCCCATTTCTGCTCCATGTGCGGCCCGCACTTCTGTTCGATGAAAATCAGCGAAGACGTCCGGCAATATGCCGCGGAACAAGGCATTGCCGAGGAAGAAGCGCTTCAACGTGGGATGGATGAGAAGTCGAAGGAGTTTGTGGAAAGCGGCGCGGAGGTCTATACGACTGCGTAAAGAGTCACGCGATCCCAATCACCAACTTTGAAATGATCACTGAAACGGAACTCATCAGCTTAACGGCAGCACTCGAATCCGATAGGATTGAGCGCACGATTTCCACGACCGATACCACGAAGTTTCGAGAGGCGATCTGTGCATTCTCCAACGACTTCCCCAATCATCGTAGCTCTGGCTTCTTGCTCTTGGGCATTGATGACAAGACCGGCAAGGCGGTCGGCCTAAAAGCATCCGACAATTTGCTCAAAGACTTGGCTGGATTACGTCAGGACGGCGAAATCTTACCGTCGCCCGCGATGGAAGTTTACAAAATTACGCTGTCAGACGGCAGCGGGGATGTAGTTATCGTGGAAGTTCATCCTTCTGACATTCCACCAGTGCAATATCGGGGCCGAGTATGGATCAGAGTAGGACCACGCAAGGCAGTAGCAAATGAAGGCGAAGAACGAATTCTTTCCGAGCGACGAATTGCCACCTCAAAGTCGTTCGACGCCCGTGCGTGCCCCGAGGCCACCCTGGATGACCTAGCTTTGGACATCTTCCAGAATACCTATCGCAAGGAGGCCATAGCAGCAGACGTGCTGGCCTCCAACCACAGAACCGTGGAAGAACAACTCGCAGCTCTTCGATTCTTTGACCTGCGTCATGGGTGCCCGACGAATGCGGCACTTTTGCTCTTCGGAAAAAACGCCAGAGCCGTCATGCCTGGAGCCTACGTCCAATATCTCAAGATCGACGGCAAGTCCCTGTCCGACGATGTCTCCGTCTCTCGTGAGTTTTCAGGCGACTTGCTCACCCTGAGCCGTGAATTGGACGCATTATTAGAAGGCAGCCTGTCGGAGAAACCTGTCAGAACTACCGCTTTGAGGGACTCGCTCGTTTGGGATTTCCCCAAGCGTGCGGTTCGTGAATTGTTGATGAATGCTGTTTGCCATCGCAGCTATGAATCGAACTCGCCAGTTCGATTTTATCGGTTCGCAGACCGGATCGAAATCCAAAATCCAGGCGGGCTTTACGGCGATGCCTCTCCGGAGAATTTCCCACGATGTACCGACTATCGCAATCCTGTGATCGCCGAGGCACTCAAGATTCTCGGCTATGTGAATCGCTTTGGACGCGGCGTCATTGATGCTCAGAACGCGCTTGCTGAGAACGGGAGCCTACCAGCAACATTTGAGTTCCAACCCAACTTCGTGCTAGCCACGATCCAGAAACATCCAGACACATGAAAGTACTCGCGTTCTTTAACAACAAGGGAGGTGTCGGCAAAACAACACTGGCCTACCACATCGCGTGGATGTTGTCTGACATGGGGCGCAGGGTTTTGGTGGTTGATCTCGACCCTCAAGCCAATATGACCTCGATGTTCCTAGGCGAACGTCGGCTTGAGCAAATCTGGGATCCTGAAGTAAGCAGCGGGCAAAGCTTGATGGGGGCATTGGAACCTCTCATCAGCGGCACTGGCGACGTCAGGGAGTCTCATGTCGAACGAATCAATTCTAAGCTCCACCTCATCCCAGGTGACCTTGCTTTATCAGGGTATGAAGGTGAATTGTCTGGGGCGTGGGGGCGCTGTTTAGATCGAAACCAGCCCGCCTTCCGGCATACCTCTGCTTTTCATCGGATTGCTGAAATGGCAGTCCACAAGACCCAGGCTGAAATTGTCATCATGGATGTAGGGCCGAATTTTGGGGCCATCAATCGCTCCGCGCTAATCTCCGCCACGCATGTTCTAGTGCCTTTGGCCCCCGATCTTTTTTCGCTGCAAGGGCTGAGAAACCTCGGCCCGACATTGCGCCAGTGGCGCGAGGAATGGGAAGATCGTGTGTCACGAAACCCTGTCCCCGGCCTCTCTTTGCCATCAGGTCATATCACGCCTATCGGCTACGCCATCCTGCAATTTGGCGTTCGCGATAACAGGCCCGTTAAGGCTTATGATCGCTGGGTCGCGAAAATTCCAGACACCTATCATCGCTCTGTGCTTGGGAATATTGGAACAATGGACACCATTGACACTGACCCTAGCTGCCTTGGCTTGGTAAAGCATTATCGCAGCCTAGTTCCTCTTGCCATGGAAGCTCGCAAACCCATTTTTCATCTCAAGGCATCTGATGGTGCCATCGGAGCGCACTACGAAGCAGTTCAGCAGTGCGGTGTGGCTTTCGGTAACCTGGCCAAGACCATCGTCGAGAAGATGTCTTTGTGACCTCTGGAAGCCTCGCACGCTCGCTCCCAAGCCCGCCGCCCTTGCCGCGCCGCTGCTTGCGGATATCCGTGAACTCATCCTCACGGCCCGCGAAGACGTTGCCCGAACCATCAACGCGGGTCTGACGCTCCTTTTTTGGGAGATCGGCACTCGCATTCGCACAGATGTGCTGAAGGAGAAGCGTGCTGATTACGGGAAGGAGATTTTGCACACACTTAGTGCACAATTGGAGGCGGAGTTTGGCAGGGGTTTCAGCCAGCGAAACCTGGCTCACTTGGTCACGCTCTCAGAGGCATTCCCGGATCGCGACATTTTGCTCACACTGTGTGCAAAATTGGGATGGAGCCATTTTCGTTCGATCATCTACCTCGATGATTAGCTTAAGCGGGACTTCTACGCCGAGATGTGCAGCATGGAGAACTGGAGTGTACGCACTTTCCTGAAGAAAATCGGCTCCATGCTCTACGAGCGCACGGCGATCTCGAAGAAGCCGGACAAGCTAATTAAGCAGGAACTCGCAGCTCTGCGCAGCGTGCACAAGCTGACGCCCGACCTTGTTTTACGCGATCCCTACATCCTCGACTTCCTTGGGCTGAAGGACACCTATGCCGAGAAGGACGTGGAAGCGGCGATCTCGCACGAGTTGGAAAGCTTCATCCTCGAACTTGGTATCAGCTTTGCCTTCCTGGAGCGGCGGGAGCAGATGCAGATTGATGCCAGGGACTACTACCTCTATCTGCTGTTCTACCATCGGAAGCTCAAGCGGCTCGCATGGCAACATCGATGGAATCTCAAAGCGGGCAAACCCGGCTAACAAGCATTTGAATGAATGAGAGCAGAATACTCCGGCTTACAATTCATCACCGCCGCAAGCGTTCCAGCACGGTGACGGGGAGAGGGAATCACTTGATGAATCACCATTGACGATCCATCTTCGCGAGGCTACCCCGTCATCGCCCCGGGCTTTGCCGGGCCAAATAGTCGTGGCAGGTTTTCAACGGGAAGAGGATCGGCCGAAGGGAGGGATGCCGAGGGAGATGCGTTTCAGGCGGACGGCTGAGGGCGCGAGGTCGAGGGTGGCTGCGGCTGCGGCGTCGGTCATTTTGCCGAGGACGGCGATCTCCTTGCGGGTCCAGTCGGTGAGCAGTTTTTTCGGACGCTTCCGGGTGAAGGACGGGATTTCGAGTTTGCAGCGTTTCCAAGCGACGGAGGCTTTGTTGATTCCGGTTCTGAGGGCGACATCGCCATCCGGCATCTTTCCGAGTAAGGCGATTTCCTTTTTCGTCCAGTAGTGCCAGGTCTTGGATTTGCGGGCGTAGCATTGAATCCCGAGGTCGACCCGTTTTTTGTAAACGGTGAGAATGTTCATGCCGTGGATTCGGGCGACTTCGCCGTCGGGAATCTTGCCTAACGAAGCGATTACTTCACGTGTCCAATTGATGGTCTTGGCAGGACGCGATGCGGTGATGCCGAGTTTCTGGCGCTTTTCGAAAACGGTGCCGGTACATAAGCCGAGTTTTCTGGAGAGGGCGGCATCTGAAATCGTTCCGAGCATGGCGATATGCTTACGGGTCCATTTGTGCCGCTTTCTGTTTTTTGATGGCTGGGGGGTCATGAGTGGTGATGCTGGGTCAGTGTTTACGAGTTCCGATGGATGAATCGCGAGGCTGGCCGGCTTTAAGCTCGGCGATCTCGGATTCGAGGCTGGCGAGTCGCGCCTCGATGGCGGCGCGCCAATTGTTTTCCGCAGGGGTTTCGGAGGCTGCGGGAGGTGGACCGGTGACCGAGGGGCTGTCCGCGGCGGCAGCTGACAGGAGATGGGCGAATGTCTCGACCCTGCGACCTTCGCCGATCGGAATCCGCCTGACGAGAGGTCCGTGCGGGTATTCGATGAACCACGTGAGCCTCTCTTCCACTTCGTCCAGGGTGGAAAAGGTGTGCAGACGCTCGGTGCGCTGGCGGATTTCACCGGCGCTCTGGGGTCCGCGCAGCAGCAGGACGGTCAGGACGGCGCGCTCGCTGGGCTGCATGCTCAGCACATCATGGAGGCAGTGTTCGAATTTCGGGGCGCGGCCGCCGAGGGTCTTTTCGACGAGGTATTTCTCCGAGAGTCCGCGAAGGGCTTCCGAAACTTCCCCACCCGTGAAGTGGGTGATGGGATCCCGGCTGGAGGTCTGGTTGCAGGCGATGAGCAGGGAGTTGTGGGTGAGCGGGTAGCTGCCGGGAGTGAGGATTTCCTTTTCCAACAAGCAACCGAGTACACGGGCTTCTTGAAAAGTGAGCTGGATTTCTGGGAAGTGCTGCATGGTCGCGCCGGAAAGTAATAGCAAAGGTCCGCAGGGCACCATGAGAAAACGCGAGGCTGGGTGAAAATTTTCAAAGAGCGAGGGAGCGGCTGGAAAAAGGCGCGGAAGTCTATCAGCAGGCTTGATCGATGAAAAAATAGGTCCTATGAAACCTGCAGGACATATTCCTTATGCCTGAAGCTTCTGCCAACTTCCTTCCTCCCGGAGGAAACTAGCAAAATCTCCTCTCCTACAAAAAGTCAGAGATCATCTACGACTTCACCTACCGCTTTTGCGAAAAACATCTGAAACGTCGAGACCGCACCATTGACCAAATGGTGCAAGAAGCCCGTTCCGGAAAACAAAAAATCACCGAGGGCAGCAAAGCATCGGTCACTTCGACCGAGATGGAGTTGAAGCTCACCAATGTCGCCCGCGCCAGCCTAGAGGAACTTCTCATCGACTATCAGGACTAACTCCGCGTCCGCGACCACCCGTTGTGGGAAAAATCCTCACCAGAGGCTCGCTACGTCCGCAAGCAGGGCAAAAAGCCCACTGAAACCTTTGAGACCTATTGTCCCTTCATCGATACCCGACACCCATTGCGGCCACGCGGAAAAAAAAACCGTCAATATCGATCACCCGGAACGGCATATCGACGCTCAAGGTGAAGGCACGGTGTAGGTGAACCGATAGAACGCGGCGGGTGGCACGATGTTGACCGTCCTCTCGATCAGTCCCGCAGCATCCGCTGTCATCGTGCCCACCGTGGACCAATGTTCCAGATCGGTGGAGGACTCCAGTTGATAGCTGAGATTCGCCGCAGACAGACAACGCAGCGTGGCGGTGCCATTGGCATTTTTGGTGATCGTGCTAGCATTCTCCGGCAGGATGATCAGCTCCAGTTCGTTTTGCGCGTTGAAGGGATTCGACCATTTTTCTTCGGTGTAAACCGATGTCCCTGTCAGTGTGCGCATGAAGGCCACCAGATTGTCCTTTTGTGTTTGGCTGAGACGGAGGTTCTGCAAATTTCCCCCCGGGCGCAGCCGCGGATCGAGGTTCGCATTGGTCGTCGGGGTGTTGGTCATGGGTATCAGGTTGTAGTGATTGATCACATCGGCCAGAGTCGCGAGGCTGCCGTCGTGCATGAACGCGCCGTTCGACTGACCACCCGGGCCGACGAGATCGCGCAGTGATGGCGAGCGGGTGTTGGTGGTGTCAATGCCACCACTGAGCGAACCAATCACGCCATTGTTGCGCGAGTTCGGGTCGATGGAAAATTCCGGCGGCACATGGCATGCGGCGCAGCCCGCGCCTCCTTGCGGCGGTGGATTAAGGAACAGCTGCTTGCCCGCATTTTCCGCAGTGGTGAAGTTCGCGAAATTCTGATTGTCGTTCGCGTTCTTGCGTCCCGTATCATATTTCGAATCGAATGACTGGATGCTGCGGACAAACTGCGCCAGCGAGCGCTGGATGCGGACTTCACTGATGGTGGCATTGCCGAAGGTCATTGCAAACAGCACGCGATATTCCGGAATGGCCGAGAGTTTTGTCACCAGATCCGCGAAAGCAGGATCGCCACTGCTGCCGCTGAAGCCCATTTCTACATGATTGCGCACCGGTTGGGTGGTCTGGTTTTCCAGAGACGTGACACGTTCGTCCCAGAAAAACCGAGGCTCGTTGCCGAAGCGCGCATTGATCAAGCGCATGCTGTGGCGGCTGGTCGTACCATCGACACCGGTGCTGACAACCGGGGTATCGGCGAATGCATGCGACTGCTGATGACATGACGCGCAGCTCACGGTGTTGTCGCGCGAGAGCCGCTTGTCGTGAAACAACACCCTGCCGAGCGTGGCCCCGGCATCGGTGATCGCATTGTTGCCCGGTGTATTGTCGCGGGTGATGTAAAGCGGTCGACTTTGATTCGCATAGTTGTGAAGCGTCGTCAGATCCAGAACACCGTCCTGAGCTTGTGCACAGATCGCGAAGGACAGACCGAATAATACCTTGAGAGCGGATGCGTGTTTCATATTGTTTGGGCGCGAGTTTTCAATCGCGTCCGCAGAATCCGCCGCTGCGGAAAAAAAACCAAGCAATCTTACCCGGTCTTAACAATTCTTAACAGGCGGTCCGGGCGTCGCCCTCAACTTAACACTTTCTTCACAAAACACGCCTTCAAACCGATGGAAAGCCCCTCCATTTTGCAGGCAATTTCGTGATCGCCTTCGAGCAACCGAATCGGTTTGGATTTGGTGCCCACCTTGAGAACTTCGGAGGAACCCTTCAGCTTCAGATCCTTGATCATCGCAACGATGTCGCCATCGGCCAATACGTTGCCGTAGGCATCCTTGACCACGCGATCCACAGCCGGAGCGTCGGCGGCGGCTTCGAGATCCCATTCATGCCCGCAGGTCAGGCATTCGCAATGTTCATTCTTGACCAGCACATCGGTCATGTCACACATCGGGCAAACAGGTTCGCTCACGGCTTGATGCTAACCGAACAAGGCATGCAATCAAGACATTCCCTCGACGCGAAACGTCAATGCGCCGCCAACCAGTTCGGACCGGTGCCGGATTCCACCACCACGGGCACGTCGCCCGGCAGCGGCAGGGCGGTTTGCATGAGATCGAGAATTTTCGGGACGAGCACCTCCTGCTCATCATGGACGAGATCGAAAACCAATTCGTCATGGACCTGCAGCAGCATTTTGGTTTGATACGATTTTTCTAGTAATTCATCCACCCGGATCATCGCCAGCTTGATCATATCGGCCGCGGTTCCCTGGATCGGCGTGTTGATGGCGGCGCGTTCCGCATTGCCGCGGATGTTCTGATTCGCCGAGTTGATATCCGGAAGATAACGGCGCCGGCCCGACATCGTATCGACGTAACCCTGCTCGCGGGTTCGGGCGATGGTGTCATCCATGAATTTTTTCACCCCCGGGTATTCCTCGAAATAGGTGTTGATGATCGTCGCCGCCTCGCCGCGGGGGATTCCGAGCCGCTGGCTGAGTCCGAAAGCGGAAATGCCGTAGATGATGCCGAAGTTGACCATTTTGGCGGTGCTGCGCATGTCCCGTGTGACCTCTTCCAACGGAACTTTATAGACCTTGGCGGCGGTTGCCGTGTGAATGTCGAGATTGTTCCGGAAGGCGTCGATCATCCCCTGATCACCCGAAAGCGCCGCCATGATCCGCAGTTCAATTTGCGAATAGTCGCAGCTCAGCAGGGTGCAACCTGCGGCAGGAATGAAGGCCTTGCGGATTTTTTTTCCCATCGCCGATCGCACCGGAATGTTTTGGATGTTTGGATCGGTCGAGGCCAGACGTCCGGTTGCGGCGACGAGTTGGTGAAAGGTGGTGTGGATGCGACCGGTCTTCGGCTGGATGTGGGTGGGCAGCGCATCGACGTAGGTGGACTTGAGTTTCGTGACTTCCCGGTATTGCAGGATTTCGGCAATGATCGGATGACTTCCCTCGAGCGAGGCCAGCGTGGCTTCGTCGGTCTTGAACTGGCCGGTCGTGGTTTTTTTCGCCTTGTCCGCGAGGTTGAGTTTGTTGAAAAGGATTTCCCCGAGCTGTTTCGGGGAGTTGAGGTTGAAGGTGGTTCCGGCGTGTTCTTGAATCGACAGAGTCAATGCATCGATGGTGTTTTGCAACTCGGCACCGATTTCCCCCAGTGCCGCGGTGTCGATCGCGATGCCGTGATTTTCCATGCGCACGAGAACCGGCAGCAAGGGTGACTCGATGGTGGCAAACACATTGCCTTGTCCCGACTGCTCCAGTTGATCGCGCAGAATCCCGGTGAGTTGCCAGGTGACGTCGGCATCCTCCGCCGCGTATTCGGCGAGAGTCTCCAGCGGAATGTGCTCGACCGAAAGGTCTTTTTTGTTCACCGGCAGCGCGGCGGCATAGGCAAACAAATCGTCGGCCGCTGCCGGTGCCTGGGGATTTTTCGAAACGGCGATGTCGAAAAATTTGATCGGAGTGTAGCGCAATTCGGCTTCCGCCAGACGGTCCATCGTGTGACGCTGCTCGGGATGCATCAGCATGTGCGCCAGCATGGTGTCGAAATACGGGCCGCTGACCGGGATGCCGTGCTGTGCGAGAATGGCAAGATCGTATTTGAGATTGTGGCCGGTCTTTTCCGCCGGACTGGCGAACACCTGACGCAGCTTCGGCATCGAATCACCAATGTGGGTGACCGGCAGATACCATGCCTCATGGGCTTTCCAGGAGAATGCGATGCCTAACATTTTTGCGGAAAAGGTGTCCAGCGAAGTCGTTTCCGTATCAAAACAGAACGCTGGCTGGGCGGAGAGTTCGCGAAGAAGCTGCTGAAGTTTTTCCGGCGAATCGGCGAGATGGTAGATGTGTGCGACATCGCGAATGGTCTTCAAATTCTGTTCGAGCACGGTTTCCCCGGGATCCGCGGGTTTGATGTCCTCATCGGCAGGGGTGTTTGCGCCGAACATTCTTTTCGCCAGTGTTTTGAATTCAAATTCGGCAAACAGCGCCCGGATGTCGGATTCGTTGTAGGGGGAAAGTTTCAAGTCCTCCCAGGTCCACTTGATCGGCGCGTCGATGAGGATCGTCGCCAGTTCTTTGGACAGCAGGGCCTGGTCCGCGTGCGTCTCGATGTTTTCCTTCATCTTGCCCTTGATTTGGGAAACATTGGCTAACAGATTTTCGATCGAATCCCATTCCG
Source organism: Akkermansia muciniphila (assembly GCA_945860285.1). Taxonomy (GTDB): domain Bacteria; phylum Verrucomicrobiota; class Verrucomicrobiia; order Verrucomicrobiales; family Akkermansiaceae; genus UBA956. Next base: position 16,342 of record CAMAQB010000015.1, on the reverse strand, counting down.
CGATCAGTTTTTTCGCCGTTTTTTCGCCAATGCCGGGAACGCCGGGAATGTTGTCGGACGCATCGCCCCACAGCCCGAGAATGTCGATGACCTGGCTGGTTCGGTGGATTTCCCACTGGGCGAGCACCGCAGCGACATCGAGAATTTCGTGATCCGTGCCCTTGCGACCCGGCCGCCATATCGAGGTTGTCGGGGAGACCAGTTGGCAGAAATCCTTGTCTGGCGTGACCATGAAAGTATGGAAACCGCCCACCGCATCGGCATGATGCGCGAGAGTGCCGATGATGTCGTCGGCCTCGTAGCCATCGAGTTCGAGAACCGGAATCTGCAAGGCCTTGCACAGCCGCTTGACCTCGGGAATCGCGGCCAGCAACTCCTCGGGGATGGCGTCGCGCTGTGCTTTGTAGGCGGGAAACTTCACATGCCGCGAGGTCGGCGCCTGGGTATCGAACGCCACGCCGACATGTGTGGGTTTTTCTTTTTCGATGATTGTCAGCAAAGTGTTCGTGAACCCGAACAACGCCGAGGTGTTGATCCCTTTCGAATTGCGAATCGGATTGCTGATGAACGCGAAATGCGCGCGGTAGATCAGAGCCATGCCATCGAGAACAAAAAGTCGCATGCCGCGATGATGGATGAGATTCCGCGCATTGCCAGAATTTAGTGACGGCGGATTTTGATCCGTTGCTTCAGTTGTAGTAATGGACTTGCCTGAAGAAATGCGCAGATCTGGATGCAACTCATGCCTAGTTGCCAGTGCAGCGCCGCACACTTTCCAGCGTTGTAGTTCTCATCCTGACAGTATGAACCCGTGTCTTATATTCCATATTTGGAATTTTCTCGCAAGTGCCTCTTGAAATGTACGCGAGCAAAAGCGGTTGCTGTAATGATTTTCATGATGGTTTGTTTTGGTCCAATAATTTGTAATGCCCATCTCGTGACTGTCTTGATGCCCTTTGGAGCTTCCTGCGCCATGCGGGCATTAAATTCAGCACTGTGCGTTTTTCGCTTTCGTGGCCACTCTCACTCCCGCATCAAGAACCAGGGTTTCTTATCAGTGAATAATGCAACATGTTGCTTTGTGGATCTTTTTGAAGCTTCTCATGTTGATCGGTTTCTGCGGGGGAATCACCACCATTATACAACGTCGCAGTGGTGGTTTTCCCGAGCTTGATTTGCTGGCAGTAATCTCATTGTTCGTCGCTGTCGCCTTGGTGATTCCAGACCTTCTGGTTGGGCTGGCAAAACTGAAAGTGCAAAATTTCCAACAATGGAATTACTACGGCGCGCTGTTTGCGGGTGCGTTTTCATTCCTCCAAGCGGTCCAATTTCTCAAGTTTTCCTATTACCATTTAAGTTCGCGTCTCGGGTTGGCTCTTTCTCCCTGATTTTTTGTTGAATTTTTTACAGAATGCATCTTCTGCTGGCAATTCCAAAATGGCCTCGTCATTGGCAAGCGGCTTGCTTGTTCCATAGAAGGGCAAGGAGTCCATTGAAGTCGCAGCTTGAAGTGGCCGCCGGGCACGCAACCACACCGGAAAGCTCAATGCGTTGAACGGTGGTAGCTTCAGCCCGCAAACACCTCTCGCGTTAGATTCCGAGCCCTGCGTTCCCACACAGTCGCAATCAGATCACACGTGACAGTAATCCGCCCGGGTCGTTCGCCCGGCGGATAATGTCATTTGGCACCTTGTAGAAAAATCCTGCCTGCACGCCTCCGCAATTGCCGGTCTCCCGGAAGGTTCACCGCGAACCACTTTTCATCGACTAACAAAACAAGACATCGCTGCAGCACCCCGCGGCTGATTTCGTCGACTCCCTGTCCGACCAGATAATGACGGAAAACCAGCGTCTGCACTGCGGGGGGAAATTTCCTGAGTGCGGCGACGTGAATCCGCCCCTGCGGATCGAAGACCTGGCATGTTGCGACAATCCATTCGCGCAACTCGTCGACATCAACCTGTGCATCAATCTGCCGGTTGAGAATCGGCACCACATCGCGTCGGGCGATGTCGGCCAAGAGCGGCAATGCCTCGCGACGCAGGCGGTTGCGCACGGCGAATGGCTCGACATTGGACGCATCCTCGCGCCAGGTGATCGAATGTTCATGCAGATAGTCGCGCAATTGTTCGCGCCGGACCTCCAACAGGGGTCGATACAAAACGAGCCTGCGGCCATCGACCTCCAATTCCTGCATGGCACGCATGCCTTTCAAGCCATGCGATCCGCGCAGCAGATTCCACAGCAGTGTTTCCGACTGATCCTCGGCGTGATGCGCCAGAATGAGGCGCGGGCAGCGTTCGCTTTTGGCACAAGCCGCGAAGAAGCGATGCCTGGCATGGCGTGCTGCGGTTTCGATCGACAACCCCTCGCTGCGGGCGATGGCGGCGACATCAACGCGGTTGGCATGAAAGGGCAGTGATAACCGGGCGCTGAGTATTCTAACAAAATTTTCATCCGCGTCGGACTCCCTGCCCCGCAACTGGTGGTTCAGATGACAAACGACCAGTTTCGCACAGCCGGCGTCGCGCAAAAGATGCAACAGCGCCACGGAGTCGGCTCCGCCCGAAACACCGACGAGAAATTTCTTCCTTCCCGGGCAGAGAGCGTGAATGGCATCGACAGGATTCAAGGGCACCCGCCAAGCATATCGCATTGCAATTTCCCGGCAATCATCAATTATCCGTCAGCCCATGAACGACGGATTTTTGCTGAATGAACGCCTCGCCTCCGGCTCCACCGACATCGGTTGTCACGGCATCTGCCGCGTGTTGCTGAAAAACCAGGCGCACTTCCCCTGGCTGCTGCTGGTGCCGATGGTGCCGCCGGAAATCACCGAACTGCATCATTTGTCCGACGCGCAATATACGGCAGTCAGCGACAGCATCAGGGTCTTTTCCCATTGGATGGAACACGCCATGCACGCGGAAAAAGTCAACGTCGCGGCGATCGGCAACCAGGTCAGGCAATTGCACATCCACATTGTCGGACGCAACAGCCAGGACATCGCCTGGCCGGGTGTGGTCTGGTCGTTCCCGGAGAAAATGCCCTATGCCGACGTAGAGCACGAACGAATCAAAAAACTGCTGCGGGTGGTGATCGATGGCCAAGGGTAATCAATAATCGGTGGCATGGACGACAACTCGGGACTATCAAATCTTGGTACCAAGAGAACCACTGATTGCACTGAGATCCACTGAAAGCACTGAAAATATCAATCAGTGAAATCAGTGGGTATCAGTGTCCTCAGTGGTTCGATCAGGCTGCCCAACCTCGTGGAGTCAAAACCATGGAATCCTCTGAAAGTCCGGAAATCCCCCGCTGCCACGGCGATCAAGCTAGGGAAAGGATTGACAAGAAATGTCGCAATCAAAAAGGCGATCTCCGAGCGTTCCGGTGGGGGACGGTCGCGGATCACCCTAACGTGATCTACCTTCACCCCGCGCTCTCGTGCGCCAACAACGCCGGTGAGTCAGGAAGGATGATTACCCGTCAACCATCCTGCCACCACCGGATCGCTAGGGACAGCGATCCCTGCCTTTGAGCATCTCCCTAGCTTGATCGCCGTGTCCTGACTGCCCAGAGTTTCTTCTTTATCCCGTCGCCGTAATCGGATGTAATCCGTTCCCGCCCATGAGTAATCCGTTTCGAGAAGATCTGGTTTCGCGCACGCGCCCTGAAGCCTGCACCGTTGTGATTTTCGGTGCTACGGGAGATTTGGCCCACCGCAAGCTGGTGCCAGCCCTGTACAATCTCACCGTCAGCGGCGAAATGCCTCCCGGTGTGAAAATCATCGGCTTTGCCCGGCGTGAAAAAACGGACCAGGAGTTCCGCGACGGGCTGGATGAGATCAACCGCAAGGTTTCCCGCACCGGACACGACGAAGAGGTATGGAAATCCTTCGCCCCTAACATTTTTTATCATCAAAGCGAGTTCACCGATGCCGACGGCTATCGTCGCCTGGCGGAAAAGCTCGACGCCATTGATCGCGACCGCGGCGGCAAGGGCAACCGTTTGTTCTACATCGCCAGCGCGCCGGAGTTTTTCGACGACATCCTCACCCAGTTGAAAGCCGCCGGTTTGAATCACGCCAAGGATTCCTGCTGGTCGCGCGTGATTGTGGAAAAACCATTCGGCACCGACCTCGCCACCGCCCAGCATTTGAATCAGGTGGTGAACGACACCTTTCATGAGAAGGATACCTATCGGATCGATCACTACCTCGGCAAGGAAACCGCGCAAAACCTGATGGTGCTGCGCTTCGCCAATGCGATCTTCGAGCCACTTTGGAACAGCCGCTACATTGAACAAATTCAAATCACCTGCTCGGAAAATCTCGGCATGGAAGGCGGGCGCGGCGGCTATTATGACAAGTCCGGTGCTCTGCGCGACATGGTGCAGAATCATCTCCTGCAATTGCTCAGCCTGGTGGCGATGGAGCCGCCCACCGATTTGAGCGCCGACGGCGTGCGCGATGAAAAAGTCAAGGTCATCCGCTCGCTGCGCAAATGGGACACTCCTGAAAAGGTGCTGAAAAATGTTGTTAGAGCCCAGTACGTCAAAGGCAGCGTTGATGGCAAAACAGTGCCCGGCTACCGTGAGGAGGATCGTGTGGACCCCGAATCGATGACGGAATCCTATGTCGCGTTGCGCATCATGATCGACACCTGGCGTTGGAGCGGCGTGCCGTTTTACATCCGCATGGGCAAGCAGTTGCCGAAAAAAGCATCGGAGATTTCGGTGCATTTCAAATCACCGCCCGGCGTGTTGTTCAATGCCCTGCCCACCGGTGTTCCCGGCGGCAATGTGCTGGCGATTCGCATTCAGCCCGACGAGGGGATCTCGTTGCGCATGGTTTCAAAAATCCCCGGCACCAGCTTGCGGCTCGAACCGGTGAAGATGGATTTCCAATACAGCACCAGCTTCGGCAAGGCGAGCCCCGAGGCGTATGAGCGACTGTTGCTCGATGCGATTGCCGGCGATGCCACGCTTTTCGCGCGGCGCGACGAGGTGGAAGAGGCGTGGAAATTCATTGACTGCATCGTACACGCATGGCAGCAGCAGGAAACGATCATGCCGATGGCGGAATATGTGGCGGGAACCTGGGGGCCCAAAGAGGCGGACGACCTGTTGCACGAGGACGGCAACAGCTGGCGCAGACTGTGAATTTTTTCCAAGTATGAACACGCTATCGATGGATCCGGAACTTGGCCAGGAGGTCGCCGTGGAGGGCATCCACACCGCCTTGAGGCAGTTGTGGGCCCAGGATGAGGCGCGCACCAATGCGTGTCTGATCAACTTCGCGGTGTATTCCGAACAGCCCGGTTCGCTGCGGAAAAATTCCGAAATCGTTAGGGTGCTCACCCGCGAGCATGCTTGCCGCGCTCTGCTGATCGAAATGGACCGTGGGGCCACGCTGGCATCGATCCGCGCCTGGATCACGGCGCACTGCCATCTCAGCGAGGGTCGCAAGTCGGTCTGTTGCGAACAGATATCCTTCGCCCTCACCGGAGTGTCGCGCGGCCGATTGCGCAACACCGTGTTTGCCCATCTCAGCAGTGACCTGCCCTTGATCCTCTGGTGGCAGGGCGAGCTTTCACCGATTTTTGAAGAACGCCTCTATTCGGTGATCGACCGATTCGTTTTTGACAGCGCGGACTGGCAAAATCCCTCCGAGTCCTTCCGGTTGGTGGATCAGGCGATTTCCTCAGGTTCCCGTCCGCTTGTCATCCAGGATCTGGCCTGGACGCGCAGCTACCATTTCCGGTTGGCAGTGGCGTCGCTCTTCGACGACCCGCTCGCCCAGCAACAGATCGGTGCGATCCGTTTGGTGGAAATCACATGTCACCCGCGACACCGGAATTCCGCCCTGCAATTGCTCGCATGGCTCGCAGTTCTCGCCAGTTGGCGAACCGGACTGGAGCTGCATCTGGCCATTTCCAAAAAACACGGCAACAAGCAGGGATTTTCTTTCGAACAGAAAAACGGCGAGGTCGTAGAGGCGACATTGACTTTCGATGAAAACTCCGCACCGATCGGTTTGTTGCACATTGCCGGAGGCAGTTTGGACATCAAGGTGGATCGGGAGAGGTCATCGACCCACATTCACATGCGTCTGGCCATGGGCGATCATGTGACCGACTCCCTGGCCCCGGCTGGCTGTGATGACTGCGCCCTGCTGATCGGCGAGCAGTTGGCCCGTGGGGGGAAAAACTCGTTGTTTCTGAAAATCCTGCCGATGTTCCGCGAGATGCTGGATTGAGCGCGACGGATTATTTCACCTGCGAAGCGCTCTCGGCGATGTCCGCCGCTGGCAGCAGCACGCTGGAGCCACCGACGTTTTCCGTGGAGTTTTTCGAGGTAAGCCGGTTGATGCCGATGCCAAGGAATTTCCCCTGGTCGTTGAAGACCGGCATGCCCGTGGCGGGAGCGGTGATTTTGCCAAACAGGCGCGGTTTTTTGATCACGGAAATGATCTCACCTGTGGCGACCATTGGTTCGCGATTCAGGTCTTTGCCCAGTCGACCGAGGACGATGATGTCATCCAACTGCGCCATCGGTGCGGAATCCGCCGCATTGACGGGGGTGAAATTGTCGGCTTTTTTCTCGGGCTTGATGAAGATCAGATCGAGGTCGGCGTCCTTGAGCGCGATTTTCGCATCCACTTCACTGCCGTCGGGCATGATGATCTTGACTTCCTTCATCTCCGACTTGGCGCTGAGTTTCACCATGCCTTGTTGTGTGTTGACCGTACGGCCATCCATTGTTGCGGCAAGGTCAACGGTGCTGAGTGGCGCAACCATCAGACCTTCCTTGTTGAGCACGGTGCCGATAACCTCGACTTTTTTTTCGTCCTTTTGAGTCGGGTTGCTGCCGGCGGTGATTTCAATGTTGACGACGACACTGATGAACAGGGTCGAGTCCTTGTGAGCCGCGGCAAGGGCGGCGGCTTTTTCCTTGAGCGGACCGGTGGAGGCGGCGAGGGGAAGTGCGAGGAGGCTGAGTGCGAAAAGTGCTTTCATAATGTGGTCTATGGTTGTGGGTTCACCAGGATGGTTCGAGTTCGATGTGGCGGGTGGTGATGCCCCGGCGCACGAAAAATGTGATGTGGGTTGGTTTGCGGTGATTGATGTCGTCCAGTTGTTTTTTCAGCGTTTCGATCGAGTCGGTGCTCTGACCTTCGATGGACAGCAGAATGTCGTTGTTGAGCAGTCCTCCCAATGCCGCCCAGCCAGCGTTGGCCACACTGGTGACCAGTATGCCTTTGTCCGCCTCCGTTAGTTTTTCGCGCAAGCGGTCATCGCTGCCGAGATCGCGGGCATTGAATTCAAGGGTTTCGCATTTGTATTCCTTCAATTCGGAGTTGCCTTGCGGGGCGCGTTCCAACGTCGCCTTGATGACGAGGGTTTCCGCGTTCCTGCGCACTTCGAGGGAAACTTCCGACTTTACGCTGTGCTGGCGGACCAATTCGTCAAAAACATCGAGGTCCTCGGGTCGCGATGCGTTGATCACCTCACCATCGAGCTTCATCAGCAGGTCTCCTTTTTCCAGTCCGGCTTGTTCCGCTGTGCTCCCCGGATGAACGCGGGTCACCCGCACTCCTTTCAGACCTTTGATTCCGAGCGCTTGGGCCAGTTCGTTCGAAATCACCTGGGTCGAGACCCCGAGCCAGGCTTTGCGTGCGACATCCGGGTTGTCGTCGGCTTCCTCGGAACCGATTTTGATGACGCTCAGATAGCTGTCCCCGTCGTGTTCATACGTGACCAGCGCCGGAACCGGTTTGTCCGCATCCCTGGTGATTTCTTCGGTGATTTTTTCGAGGTCCGACAGGACACGCACCGGTTGATCGTTGATTTTTAAAATGAGGTCGCCAGCGACCGGAGCTGGTTTGGCCGCCGCCGTCGGTCCTCCGGCGCGGACGCTTTGAATCAGGGCGGCATCGTTGTTTTCGCGATGCATGCCTTTTGCCATCAGTTTGGTTAGATCCCTCGCGGTGATGCCCCAGGAAAGCAGTTCCCTTTCGCGTGGCTGCACGGCTTCCCTTTCCTCGGTCTGTACCTTCCATGATTGTTCTTTGCCATCACGCTGGCCTTTGATTTCCAGCGTGCTGCCGACAGGTGATTCCAGGATCATGCGGTTGAAAATCGGAATGTCCTCCGGGGCGCGGGATGCCGGAACGGCCTGGTCGTTGATGGAGAAAATGATGTCGCCGGGTTTGATGCCCGCTTTGTCCGCGGGGGAATCGGCGATCGTGCCGGCGACCAGAATTCCCGATGGAGAGCGATCGGTTTTCAAAAGGGGTTGCACCGAGAGGCCGATCGAGGAGCGCTTGACCGCACCGTCCTTGATCAAAAGCTGTGCGACCTTGCTGGCAAGATTCGAGGGGATGGCACCGCCGATGGAGCCGATGCCCACTTCATTGACACCGATGATTTCGCCTTTCAGATTGACGAGAGGGCCTCCGGAATTTCCTGGAAAAATCACGGCATCGTGACCGATCCAGCGGACCAGTTCACCGACTGTTTCGCCATCCAAGGAAAGACCTCCGCCGGGTGCGATCATTTCGGTGTTGGCGACGACCCCTTTGGTGACGGATTGCGACAGTCCGGCGGGGCAACCCATCGCCAGCACGACATCGCCGACTTTCACATCGTCTGAATTCCCGAAAGTCGCAACCGGAAGTTTCACGTTGGGATCGCGCAGGTCGTTGCGATCCAGTTTGAGAATCGCGAGATCCGACAGCGCATCGGTGCCGATCAAGGTGGCACGGCACTCCTGGCGATCCGCGAGCCGAACGGTCAGGCGCGTCGCCCGTCCTGCGACGTGGTGATTGGTGAGAATGTAGCCATCCGGGTCGATGATCGCACCGGACCCCGAGCCGCGGTTTTTCTGCATGCGTCCGCCGCCACCGGATTCCGAGACGACATGGATCCTCACCAGCGCGGGGTAAACCGCGTCGAGAGCCGGTTGCACGTCGGACGCCTGCTGTGCCTGGTCAGGGAGGACGCCTGCACAAAAGCACGACATGACAAGTAGCATTTGTTTCATTTGTGCGGTGTAAAAGGTGAGAGACTGCCGTAACAACGACACCGACCGGTGGCTTTGTTTGAAAATCCCTGGCATGCTGGGGCAATGAAAAAAATCAGGGAGCGATCCTCAGATTTTCGATCGCGGAGCGCAGGTCATCGAGAGTGACCGCTTCGCTGACATGGGCACTGCCGGCGCGCTCGAGCAGAACAAAGCGGATGACTCCTGCGGAGAATTTTTTGTCGCGCGAGATCTTTCCGAGAATCGTTTCCGTACTGAGGGTCGCGGGCAACACCAGCGGAAGATGGAATTTTTCCAGCAGCGACAGGATCTGATCTGCATCCTCTTTGCCGAGAGTCGAGCGCAACTGCGAGAGTTGCAAGGCCGCGCGCATGCCCAGGGAGATCGCCTCGCCATGGAGCATTTCGCCATAGGGCAGACCGGCTTCGATGCCGTGTCCGATGGTGTGACCGAAGTTCAACAGGGCACGGATGCCTCTTGTCTCGTGCTCGTCCGCTTCGACGATCCGTGCTTTGATCGCGATGTTGCGGGCGATCAGTTCGGCCGGGACATCACGGGTGGAGGGATCCAGCCTTGCGAGATCGTCGAGCATCGCGGCATCGCGGATCGCGGCGTGTTTGATCGCTTCGGCGAATCCTTCATGGTACTCCCGGTCGGGCAGCGTGGCCAGCGTCAGCGGATCGATCAACACGAGGCGTGGTTGATGAAAGGCACCGACCAGGTTTTTTCCCTCAGGAATGTTCACACCTGTTTTGCCGCCGACGGAGGAATCGACCATCGATACAATGGTCGTGGGTATCTGCACGAAGGGAATGCCACGGTAAAAAACCGCCGCGACGAAACCGGCGAGATCGCCGACGACGCCACCACCAAGGGCGATGACAAAAGACTTGCGGTCATGCCCGGCACTGGCGAGTGATGCACAGAGATCGTTGGCGCAGGCGAGCGACTTCGAGGATTCGCCAGCGGGTATGTTGTGCAGCGTCGAGGTGACGCCAGCCGCTTCAAGAGCAGCGATCAGAGTTGCTGCATGAAATGGTGCGACGTTCTGATCCGAAATGATCGCGGCCTTTCCCTGCAATCCGGCGCGAACGATGTGTTCACCGGCAGCAGAGACAATTCCCTCTGCAATGACAACCGAATAGGACCGATCCGCCAAGTCGACATGAACTTTGTGCACGCGGCCACAGTGCGACAATTTTCCCGCGCTGTGAAGAAAGAATATCCATTGCGCGATGAGGAAATGCTGTTGATTTTATCGATGCGGAATCGGACAATCGACCGGTGAGTGTTTCAGCGACAGTTCTTGCGGATGTGGAACAGGTTTTTGAGGGGAATTTTTCCCGCCAACTTGAACTCGGAGCTTCTGTTAGTGTCTGGTGGCGTGGAAAGGAAATCCTGAATCGCGCCGCGGGCTTCCGCGATCGGGAAAAATCGCAGGTCTGGAACGAAGAGACCCTGGTTCCCGTTTATTCGGCGACCAAAGGTCCGGCCAGCGCCTCGATGTTGCTGGCGCTCTATCGTCACGGACTGGATGAGAACACACCGGTGGGCGAGGTGTGGAGCGGTTTTCCGCTTCCCGCCGCCACCTTTGCGGAAATGATGTCCCATCAATGCGGAATGGCCGCGCTCGATCAGCCCGCGAGCATTTGGGAGCACGACGCGGTGATTCGCGCTGTGGAGAGGCAACAGCCAGCCTGGAGTCCGGGGCAGGGGATTGGCTATCATCCGCGCACTTTCGGTTTTTTGTTGGATGAATGTGTTAGACGCTTGACGGGTATGCCTTTGGGTCAATGGTGGCGTCGGGAGTTGGCCGAACCGATGGGCTGGGATTTTTGGATCGGTTTGCCGGAGAGCCAATGGCATCGGGTCGCGCAACTGGCGCCGGGACGCGCGGAAAAGGACCATGCGGATCAGGCGTTTTACCGGGATTACATAAGCGAGGGCACGATGACGCGTCGGGCATTTCTGTCTCCCTCGGGCTTGCATGCGGTTCAGGACATGAACACACCGCAGGCCTGGTCGGCGGGCTTTGCCGCGATGGGCGGCGTGGGCACGGCTCGATCACTGGCGCAGTTCTATCAAGCCGCCATCGGCGCGTTGGACAGTCCTCTCGGCACCGGAATTTGTCGTGCCCTGGCGACCCTGCAAATCCAGAGCGAGGACCGGGTGTTGCTGCGGACGCTGGCTTTCACCTGCGGCTGTCAACAGGACCCGCTGGATGGAGAGGGAAAAAAATCGCGCGCTTTGTATGGACCGAATCCAGGGGCCTTCGGGCACCCCGGCGCGGGCGGCAGTCATGCTTTTGCCGATCCTCACACGGGCCTGAGTTTCAGTTACGTGATGAATCAAATGACCCTGAGCGTCATGCCCGGTCCGCGCAGCAACGACATGGTGTCGGCACTCTATCGGGATTGAATCCCTCAATTGCTTTCCTTGAACAAATCCAGCGCCAGCAACAGGGCGGTTTTTCGATCTAACAAGAAAAGATCCCGCTCGCCGGAAAGGCGGCCGTAAAAATACTCGCTCTGCCCCTCCGCTGACACGGGGGTGATTTCCAATACGTGTTTCCGAAGATCGCCCTGTTCGCCGAACTCGTTGAGCGAGCGGGAAAGGATGCTGATTTTCATAAGCGGATTGGCAAGGGTTTCCAGTGCATGCTGGTCGTCGGGCTCCAGCCAGCTGTTGACGCGGAGATCACCCAGTGTCTCAAGCACCTTGTTGGCCCGCGCAAGATTGAGATTGGCGCTGGCTTCCTTGCCGTCCGCCTCAGCCTGCCAGCTTTCCTTGATGTAGTTGTAATGAAGGGTCAGCGCGGGACTGTTGACCAGGGTTCGCTCAAGACCCACGAAATCGATCGGCGCGATCGCCAGAAGGCGGGTGTCTTTCCATTGTTTTTTGCGCAGGGGCAGGCTTTCGAGGAAGCCGTCGGACAGCTTGAAGACGGTATGAATGGAGTCAGGGTGATTGAGGTAGGCGGTGGTGATGCCTTCCTTGGTCCTGCCGATTTTCAACAGCAATACGGAGTCGTCCTGAAACACGAACTGCAGGGCCAGCAGTGGTACGTTGAGGCCGTAAGTGACGAGGTCCTTCGATTCGTCGGTCAGGAACGCGCTGTCGGTGAGAAAGCCCGCGACTTTCGATTCGGTCACGGTTTTCAGAAATTGATAGAGTGTCCGTTCATTGAGGGGACTGCTGCCATTGTCGTCGTTGTGAAGTCTCCACGCACCACGCGGCGGACGGGAAATGAGCACGGGCGCTGCGTTCGGGGTGATGATGTTCACGGCTTGCAGCTTTGCCGGCTTGAACGAAGTAAGACTTTGCGAGCGGAGTTCGTTGTAGTTTTTCAAGGGCAGTTCGAACAGGGAGATGATGTCTTCGTGAGGGCGCAGCGGCAGTTCGAAAACCGTGTTGGGGCGGTCGGACACCGTGGCGTACACCGTGGTGGCCTTGTCGTCCGCCGGCGGGTAGACGTCGAGTATGACCGGGGCATCCTGACCGACGGATTGAATTTCGATGGTGAGGTAGTTTGTTTCGCCGCTCGTCGGCAGGGTCACCTGGGTGCGGTCGAATACGCGCAATGCCCGCAGGGAGAACAGACCTTTTTCGATCAAGTTCTTGACCGCGCTGGTTTCGGTGGCGAGCTTCTGCGGTTTGGTGATGCGCCACGGCACCGTCTGGCCCAATCCCTCCAAAACGAATTCCGAACTGGCGGACTTGATATGGATTTTCTGCAGTTGCGACGGAGCAAACAGAAACGGCTGGTGGTCGCGGAAGAAGCGGAACCCGTCCTTGAAGATCGCCCGGATGTCGCCGGTGCACGCATAGGTGTGGGTCTTGCGGTTCGGGTCGCGCGGCTGCATGAACACCGTGGGAACTGCCTCGCCGGATTCGGTATCGCTGGCGATCCATGCGGTACGACGTCCCAGTGTGAACTTGGCGAGGGGGTCGCCGGCCTTGTTTCCCAGCCTGACGCTGACCATGCCATTCGTCAGTCCGGCCTGGGTGCTGTCGATTTTTTCGTTAGGAATCACATCGGCCGCACGGGTTGACAGGGTGAAATCGATCAATGTTTTCGCCCAGCGCGGGTCCATCCGGTCCTTCACCGGTGAGGTCATCATCCATGCACCTGAGGAGCGTGAGAAATTCACCTTGGCATCGTTGGAGCTGAGGCTGATTTCGGTCACGTCCTCCGCAGTGAAACCGGAGTAGAGATTTTCGCCGATCGGGGTGGGCGGTGTGCCGAAAATGCCGTTGAGGTTCCCTTTGGAGATGAGTATGCCACCCAGCACCAGCATGATGATGGCCAGGGAACATTGCACGATGGTGGTGGTGAGGGAGCGCACAGAGGGATAGGGAGGTTACACTCGTCGGGCATTCCAGACGAACAGCGAAAGCAGCAGAACCGCGGCGGGCAGGTAAAAGAGGTTGATGCGGTTGATGAACGATGCCTGGGTCGTCAACAGCGGCAGTTTGTAGGTGCCGATGGTGCGCGGTCCGGTGCCGGTCATTTCCTCGCGACCAACCAACCAGTTCGAGCAGGCATTGAAAAAATCGATGTTCTCATTGCGCAGCGAATTGGGTTCCAGGAAGTTGGCGTTCGAGAAGACGATCATGCGCGATGATTTTTCCGCAAAGCGGTCATCGGCCGCCGCTCCCCGGATCACCGCGGCGGCAAGGGTGAGCGGTCCTTTGATGTCCTCGACTTCGCTGTAGGTGGGGACCGAGGCGCTTTTGCTCGTCTCCCCCCAGTATTGGGGCAGGGATTCGAGGAGTTTGATCGGGACAATCCTCCGGTTGTTGAGGTCCTCGGCTCCCTCGCGCACTTCCAACGAGGAACTCAGCCCGTCGAAGCTGGTTGTTTTATTCCAAAAATCCCTGGTGAATTCGAAGCCCGAAGTGAAGGTGGCATCGACGCGAAACACCGCGTTTTTCCCTTTGTTAGTGACGATCTGATCGCGGCGCGGTGTCACGCCGTGGTCGCGCAGGAAGGAACGCAGGTTGTCGGGCGTTTGCTGGGCCCGGAGAATCACCATGATGTTGCTGGCCGGTCGATTCCAATATTCCACCAACATGGCGAGTTCCTCCTTGGTGAAATCATAGCGCGGCGCGGCGATGATCAGGCCGGCGGCGTCGGCCGGAATCTCCTTCAGCTCTGCCGTCTTCACGGGCAGGGGAACGAGGTTTTGCGACAACAGCGAGTCGCGCGTCACCGCCCAGGCCCCGCTGTTCAGGTCGGTCTGGAAGTCGCTTTTGTCGGCGAGAAAATAAAGCAGCCGCGGGTTGCCTTCAAGAGCGCACAGCAAGCCGGTGGTCAACACATCCTCGCCCTGGAAGGCACTCATGCGCCGCGCGGATTTCCCCTCGCCGTTTTCATAGAGCAGCATGTGCTCGCGGGTGACGATGCGGATTTTCGCCGAGTCCTCCTTGCTGACCTGCGCCTGGGTGTCTTCGCGGGCATCGATGATTACGAGGTCGTCGCGGTTGATCACACCCGCATTGGTCGCGAGGTTGTAGGTTTCCGCCACCTGCTGGGCGCGGTCGACATTGCGCACGGGGTCGAATTTCTCGACAATGATCTTGCCGCCGGACATCCGCGCGTATTCCTCGATCAGGACGTTCACCCTTTCGGTGATGGGGGTCGAGCGGCGGAAGGCGATGATCATTTTCACCGGCGTTTTGCGCGATTGCAACTGCTCCGATTTCAACAGTCCGCTGGTCCAGTGCGAGAGGCTGTAGTTTTCGCCACGGCTGAGATCCTTTTTGGCATAGTAATAACTGCCCAGATAATTGGCGGCGATCACGGTCACCACCAGTGCGAGGATTTGCACGATGGAAAGCGTACCGATGTTCCAACGGTTCAGAGTGCGCGGTTTGGTTTCGACTGGTTTCGGATCGGACATGGGTCAATAAAACGGATTAACGGCGCCAGCGGCGGAAGTCGAGCACGTGAAATGTCAGTGCCAGGATGAGAACCGTAAGGCTCAGATAGAGAACGACGACCCGCGTGTCGAGCAGACCGCTGCAAAAATAATGCAGGTGCTGCTTCGAAGAGATGTAGTTGAACAGCGCCGCGCCGGCGAAATTCTCGCCCCAGATGGTGGTGACGAAACCAAGAAAATAATTGAGCAACAACAAGCCCAGCGTGACGATCGCGGCGACGATTGAATTCGATGTCAGCGACGATGCCAGGCAGCCGATGGCGAGAAAAAACGTCCCCATTAGAAACAGGATCGCATAGGTGCCGACGAGCGATCCATTGTTCCATGCGGGCGGCAGATCGGTCGTCCATGTGTAAAACTGGAATTGGAAATAACTGGGCACCCACAACAGGCAATAGAACGTCAGCACCGCGCAGTATTTCGACAAAACCACCTGCCAGGTTTTCACCGGTGCCGTCAGCAGGGTCTCGAGGGTGCCGGAGCGCTGCTCGTCGGCAAACAGCTTCATCGTCAATAGCGGGAAGATGACCATGAAATAAAACCAGAATACCGGGGTGTGCATCGATACATAAACCAGGCTGTTCGCCATCGGCGTGTCGCTGAACGCCTTCATTGCGGTGGAGAGGGAGATTCCGTGCATGATGATCACGAAGGCGATCACAATCCAGCCAAGAGGGTTAAGCAAATACGAGCGCAATTCCTTGCGATACAAAATAGAAAAAACACGCATGAACGGCGGCAGCCTAGCGCAGATGAACTGGGCTGACAAGCCTTCATCCGCGCGTCGGTCGGCTCGTGCGCCGCCCTCCACAATGAATCCACCTGTACTTTAGTAAAAAGGGCGAATCAGATCGACAAACGATCCGCAGCCGGTGCCAGCTACCACCGTCTCCCGTCTCCCGCGTCAAAGGTCGCAGATGTCGAACCCGAGACGCTCGCAGCAGGAAGTTGGAATTATCAACGAAAGATCAACAAAAAATCAAAAATCAAAAATCGTAACTCGTCAATCCCTCCGGTCGCCCACTACGCCTCCCGCAAGCCAACACCAGTAAGGGTCCAGAACCAGCCCGGTCAAAATGCCCAAGCGGCCTGACCAGGAAAATCACGCCCAAAAATCAGCCGTAAAAAAAGTTGAAAATAACTCTTGATTCGATCTGATACTATTGTCCCTATTTACTTATACTACTGACCCCATTTACTTATGCCTCTTCCGCAAAATCTGTGGGTAAAAAGCACCATTGTGGGAAAATAAACATTTGTGATGACGAGCGTATTTGGTAAGTCAAGTGGTCAAAAAAAACAACCATTCCGCTCGCCATCACAATTAAAAACCTACTCCGTAAATTGTGCCC
>CAMAQB010000014.1 GCA_945860285.1 Akkermansia muciniphila | reverse complement strand
TCCACTTCAGGACTCGCTCCGCTCGCCCTTCAGTTCCATCCCGCAACACCGCGAAAGAACCAACGAAACAAAACAACCAATCAGACGAAACGACTCCTCGCCGAGATATTCGCTAACAATTTGAATCCGCCCCTGAAAAAAATCCAGTTTTTATCATTTTCCAGTTGCCAAGACCACAGGTCCCTCACTAGAGTCTTCGCAGCATGAAAAAACTTTCTATTCTTGCCTCCACAATCATCGCCCTCACCGGCATGGTTTCCGCCGACATTCAAGCACCTCCGGGAGCAGATTACACCGCCACCCGCAAGCTGGGTCGCGCGCTCTCCAACATCCTTTACGGGATCGTTGAAATCCCTGAGAACATCGTTCGCAAAACCGATACCTACGGTCGCAAAGCCGGATATTCTTACGGCGCTGTCGATGGCACGAGCAAGATGTTCCGCCGTCTTGGTTATGGTTTCTACGAGCTGTTCACCTTCACCTGCCCGACCTACCGCGGCACCTTCAAGCAGCCCTATGAAAATTGTGGTCAGGATGGTCGCATTGAAATGAGCCCGTCGCAGGGACTGTCGGAATTCCCGCCGGAACTGGGGTTCGAAACCTATTTCTCCCACACCCGCTCGCAAACCTGGTAAGGGGTGGAATTTTTCCACAACCCGGTCCGCCCAGGCAGGCCGGGTTTTTTTGTGCCTCGTTTGATTCACGGAAAACAAGCGCAACAATTCCCCGTATCCTGCGTTACTCCTTTTCGAATGCGACATTCCCATCTGCCTATTGTTTTTGTCTTGTGTCTGACCGCGGTTCCGGTCTGCGCACAGGAAACAAAGAATCCTGCGGCGGCGACTTCCACTGACAATGCAGCGCTCGTCGACGACGAGGCGGTCTTCGACACGATCAAACTCGGTGACAGTCGGGACACGGTGGAAAAAAAACTCAAAGCCAGCAAACTGCTGGAAATGACGATTAATGAATTGTACCTCGCACGAGTCGGTCTGAATGGCTCCTTCCGCACCAAACAAAAAATCGGCGGCTTGCAATGCCTGCTCTCCTTCACATGGGACGGCCAGGACCGGCTGAAGGAGCTGTCGCTCGATACCGAAGCCCAACCTGTCGCGAATTACGATACCTCGCTCAAAGCCACTTGGACGATGTTGATCAACCTGATGTCGACCCTGCACGGCAAACCGCTGCAAGGAGTGGATTACCCGAACTCCACAACGCTGCAGAATGGCATGACGCTCAACACCCACGTCTGGGAATTGAAACCCTCGGGCACTGCTTTGCTGGGCACCTCGAAGTTGGCCACGGGTTACATGGTGAGCGTACGTTTCACCCAGGAGAAAATCCAGCCGGTGCGCTTCGGCGAGTGATCATGCGACGATCGTCTGTTCGCGGTCGGGACCCACGCCGACAAACGCGACAGGGGCTCCGCAAAGAGCGGCGAATCGCGACAGATAGGTTTTGGCATTGTCGGGAAGGTCTTGATAACTGCGACAGGCCGATGTATCCACTTGCCAGCCGGGGAGTTCCTCGTAGATCGGCGTGGCCCGATCCCAGGCATCGCGATCCGCGGGAGGCAGTTCCACCACAACACCCTCCACGTCATATGCCGTGCAGATTTTCAGCGTTTCATACTCGTCCAGGCCGTCGAGGTTGGTGATCGCCAGGCCGTCAACCCCATTGATCATGCAGGCGTAGCGCAGCAATACGGTGTCGAGCCAGCCGCAGCCGCGCGGTCGACCGGTGGTCGCACCGAATTCGCGTCCGAGATCGTGGAGGTACTGCGAAAGTCCTTCGTCGCAGGTGGGAAAAGGTCCCGAACCGACCCGGGTGGTGTAGGCCTTGCAAACGCCGATGACGCGTTCGATGGCGGTGGGCGGCAGTCCGGAACCCGTGCAGGACCCTCCGGCGGTGGTGTTGGACGAAGTCACAAAAGGAAAGGTGCCGAAGTCCACATCCAGCAGGCTGCCCTGGGCACCTTCAAACAAAATGGTTCTGCCATCCTTCCAGGCCTTGTGCAGCAGGGGAATCACATCGGTGACATGCGGTGCCAGCCGCGCGAAGGCCGCCAGCACCTGGTCGGCCATCTCCACGGCGTCGAATTGCGGAAGATCGAATTTCGCCAGCACCTCGTTGGCATCGGCCACGCGGTGTTTCACCTGTTCACGGAAGTACGAAGGTCGTAGTAGATCGGCGGCGCGGAATCCGCAGCGGTTGATTTTATCGGCATAAGCCGGGCCGATGCCGCGTTTGGTGGTGCCGATTTTGCGCTCGCCGAGGGCTGCCTCGCGGGCGGCATCGAGTTCCTTGTGGAACGGCAGCACGATATGGCAGCGGTCGGAAATGAACAACTTTCCGGCTGTCACCTTGACACCCTGCGCCTCCACCTTTGCGATCTCCTCGACCAGGCCGACGGGGTCAACGACAACACCGTTGCCGATGACATTGATTTTGCCATCCCACAAAATCCCCGAGGGCAGGAGATGCAGCACGTACTTTTTGCCATGGGCGATCACCGTATGGCCGGCGTTGTTGCCGCCCTGGGAGCGGACCACGACATCGGCATCCTCCATCAGATAGTCGACAATTTTCCCCTTGCCCTCGTCACCCCACTGCAAACCGGTAATAATGGTGTTCATCAATCTTTTTCTAACAGAAACTTATTTCACGGAATCGATCATCTCCGCGAATTCGCGGAAAAAGTACGCGGCATCGTTGGGTCCGGGTGATGCCTCCGGGTGGTATTGCACGCTGAACACCGGATGTTCCTTGTGGCGGATGCCCTCGACCGTGCCGTCGTTCAGGTTGACATGCGTGACCTCGACATTCGCGGGCAGGGATTCCGGATCCACCGCGAAGCCATGGTTTTGCGAGGTGATGGAAATTTTTCCGCTGCGCAGGTCCTTGACCGGTTGATTGCCGCCGCGATGACCGAACTTCAGTTTGAAGGTTTTTCCGCCGAAGGCATGTCCGAGGATCTGATTGCCGAGGCAGATGCCGAAGATCGGTTTCTTGCCGATCAACTGGCGCATTTCCTCATGGATGTATCCCAGTGCCGCCGGATCTCCGGGGCCGTTTGAAAGGAAAATGCCATCGGGACTCCTCCGCAGCACCTCGCTCGCACTGGTGCGGGCGTTCAGGAGTTCGACTTCAAACCCCGCCTGCCGCAAGCGACGGAGGATGTTGTACTTGATGCCGAAATCGAATGCCACGATTCGATGGCGGACATCGCACAACGGCAGATAATGTCCCTGCTGGCCGGAGCAGACATTCGGGATCGTCCACTCGCGCGACTCGGCGGACCACAGATAGGAATCCGGGGTTGAAACTTCCTTCACATAATCCATGCCTTCCATCGATGGTGACTGCCGTGCGACTTCAACCGCCTCGGCCGAACCGAGTTCGGTTGAAAGACAGGAGCGCATCGCACCACGCGAGCGCAGGTGTTTGGTGAGCGCACGGGTGTCGATGTCCTCGATGCCGAGCACGCCATGATTGCTGAAATAATCCGCCAGTAACATGGTGGCGCGCCAGTTCGAAGGTGCCGCACAAAGTTCACCGATCACAAATCCGCGGATGTGCGGTTGCGCCGATTCGCCGTCGAGATCATTCACACCATAGTTGCCAATTTCTGGATAAGTCATGGCAACAATTTGTCCGCGATAGGATGGGTCGGTGATCACCTCCTGATAGCCGGTCATCGAGGTGTTGAAACAAATCTCCCCTGTCGTGGTTCCGGCGGCGCCGAAGGATTCCCCTTCAAAGGTGCGACCGTCTTCAAGTGCTAGTATGGCTCTCATGTGCGTGGCGGTCAAAAACTAGTGCCTCGGTCATATCGATGCAAGGGAAGAACGGTTCATCGATGACTTTTTACGCGTCCTGCACTGCGAATCAAAAGCGCGATGGCTGCATCCTCGCGAGTTCGAAGCCGCAATTCCGCCCCGCCGCAAGGTCGGCGATGATTTTTCCGGTGACCGGCGCCAGACTCAAGCCCATCATCGCATGTCCCGTGGCGATCAACACGTTTTCCTGATGCGGTGCCCAGCCGACATACGGCATGCCGTCGGGCGAGACCGGTCGCAAGCCCGCCCAGGGCCGGATCGCCGCGAAGTCCTGTTCGGCAAAGGCCGGGAAATAGGGTTGCACCGACTTGATGATGCCCTTCACCCGCTGTGGATCGATTGCCAGCGAGAGCCCTCCGACCTCCATCGTTCCCGCGAATCGCAAGCAGCCCTCCATGGGAGTCACTGCGATTTTTGCCTCACAAAAAATCGAACACAATCCCGGCAACTGCGGTGGGCTTTCCATCGACAGCGAATACCCCTTGCCCGCCTGGAGGGGAAGATTCATGCCGAGATCGCGCAGAATTTCGGCCGACCAGGAGCCTCCGGCGACGAGCAGTTGATCGACCTCGTGTCGATTCCCTCGCTCGTAAGCAGCCTGGACCCTGCCGTTTTTCACCTCCAATTTTTCCAGCACTGTGCCGTGATGGATTTCCCCCCCGGCGTCCCGGACAAGCCGACGCAACACGCGGGAAAACATCGCCGGATTCAGATGGCAGTCGTCGGGAAACCAGACCGAGCCGGTGACATCCATGGTGATGGCCGGGTCCTTTGCCGCTGTGGCTCGTGCGTCGAGGATTTCGGCACGACCGCCGATTTTGTGCGCCATCTCCGCCACCTCAGCTTCTTCGTCGAGCCCCTGTTGCGTGCGACACAACATCAACAGTCCGCGCTGTTGCAGAGCGAAGTCATTCTTTTCGGCGAGACCGGCGAACAAGGCCCTGCTTTGCATGTTCAAGTCGAGCAGCAGTTGCCGGCATTGCTCGACGTGTCGCGCATTCGCATGACGATAAAACAACCAGGCCCAGCGCATCAGCGCGGGGCTCAGCCGCGGCCTGATGAAAAATGGACTCTGCGGGTCGAACATCCAACGCAGTCCCTTCGCGATCATGCCGGGGGCGGCCAGAGGGATGAAATGGCTCGGCACCACCATGCCGGCATTGCCGAGCGAGCAATTGTCCCCGCCTTCGGGCTCCCGCTCCCACAGCGTCACCCGCATTCCCGCCTGCAAGGCGTAATTCGCCGCGCAGAGTCCCACCACCCCGCCACCGATGATTAAAACATGCCGCTCCTTTTTCCCCATAGTCTTCGGCACACCCATCGCAGAAGAACCCCCGCCATGCCAGCAATTTTACAAAACAGTTGAATCGCATGACCAACGAATGTATGGACAAAACATCAGCGCGCTCCTAGAAGAGTCGCGTGAAAATACTCCCTCTCCTGATGGCCTATTTCCTGGGCGGCTTGACCGTATGCGCACAACAAAAGATCGCCTCCGTCATGATGTTGGACTTGTTCAAAGACAATCCCGAGACGATTTCCTTCGAAACCGAAGTGAAGGTGCGGAAGGAATCGATCGAGCAGGATTCGCGGGCCAAAGCTGCGGGCGACAAAAT
Source organism: Akkermansia muciniphila (assembly GCA_945860285.1). Lineage (GTDB taxonomy): Bacteria > Verrucomicrobiota > Verrucomicrobiia > Verrucomicrobiales > Akkermansiaceae > UBA956. The sequence continues at coordinate 40,819 of CAMAQB010000014.1, read as the reverse complement.
GGCGGAGGTCGAGGAAATGAACAAATTAGGCCAGAAGCTAGTGTCCGAATTCCAAAAAACAGCCGCGGCCGACAAAAACGGTCCGGAGGAGGAGAAAATCCGCGCGCTGTTGGAAAAGCGGAAAATCGCCAACGACGAATATCAGTCATTGAACAAGCAGTTTATCGAATTCAAAAACGAGAAGACCAAGGAAATCAACAAGGAGTTGGCAAGGAAGATGAGGGCCATTCTCAACGAGACAAGCGCCATGGTGGCAAAGTATGCGGCCGAAAAAGGATACGACGTGGTTTACGATCTCTCGGGCAACACCAACACGGGTCTGCCGGTGATCGTCTATGCCAAGCCCGGCCTCATGACCGACATCTCATCCGAGATTCAGAAAATGATCGAGGCGAAAAAAACCTCAGCGCCGGTTCCCGCACTCCCGCAAAAACCCAAGCCATGATGCAGCTTCCGATGTCAGCCTTGAGTGATGATCGTTGGTGCCTGATTCGCGCATCAGCAGGATTCTCTGTTTGCTTGGAATCAGATGTTGCCAACCGACCTCACTTACACCTCCTCGCCAGGAGCCCCGGGCGTCATTTTTCATTGGCTCATCAAGGCCTTTGAATTAGTCCAGCAGCAATACTTCGCCCCCGGCGCTGCGCGTGCGGAAGGTTTTGGCAGACAGCTCGTGAAAGGCTTTGATCGAGCGCACGGTTTTGCTTTTCACACGCATCAACACCGAGTGGGTGCGGGCGACGCTGCCGTTCACCTCGACACCGCGCAACAAGGGGCTGTCGGAAATGCCGGTGGCGCAGAAAAGGATGCGATCACCCTTGGCGAGATCGCGGGAAAGATAGACGCGGTCGAGCTTGGGGCCGAAACCGCAATCGATGAGCGATTGTTTTTCCGCGGCATCGCGGGGCCAGATTTTCGCCTGCAGGCCGCCGCCGAGGCAGCGCATTCCGGCGGCGGACAAGACACCCTCGGGCGAACCTCCGATGCCGACATACAGATCGATGTTGCTGGTCTTCAGGGCGGGGGCAATCGCGGCGGCGATGTCGCCATCGCTGATCATCCGCAACTGCGCTCCGCAGGTGCGCACGGCTTCGATGTACTTCGCGTTGCGGGGTCGGTCGAGCACCATGACCACGATATCGCGCACGTCCTTGCCGAGGATTTTCGCAGTGATCTTGATCACTTCCGCGGTGGGGGCCTCAACAGAGATCGGCAGGCTGGCATCGGCCATGAACGCGCGCCTCACCGGTTCGGGGTAGGCGAGTTTCTCCATGTAAAACGCCGGGATGTCCTCGAGCGCGTTTTCGCCATCGGCGGATGGCATGGCGGCGGCGATGCAGCAAACGGCATTGCCCATGCCCTTGCTGACATTGGTCGTGCCGTCCACGGGATCGAGCGCAATGTGAAAAACCGGGCTGCCGGGCTCCCAGGAGCCGACTTTTTCACCTTTGAAAATCCCCGGCGCCTCGTCCTTGATGCCCTCGCCGATGACCACCTCGCCGCACATGTCCATCAGGTCGAACATCCCGCGAATCGCATCGCAGGCGTCGGCATCGGCGAGTTCCTTTTCACCCCGACCCATCCATCGATGGGCCATCAATGCCGCGCTCTCGGTGGCGCGGAGGAAATCCATTTCAAAAATTCGCTCGGGATCTTTCATGTAGAGTGGTGCTGCTTTCCGCACCATGATAGCTCGAAACGCACCAACCCGTCACCCACGAATTGTTTTTTCACGCAGGATTTTCGGCTCGGCTGATGCGGTTTGACAAAACAGGCACGGCTGTGAAAAATCATCGCGCGACAAGAGCGCTCGTATCATACAAGCCATGAGCACGAACAAAAAAACAAGCGAGGGGGCCGCCCGACCACGCAAGTCGGCCCACAAGAGCAAGGCGGTTGTGAAAGGCAAAGCGGTGAAACTGCTTTCGGGCGGCAATCCGCAGATCGCGATGGCCGCTGGCGATGCGCCGGTGCAGGCCTACATCGCGGCAATGCCCGACTGGAAAAGCGGAGTCGGGCGAAGGCTCGACGCGCTGATCGAGCGCCATGTGCCGGAGGTGTGCAAGGCGGTCAAATGGAACTCGCCCTTTTATGGGATCGAAGGCCAGGGCTGGTTTCTCGGCTTCCACGTTTTCACCCGCTATGTGAAGGTGAGTTTTTTCCGCGGCACTTCGCTGCAACCCGTCCCGCCCGGGGGCAAGAGCGAAGAAGCGCGCTGGATCGACATTCATGAAAATGATTTCGACGAAGCCCAGCTCGCGTCCTGGATCAAACAGGCGGCCGCACGGCCCGGCTGGGGCAAGGTCTAAGACGCCCGCCGCGGGCCCTGGCCCGGTTATTTCTCCGGGTGGGCTTTCAGATAGGCCTCGACATCCTTGGTGACGATCATCTCGCCTTTCATGATCGTCCAGTGGCCCGGGAAGGTGCAGACGTATTGGTAGGTGCCTTCTTTCTCCGGCGCAGCGACCCGGAGCGTCGCGCGCTGGCCGGCTTCGATCAATTTCGAAGCCGCGAAGATCCGCGCATCGTTCTCGGGAATGTAAGCACGGCCCTTGCTGTCGAGCTTGGTCGGCGGGAGGACCTGCGCGGATTCGGCCACCGCCTGCATCGTGCCCGGCTGGACAAAAACGATGTTGTGCGGCATGGCGTCTTCATTGATGAAATTCAGTTCGAATTCCCGGCCCGCCTCCACGACCAGGCGTGGGATGTCGTAGCGCATTTGTTCGCGCACCGTTTTGATGGTGATCACCCGCACATTGAGATTGGCAATGGCCTTGGTCGCGGCGGCGCTTTCCGCAGCCGGGAGCTTGGCGATCAACTTGTTGGCGGTCGCGATGGTATTCGTGTATTCCGCAGCGGTGCGGGCCTCCGTGGGGATGGTTTTCGCCCAGGCGAGGATGCCACCCACGGCAACGGCGGACTGATCCACCGACCAAGCGCTTTCCGGCAATGCCGCGATCGCCTGCACGGCGCTCGGCACTTGATCGTTTTTCTTGATCAAATTCGCCAGCGCCGAGAAAACCGCGGCGGGCTCGACACCCAGGCCGGCGACCGCGCGAATCGCGGCGCGGCGGACGCCACCGGCTGGATTGCCCTCGAAAGCGAAATCACTTTTCGGCATCGGCGCCTTATTGGCCGATTTCTTGAAAATCTCGTGACGCCCCGCATCGAGAATCACCAGATCGAATCCCTCCAAGCGGCCGCCGAAATCGCTTCCGGTGCGGTTCCAAACGACGACAGACTCGATCGCCTCCTCGCTGTGAAGGTCTACTTCCCACCACGGTTGATTGGCCCCCTCCGAGGTATGCGTCACCGAGTTTTGATTGTAATCGCCGGAGGTATTGCCATCGATCGCGCGTTTCGGATTGCCATCGAAGGCGGTGCTTTGCTGGGTCGCGGTTCCGGCGGGCGCGATGTTTTTGCCCGCGCTGAAAACCTGCACTTCGGCAAGCGAAAGGGTGCCGTTGCGGGGCAGTTGGATGCGCACGAAGCGACCCGAGGTGCCCTTGACATTTTTCAATGTCGATTCCATGTTGCCGGGCAGGCTGGTAAAGAGAGACTTCACCGGTTCGTAGGCTTTGGCGCGCAGTTTCGGGTCGGGAATCTTCGGCAGGCAGTTGAGAAATGCGACCAACTCCGCCGGTGATTTTTGCGCCCCTTTCCAGGCGGGATCCAGATCTCCATCGGCAACGATGATCGCGGCAGCGGTGCTTTGCGCCACCACCTCCGTGGCTTCTGCGGCGGCGATTTTTTGCAATTTCGGCTGGATCGACTTCAGATCGGCGGCCGGCAATTGCAACATCAGGGCGCACAGGTCGGCGGCGCTGCTGCTCGGAGTATTGGCGACGCTGGCCAGTGTATCGACAAGCGTGTCGGCCACCGAAGCGTTTTTGAGCTTCGCCATTTCCGTGAGAGCCTCGGCGCGATGTTCTTTCGGCACGCCGTCGCGGGTCAGCATCGCTGTAAAGGTGATCGCGGATTTTGGCAATTTGTGCAAATCGCCGCCGCCCACCGAGCCGAGGATGTAATTGATGCCGGCGGGATTGTCCATCGCCAGTTGTTTGCCCTCGGCGACGGCGTTTTTCCACCATGGTTCAAGTTGGCGCATGGTTTCCTTGAAGCAATAATCGAGGTAATAGTCGAGCGGGTGTTTCAAGATGGTCAGCGCGGCATCGGCGGCGGCGGAATCGCGGAAGAAGCTGGCGACGCGCACGGCTTCGAGGCGCACGCGCGGGGCTTCGTCATCCGCGGCGACTTTCAACAAGGCCAGGGCATCGGGCAGGCGGTCGCGCCAGTAACCGAGCACGCGCACGCCCTGCGCGCGGGCGCGGGGCTCGGGGGATTTCAGCACCCGCTTGAGCAGGTTTTCATTGACGATGTTGTGCCATTGATGGACCCACAGTGCTTCGAGCATGTTGTGCTCGTAGGTAGCTTCCTTCGGATCGAGCAGTTTCACCCAGTCGTTCACGCCATCGGTGACTTTCTTCGAATCGAGTTTGCCGAGTTCGATCTTCGCACGCATGCGCACGTCGTTTTCCGGCTCTTTCAGCAGTTCGAGCAGCGCGGCGATCGGCTGGCCATCGATTTTTTTCGGCACCAGCAACGGCCGGCCTTCGTAGGTGACGCGATAGAGGCGTCCGTGTGCGTGGTCGCGGTTCGGATCGCGGAGGTGGTGCTGCAAGTGGCCGATCAACATCTGCGACCAGTCCATGAAATACACCGAGCCGTCGGGCGCGACTGCGACACCGGAAGGGCGGAAGTTTGGATTTTTGCCGACATCGGTGGTGACCAGTTCCGAGAGCGTTTCCGCTTTCAAGCCCGAGCCGTCCTCGCTGATTTTCGCACGGAAAATACTCTGCGCGCTGATCACATTGCAATTGAGGAAGATGCCCTGCCAGTCGTCCGGAAAATGGCGGCTGGTGAGGATCGAGGTGCCCGCACAGGGGCGCGATGGACGACCCCAGAAAGTTTTCATGCCGCCATGGGCACCGGAATCGAGATGTCCGCTCGCGGCGGGACCGAAATAGTTGTCGTTGCCGGTGCCGTCGGTGATGAGGTCGTTGCCCCAGTAATCGAACACCCGACCGTGAGGGTTGGCAAAACCGTAGGGCATGTGACGCATGAATTTTCCAGATCGCGGCTCGTAGCGATAAATCGCGCCGTCGGTGTTGCGGATCGGGCCATTGAAGGTCTCGACGTTGGTGCGATGAAACACGCCGTCGCTCAGATAAACCGCACCGCCGGGTTCGAGGCACATCGAGTTGGTTTCGTGGTGGGAGTCGGCGGCATCCAGACCGTGCAGAACCCGCTCTTTGGTGTCGGCCTTGCCATCACCATCGGTATCGCGGAGGAATATCAAATCAGGCGACTGCATGACCAGCACGCCGTCCTTGTAAAACTGGAAGCCGGTGGGACAATTCAAGCCATCGGCAAAGGTGGTGCATTTCAACGCCTTGCCGGTTTTGGGATCGAGATCGAAGACCAGCAGTTTGTCGAATACCTTGGTGGTCGGCATCGTCTCGGGATACGACGGCCAGGCCGCGATCCACAGTCGGCCCTTGGTATCGAAGTTCATCTGCACCGGATTGATCAGTTCGGGGAAGTTTTTCTCCGAGGCGATCAGTTCAACCCTGCAACCATCGGCGTGCTCGATCAGCTCGACGGCTTTATCGGGATCGACATAAGGCACCGCATTTTTGCGGTTCGGCGGTGTGAGGTCCACCGGCGGCAGGTTGTCGTCGGCAACGGTGAAATTCAGACCTTTGGCAAGCGCCCAAACCAGCTTGTCGCGGTTTTCGGTTTTGACATCGCGCTGCGCCATTTCCTGGCCGAGAATTTTTGCGTTGGTCACGCCCTCGTAGGCGATGCGGGATCGATCTCCATAGATGTTGAACTGGTCGACCGTGCGATAGCGATGGTGCCATTCGGCGTTTTTCAGCAAGACCGCCTCGCGGATTTTCAACACCGTCTTGTCAGTCGTGGTGGCTGGCTCTTTGCCGAAAACCGCCTTGAATTGCACCGGGGCGAGCAGTTTGTCACCTTCCTCTTTTAGATGGATGCCGTTGATCGTCAGCGCCTTTTCCGTTTTATCGAAAATCTCCTTTGATGGCGTGAACAGATCGACAAAGGGCACGTTTTTCGCCTTGCACACCTCGGCCATGGCCTGGGTGTAAAGCGCCAGGTTGACGTTGTTTTTCGCGCCGTAGGGATAATTGGGATCCTTCATGTCCTCATGGGCGATCGGCGAAAAGAACACCAGTCGCGGCGCGCCCTTGCCGCTGAAATTGGCCGCCTGCATTTTGCCGATGTATTGATCCAGGTTGCTCTTGAATTCGGCCAGGCCCTCGGGACCGCGGAACGATTCATTGAAGCCCCAGTAGGCGAAAATCACGTCCGCGCCGAAGTCGGTGCCGGCTTTGTAAATGATGCCTGGATTGCCCGGCGTGCTGTCGCCTTTTTTCATCGCGAGAAACCATTCGGTTGGCGGAACATCCTGCGAGCGCGGATGCAGGTTGATTTCGTCCGCCGCAAATCCCAGATTGCGGATTGTCAGCTCGGCATCGGGGTAGGCTTTGTGAATCAATGCCTCGAACCACCCGTGGTGCTGCTGGCGGTCGGCGAGGCCGCTGCCGACGATGGCAAGATGATCGCCTTTTTTGAGCTCGCAAAGCGGCTCGGCGGCAACAACGGGGCCTATCAAGGAGAGAAACACCGAGGCGAGGAAGGAACGGGAAAAATAAGCGGATGTCATGAGCGGGGATGCGTTTCGTTAGATCGTTCAGGAATGTCGCCGTCAACTGGCGGCGCGTCCCATACGTCCCAACGCCGCGCGACATTTCAAAATGCGGGAATTTTCCCCATGCCGTCGCAGCGGACTTTACATTGCGGGAAAAACCGCGCATGTTCCGCGTCCGTCGCATCATTGCACCGAGCCATCATGTCGTATCTTGTCACCATCGGACTCGAGGTCCACTGCCAGGTCAACACCGCCACCAAGATGTTTTGCGCGTGCGCCACATCGTTTGGCGACGAAGCGAATGTCAACATCTGCCCGACCTGCCTCGGCCTGCCGGGCGCGCTGCCGGTGCTCAACCGCCGGGCGATTGAAAAAACCATCCTCACCGGGATGATGCTCGGCTGCACAACTCCGCCGATCACGAAATGGGACCGGAAAAACTATTTCTACCCCGACATGCCGAAAAACTACCAGACCACCCAGATGGATCTGCCGTTGTGCATCGGTGGCGAGGTGCCGCTGTATGACCACTGCTATCCGTCCGACGCGCAAAAGTCGATCGCCCGGCCCAGCCAGGTAATCCGTTTGAACCGCATCCATTTGGAAGAGGATGTGGCAAAATCCACCCACCTGGGCAATGCGTCGTTGATCGACTTCAACCGCGCGGGCACGCCGTTGATGGAAATCGTCAGCGAACCGGACCTCGAATCCGGCGAGGAGGCATTCGCGTATCTCCGCACCCTGCAAATGATCCTCGTCCAGGGCGGCGTGTCCGATGCCGATATGGAAAAGGGCCAGATGCGCTGCGATGTGAACATTTCCCTGCGCAGTCACGCCAGCGATCCGCTCGGTGCCAAAGTTGAACTGAAAAACCTCAACTCGACCTCCGCCGTGCGCCGTGCGATTCATTTCGAAATCGAACGCCAGACCAGCGAACTCGACGCCGGCATCGCACAGATCCAATCGACCCGCCGCTGGGACGACGATCGCGGCGAAACGCAGATGATGCGCACCAAGGAAGACGCGCACGACTACCGCTATTTCCCCTGTCCCGACTTGCTGCCGCTGGCCACCGCCGAACTGGTCGAACGCATGAGCCGGCAAGTGCCCGAGCTGCCGCATCATCGCGCCAAGCGCTACATGGAGGACTTCTCGCTGACCCGCTACGATGCCAACGTGCTGTCGTCCGACCTTGGACTAGCAGACTATTTCGAAGCAGCACTGGACCCGCAGATTGCCGCGAAAAAAACCGCAAACTTTTTGATCAACAATCTGTTAGGCAGCCTCAACGAGCGCAACATCGCCATCCAGGATTGCCCGGTCAAACCCGCCGGCCTGAGTGGTCTGCTGGCCTTGGTGGAAAACGGCACGCTGGCATCGAACCAAGCGCGCGAGGTATTCATCGCCATGCTCGAACAGCCCGAGCAATCCGCCGCGCAAATCGCCGATGCCCTGGGTTACAAACCCACCGACAGCAGCGCGCTTGAAGAACTGTGCGAACAAATCATTGCGCAATTCCCCGACAAAGTCGCCGAGATCAAAGCCGGCAACGACAAGTTGCTCAACTTCCTCACCGGCCAGATCATGAAATCCTGCACCAGCAAACCCAACCCGAAAATGCTGACCGACTTGCTGCGGGAGAAAATCATCGGGCAGGGGTGAGGACAGGGCATGAAAAATGCGCTTTCTGATACTCCCGCCATTTTTGACAGAATTTCAGAATTACAGAATTCAAAAAAATCTCGTTCATTCGCAATTTTCCGAACGGCATTTGTCAACCGACGAAAGGCATTCCGAATTTTCCGAACGGCATTTGTCAACCGACAGAAGGCATTCGTAATTTTCCGAACGGCATTTATCAAACGATGGATGGCATTCTGAATTTTCCGAATGGCATTTGTCAACTGACGGAAGGCATTCGCAATTTTCCGAACGGCATTTGTCAGCCGACGGAATGCATTCGGAGTTTTCCGAACGGCATTTGTCAACCGACGGAAGGCATTCGCAATTTTCCGAAAGGCATTTTTTGAGCGAAAAGGGCCAGGAATGAAGCCTGTTTAACGCCTGATGCGTCAAAATGTCGCACTTTTTTACCTTGGTGACCATCTCCGCCGCGAAGAGTTGGAGGCACTCTCAGCCCCAAAGAGGCGGGATATTCGCGGCCCATGGCGAGATTGATCAATTCTTCGATGACCTGCATCTTCGACATGGCGCTCTAAGCCCCAAAGGGGCGAGATATACCAGCCCAGGGCATCGCCCTGGGATCAATCGCCAAAAACATCCCAAGCCCTGAAAGGGCGAGACAACGCTTGCGCCGCGCCGTTGGTGCCCAATCCTGAGGCCCAGGCACACCACCATCGCCATGCCGTCCATCGTGTTCAGCGTGGCTCACTTGGTCTTGAGTTTTTCCCTTCTTTGTCAGCTCACTGCTGGGCAAGCATCCAGCTCGCCCAGTGTCCGAGAAACCACCTGATAGGACCTAGTCGGAGTAAGACTTGTCACCAGCCGCCTCGCAACTCTAGAATCGAGATCTAGGCGGAACAATAAATAGGCTGATGCGCTTGTCGGCATCAAAGTCTCGGGCCAGCCTTCGCTTCTCAGAACACTGCACAATTGCTCCCGCGACAACATTTCGCAAGACAGGATAGGTGCTAACCATGGCAATGTTTTCTTTTCAGCGGTTATACCTCCTTCGTAGGGACAAAGGACGGCCCCTGCCAAATTGCCTAGTTGAATCCGTATTGGCGAACGCTCTTCGTCGTCCTTGAGCGCGCGGCTGTAGACCAGTCGCTTCTCTCTGCAGAGGTCACGGACTTCCGCTTTCAAGAAGGCCAGCACGCAAATCGCACTCGGCCGCCAAGTTGATAGGCCGCCATAAGTAGCCGGAGTCTCTTGAACCGTAGCGTGAATGACGTCAGAGAAGTAGCGGTATTGCGTGAACTGATCCGCTTGATGCTGGAAGACATCCAGAAGGAACTTCTTCAGCTCTACTTTATATTCATCCTTGCCGGGCTTTAAAACGAACGCGCCGACGCCCGGAACGATCTCGTGGAACTTGTTCAACTTGGTCTCCGTGTCCGAGCCAGGATACAGAACGTAGGAGCCCGCTGTTTGGCGCACTGCGTCGTTGTAAGTGTGCATCTTGAGGAGGTCTCCACGCTGATAAGTGGCAGAAGCTTTGCCTTCCTGTTTTTCCAAATCCAGTTCTTCGTCCTTCAGCAGGTCGCCAAAAATCATCTTCATGGACTCTGCTCGGTATTTCGCGTCGAAATGGATGTAGGCAATCTTTCCCTGTTCCGACGCGTCCTGCTCGTTCTGAAAACGTGCGGGAAAGATGGCGAGCGTGTAATCAGGCTTAAATTGGCGGGAGTAGGATGATGGCTCCGTGGCTCCACGCTGTATTTGAAAAGTCCTCTCGTAGTAGAGATGGAGCCGCAGCACCATTCCCGATGCGAGAGTGATAGTGAACGGTGCGCAGGTTTTCTTGCCACGCTTGAGATGGATGTGCAACTCGCCATCCTTCATTTCCAGAAATGGATCAGCGTCATCGGCGGGCCTCGGGTTGTCCGCATCGCGGGTAACGCCCACAATCTCATCGAGGATCTGATGGATCTGGAGAAACACCCAATACTCGTAGAGTGTAGCCACGTTGCGGGTGGGGCCACCGTAGGCTTCCTCATCTTGATCCCATGCCAGCGCGGACGCCGCCTGCGCCAGCAACCAAGCCCGCAAAATTTCGCGGTAGCCATCGCGTCGCTGCAGCGTCGGATTGTCCAGCGGTAGCCGGGTTAGCTGGCCGAGCTGCCGGAAAAATGGTCTCGCTAGCACCGCATCCAGGCAGACTGCCAGTTCGCGCGCCTCATGCAACACACTGAGCGCGTTCGGATGCTTTTCGATCACCTCACGGCATAGATCGCGAAACTCGGTAAGCGCGAACTTGAGGAAACGATTTGCCGGCGTGTCCACCGAATCCTCCTTCCGCACATCAAGCACCTGTCCCGGTATCGGCCTGCCACCGCATGAGAGGCGTTGCCATTCGCGCGCCATCACCACCGGATTCCGCAGCCAGTCCGGCGACCCCGCCGCCGATGTAGGCGACCACGCCGCCTCACGAACCAGCCGCGAGTTCGGCCTGCGCTTGATCACCTCCAGCAGTTCCTCCAGCCGCTCCGGTGGCAAGTGCGAGCGCAAGAAAAGGAATTTCTCCAAGGTGAGCCGCGCCACCTCCTCGGGATCATTCGTGAACTTCAGTGAAGTTGGAGCGTCCCAATTCAAGAGAAGTTGCTGGCAGAAATCCGCGATATCCTCCGTGATTTGGCGGAACTCAGTGTGATAGTCCAGCTTCGCCGAGGCGATCTCCAGCGCGAAGCGATGCTCGCACCCGCCCACCGTGATCCGAAAATCCGACATGCCCAGATGGTTCACCACCGTGAAGGCACCCGAGAGTGTCTTCACCCGCCGTTTGCTCCACTGCCTGCGCGGCAGCGCCTCCAGCGAACTGTAAACCTCCGCATCCTCAGCGCCAATGACCTCCCACTCATAGCGCCGCGTTTCCAGCAGCCGGATCAGGTGCCCGTCCGCACTCTCCGTCATTTCGATCGGCACCCGCCCCGTGGCGGAGGGGTCAACCGTGTGCGCCTTCACACCGGGGCGGATCTCGGGAAATGCCGCACCATCCGGGTCCAGTGCCTCCGGACAACCGGGCGTGGACAGCACCCACCAGGCGGCGGAGCCTTCCAGACGCAGAGCGATGGCGGAATACCCGTTCATGCGGCAGATTCCTCAGCAAATGAAACTCACGAACTGCTCCTCCACCAGCACCTCGATCATCCGTTCCAGCTTCTTGTAAGATTCCTTAAACTTCGGATTCTGAATGTTCCGAGCGTCGTTCAAGCCACGCTTCGGCGAGTTCCCTCCCTCAGCGAAATGCTCCATGGCATAGGCTTTGGTTGCCGTGGCACAATACTGAGCGAGCGCTCCTAGCAAGGGGGCAAGACGCGTGCGGCTGCCATGCAGCTTAGGCAGGATCTTTTGTAGGATCTGCGCGTCCAACGCCTTCAGCCAGTCGCCATCCGGCGCAGACCATGCCGCCCGTTGCGCTTCCAGAGTGAGGAAATGCGCCGTCCGCAGGTAAGCCAGCACCTCGCGCCCGGTCCGAAAACCGAACTCTCCGCGCCCGCGCTTCATGATTTCGAAGAGTTCCATCAGCCGCTGTGCCGCAAGTTCTCTAAACTCGGGTGTCACCAGCGGCACATGGCCGTGGGCATCCTCGTTTCGGATTACCCGGGCCGCATCCAGAAATGAAACCCCATGGTTCCGTGCCTCCGGTCCCGCCTCGCCCGCTATACCTTTTAGGAAGTTTGCCAGCGCGGTCGGATCCGCGTGGATCTCAATCACATTCGCCCGGTCCAACACTTTCGGACTGAACATGTAGGTCGTCTCATCAATGTTCACGGTGCCGATCACGAATAGGTTTTCGGGAAAGTCGATGCTGCCCTCCACGTCCACGCCCTCGCGAGTCTTCGCCAGTCCGGCGGAATGCAGCTTCAGCGCCTTTTCCTTGTCCTCCAGCTCCATCGCCGAGAGGAAGTCCGCGAAATACCGCTCCACATGGGAAAGGTTCATCTCATCCAGAATCAGGACGTGGGGCTTTTCCCTGTTCTCCTCCGCATTCGCATGCAGCAGCAAATTCAGAATCTCCGTTGTCTCGTAAATCGGCGCTCCGGTCGGAGTTCCATCCGCAGTCTGAAGCGGATTGAGGAACCCCAGCACATGTCGGTTGTCCGTCCAATCCGCCCCCACCGCGACCACCGCCCGGCAATCCGCGTCGCAAAGGCTCTCCGCCAGTTGGATCGACCCGCGCGTCTTGCCCGTTCCGGAGGGCCCCGTGAGGATCAGGAAGGGTTTGGAGAGTAGAGCGCGGGAAATGGGGGTGTCTTGAAACTGCGCCAACGGCAATTCCTCCTGTTGTTCCTGACCCATCAAGTCAGTGGCATCGAGAATTTGTCCAAGGTCGTGAATTTCGCGCGAAAACCACACCAGCTTTTTCGCTCCTTGGTTGCGTGTCGAATTTGCTGGGAGATAGCCGCAGTGTGGGGAGTTTGCTGCGATTGTTTCTAGCGCGGTGCGGTAATTCCCTCTGCCGTGGAATAGTGTGTCGATGTGAATCGGGCCGCCTCCCTCAAGGCCGCGAGCTAATTCTGTTACGGCATCCAAGGGAATTGTCACACTGCCTTCATTTCGGTTCGCCCGGATCAAGGTTTCGGTAACCTCCAAGATAGTAATGCTGTTTGCTCCGACGAGGTAAGGCAGGCGGGTGCCGATCAAATGTCGTGCAGACCTCAGAATTTCATTGCGGATTTCGTTGGATGTCATTGGACAGGTCGTTGTTTGGATTTCAATGAAGGAAAGATTTGATGGAGTCAGCGATCCCCTTCGACATCAAATAAGGAACACCATTTCCGATAGTTTTGAACATCGCAGAAAGCGACATCGTTGAAGGCAACTCGAATTCCTTTGGCAACGATTGAATCGCCAATGCTTCCGCGACAGAAATCCGCCTAGCTTCGTACGGATGAAGATGCACTTCATTGTTTCCATAACAAGCGGTGGGAGAATAGCGGTGGCGGTGGAGTCTCTTGAAACACTTCTTGCTGTCGTCCCCTTCAGAAATGGTCTGAAAACGCGGCAACGCGGCGCGGGGAGTGAAGCAGTGCGCTGCGTTTGGATGGCTTTCCGCATCGTTCTTGGTGAACCAGTATTGTATCGTCAGTTCAATTGGCGCGGAGGTGGGTTTCGGAGACGCTCCGAACTTCGATGTGGTCGGCCACTCGAAGTCAAACGCGCTGCGCTCTGGATGTTTGACAGCAAAGTTCCAGTCGAAGTTCTCCAACGAGACCTTGTGCTTCTTCATGAACGAAGTCCTCGCACCGAATAGAATGATACGATCCCGATCCTGCGGTGCGCCAAAGGCAATCGAGTTAAGGAGTTTCGATTTCGTCTGGTATCCCGCCGCAGCGAGATCCGCGACGAGTTGATCGAAGAACTCGCGGTGCTGCTTGGTCCGCCACAGGCCTTTGACATTCTCGAAGACAAACCAATCGGGCTTTTGTGCGAGGATCAGGTCGATATAGGATCGGGAGAGCCGACCGTTGTCGCCTTTGTGCCCCCGGTTTTTACCGCCGACGGAGAAGTCCGGGCAGGGCGGGCCGCCAATGAAGCCGACCGTTTGGCCGCTTTTCCGCGTCTCGGCGATCTGCTTCTTCAGCGCGGCGGCAGCTTCCGGCTTGAGATGATCGTCAATCGAATCACAGGCGATGCCGTAGCGCGGCAGCGGCAGCCCCATCTTCGCCCGGGAGTGGCGGTATCCCTGCACAAACTCGGCATTGAGCTCATTGGCGAAGGCGATCTCAAATCCGGATTTCTCAAAACCCAGATCCAAGAATCCGGCTCCGGTGAAAAAGGAGAAGACGGCATCTTTGGAGCAGTAATTGCCAGGAGTTGGAGTGGTAGCGATGTCTTGCACGGTTCTTGATGAAATTAGGTATCAGCAGTCTCAAATGCTCTTACCGCATTTTTGTCCATTTGTGGAAATATTGAAAAAGGATGGAGGGCGCGGAACCGCAGAGCGGGATCGCCTTCGCCGAGCATGTCTGCGGTGAGCCAGAGCTTCTGTTCAAAGCCCAAGTTGGCAGTCGAGGTATCGGTGGTGGATTTGTGGGCCATGAGTTAAGTGTCGAGGTGGGTGACTTTCTTGTTCACCTCGTCGGCGAACTGGTAGAGGGACAGGAAGCGCTCCTCGGCGTTGAAGGCGAAGTGGCGTGCGAAGTCGCCATCCGTGCCGTAAACATGGTAGTTCACGACAACAGCAGTGGAATGGAGTTTGACAGGCATTTGCACAACCAAGCCAGACTAATGTCCGGCCTTGGAGAGTCAAGAAAATTGACAGGCCATGCCCGGTTTGGCCAGTTCTTAGCGCGCTGTTGCGGCGGTGTGAAGCGGCGGTGACGGGATGGTCGTTTATGAAGTCAATGCGGGTGCCGGGAGAGCCAGGCGCGGCCTTGGTTGGTGAGGCGGTATTTTTGGAGTCGGCTGTTGGGTTTGTCCGGGAGGGTGCGCTCGATGAGGTTGTGAACGAGCATTTGGCGAATGCGTTCGTGGAGTTTTCCAGAGGCGCTCTGCTGACCAATGGAAGTTGCGATTTCTGACTTGGAGAGCGGCTGGCTGGCAAGAGCGTGGAGTGATCGGAAGAGGATTGACTCTAGCCCTGACTCTAGCCCCGACTCTAGCCCCGACTCTAGCCCCGACTCTAGCCCCGACTCTACCCCCGACTCTACCCCTTGATTAACAGGTGCCGTGACTTCCGGGGTGACTTCCGGGGTGACTGGGTCGGCGACTTCCGGGGTCTTCATCGCCTTGAGGTATTCCGGTGTATAACGGAACTCCAGGGCGATGCCGGTGCCATCCAAGGTCAGCTTTGGTTTGGGGGCACCCGCGTCGTTACAGGCGGCGAAGATGCGCTCGATGCCGCGTCCCCACGTTTCGATTTCCCCAGAAGGGAAGGGCAGGCGTGAGCAGAGAGGAAGCAGGTTATTGATGCCCCGTGGAGAGTCAATAAAATTGACAGGACGTGCAGCGAAGGCGCGTCCCATGAGTCGATCAAAGTCTGCTGGATTAAGTCGTGTTTTCGATGTTTGAATTGTGGCACTGACAGGGAAGAATAGGATTTTCAATGGATCGGAAGCGCAGGCTTGCAATCCGATGTTGATGGCTCATGGTGAGTCATCGTCCTGACCAACAATGAACGCTGATCTTTCTGCCCGTCGTCCGCTGAAGTCCCGATCTGCGGGATGGGCGAGTGGGCTGTCGCGGGCGCTGCTGCGGGCGGGGGTGAGACCGAATCAGGTATCCGTCGCCAGTGCGGTGTTTGCTCTCGGGGCGGCGGCATGCATGCTTTACGGCGCTCGGTTCATGCCCGCGGCATTGCCATGGTTTCTTGCGGCGGTGGGGATTCAACTGCGGCTGGTTTGCAATTTGATGGATGGAATGCTGGCGGTGGAGGGCGGCTTGAAGACGGCGAATGGAGACCTGTTCAATGAATTCCCGGATCGCATTGCCGATGTGGCGATTCTGGCGGCGTTGGGTCAGGCGGGTGGCACGCCCCTGAGTGTCCGCTGGGCTGGTTGGCCGCCTGCGGGGCGCTGATGACGGCGTGTGTGCGCATGCATGGGGCGAGTTTGCTCGGCACGCATGATTTCCGGGGTCCGATGGCCAAACCACAGCGCATGGCGTTGGCAACGGCCATTTGTCTGCTGATGGCGGGACTGACTTTTGCCACGAAAACGCTGCCGGTGGTGACGTGGCTGCTGGGGGTCATGATCGCGGGAATTTTTCTCACACTGGTGCGACGACTCACGGCTCTCTCGCGCGCACTGCACGAACGGCAGCAACCGCCCACGCCATGACGCGAAATTTTATCGCTGCGGTCACCCGGATTTTCACCGGCGTGCGTGTGCTGCCTGCATCTCCACATGGGGAAGGTCCGGCGGTATTCTATGCGAACCACACCAGTCATCTCGATTTCATGGTGGTGTGGGCGGCCCTGCCACTGGAGGTGCGACAGCAAACGTCTCCGGCGGCGGCTCTCGATTACTGGGGCAAAACAAAATTGCATCGCTGGATTGCGCGCGAGATTTTTCAATCGGTGCTCATCGCCCGCACAGGAATCACGCGGGAAAACAACCCGCTCGATCAGTTGACGGAATGCCTCGAGCGCGGGCGCAGCGTGCTGATTTTTCCCGAAGGAACCCGTCGGGGTGATGGGGAGGTCGGTGAGTTCAAAGCGGGGCTGTATCACCTGGCACGCCGTTTTCCCACATTGCCACTCGTGCCGGTTCATTTGGAAAATCTCAATCGCATCATGCCCAAGGGGACGCTGCTGCCGGTCCCCATCATTGCCCAGGCGAGTTTCCGGACTGCGATTCATTTTTGCGAAGCGGAACCGAAACACGATTTCCTGCATCGGGCGCGCGCCGCACTGCTGCATGATTCGAACAACATCAACCCCGAACTCTAACGATTATCACCATGGATCCCGAACTTTTTTATCTCCTCAGCACCGTACTCGGCATCCTGGTCGTGGCATCGATCATCGGCGCCATTTGTGCCGCGCGGGTGACTTCCGAAGGGGCCCGGACGACGGTGGCGAATCTCAATGCGCGCATCAAATCGTGGTGGGTGATGGCGTTGGTATTCAGCCTAACGATCCTTCTTGGGGCGGTGTTCACAACGGTGTTGTTCGCTGCGCTTTCGTTTTTGGCGATGAGGGAATTCATCACGCTGAATCGCACCGAGCGCGCGGACCACGCCGTATTGTTTTGGGCGTTTTTTGTGATACTGCCGTTGCATTATTTCCTGGTGGGAATCCATTGGTACGGACTGTTTGCCATTTTCATTCCCGTGTATGCCTTTGTCTTCATTCCATTCCGTCGGGTGTTGACGGGGGAGACGAAAAACTTTCTGGCCAGCACCGCAAAAATCCAGTGGGCGCTGCTGGTGTGCGTGCACGCCGTGAGTCACATGCCGATGATCCTGTCCCTGCCGCTCAAGGGCTACGAAGGTCAGAACGCGAAGCTGCTGTTCTTCTTCGTGCTGACGGTGCAGATGAGCGATGTCCTGCAATACGCCTGGGGGAAGACCTGTGGTCGACGCAAGGTGGCCCCGCATGTGAGTCCCAGCAAGACCTGGGAGGGCACCTTGGGGGGCATCGGGACAACGGTATTGATCAGCACCTGTCTCTATTGGGCGACTCCGTTTAGCCCGTGGCAGGCGGCCTTGATGGCGTTGCTGATCTGCGTGGCGGGGTTCTTCGGCGGCTTGGTGATGTCTGCCATCAAACGCGACCTCGGTGCCAAGGACTGGGGTTCGTCGATTGCGGGTCACGGTGGTTTCATGGATCGCATTGATTCGCTGTGTTTGGCCGCGCCGCTGTTTTTTCACCTGTGCGGCTTCTGTTTCGGCACGGGATTGAATCCACGCCCGCCGGACTGGGTGCTGCATTGGCTCGGGCGTTAAGATCAGGTGTTAGGTCGCTTGTAGCTGTTGCATCTCAAGGCTGATGGGCGGGAATGCCACGCCGGCAGCCAAAGCAATATCCACCCGATTCGTGAACTTTGAGGTGTTTTATTGACGACTGGGTTTGCATGTCGATCTTGAAAAATCCTGATTCATCCCGCCCGCTAACCAAAAAAACGATCTCAAAAATAATCTTGACCGGGTGGTTTGGAGAGGTATTTTTTCATTCAGTAAATGTGCCTGCAAACGTGATGATCGAACCTGCTGTTACATATTACGAGGCGCAAGCTAGCTCCCAATTAGCCATTCCTCTCGTTTTAGCCATTACCTCATTTCCCCCGCGCAATACTACCAATTTTTCTAAGCTATGGTAATCGATATCCCAAAGCAAATTCCTAGCAGCAAACGAGATAGCGTGAATATCGAAGTATGACGGACCATATATCTTCTGAGTTCGTTATCCCTTCGCCGCCGCGTTCTGTTCAGGTGATTTATCAAAAACCTCCTATCATTGAGAGGGTAATGGTTGTCGAGGCGATAATGACCCCTGAACAGTTCGAAGAAGGGATTGAGGGATGGCGCCAAGAAGTTGCCAGTGAATACCCTTACGAGGAGCCGCTGACGGAGTGGCTTTTGAATATGAAGGAAAAGGATGGAATTCCACTTCTGGATACTATGGAACCAGAACTAAAAATCACTCACAGATTTTCAAAAAAGCGAAAAGCAGAGGGCTTTGACTGGAGTATCCGCTGCCCCAGTGGGACTCTGATTATGAACATGCATTCGCGACCGGGAAGTGACCGACAATATGCCAACTTAAAAGATGAATTCGAACGATGGTTTCCCAAATGGGTTAGACATTTCAATATTTCACAGTGCCATGCTGTTACACTTATTTACGTCAACAGTCTAAGTCGTGATGTCACCCCGGATCTTTTTACTTCCGAAGGTGATCTTGAGCTTGGTAAGGCTTTAACCGTTTTTGCAGGTATTCCAGGTGTACACGAACGCCTGGAACCGCCGTTCGACTGCCAAGTAACTGTCCGACTTAATCCGGAAACATCGCTGCATATACGTGTAAATGACGATTCTTCATTAGGAAGAGGGCCGACTGTGCTAGTAAAGTTGAAATGCACCGCAGCCCTACGTCCCGGACATGGCACGGTCCAAGAGGCTTTGCAGTTGCTTAATTGGTGTCATGAACGTATAATTGAGCGTTTCGAACTTGTATTTACCACAGAAGCAAAGGAAACCTTTGGCCCAACTAGACACCCATGATCCTCACCTTAGCACAACCAAATGAAGCGGGCGCTGATATTCGGCATAAGATGGTGTATGAAGAATCTGCCCCCTTTCAATCGTCTAAAAAAGTTCGTTCGGACGAAAAACCATCTAATCGGAACATACCATATAAGTATAATCGCAAGGTACTGTCGATCGAAGGCGGCAGGATTCTCCTTCACCTTCGACGACCATTGTTGGTTGAAGTTGATCCCCAAAGCTGGTCATGCCATGTGGAAGGTTGGAATCTAAATTTGTCCCCAGCTGATATTGTTGATTTGCCGATCATAGCAGCAAGACGATTTCTTATCCTTTTTTCAAAAGCAGAGCGAGGTGATCTTACCGAGGAAGAGCGACGCGATTGGATAAACATTTTGGATAGAGTTGATTATCGGCGCTTTTCAATTGATCGATCTCCTCCGCGCTATCTAGAAGGAGAGCTAACAGATCGGCAACCTGGATTTGTTAGAGTTAAATGGCATGATGATGTTACACAAAAAATTGTGGGCCCCGTCCTCTTATCTCTGGACCTGCTCAATATTGGAGACCATTTCGCTGCATACGTAAAACTTGGTGTAGGCGAAGAGGTAAAATCAATTGAACGGCTGTCGATCCTTCCGCCAGTGTGAAACTGCCATACAACTTGACGATCGACCTTTGGGATGTTGGGCAGGGCGACTGCACGGTAATAACTTTGCCCGATGGTCGCCTGGTAATTATCGATGTGGGAACCAAAGCGAGTCCTTTGGTTGAGTGGCTGGCGGATCGTAGGCCGCGCCCAAACATCGCTGCAATTGTGCTCACCCATAATGACTCAGATCATGTTGGAGCTTTACCGAGCATTCTAGATGATCATGCATCAAACATCCAAATTATCTGGATGCTTGAAGATCGCCCGCGCAAGGATGAGCCTTTTGCCAAAATTTTTCGGAGAGCATACGAAGAGGAAAAGCGCGGCAGGCTTTGCATTCGTCGATTGGAGCTGGGGAATGAAATCTGGCGTGACGAAAATACAAATTTGGTAATTCGGCCAATATACCCTGGATTTTCCGAAAATATCATTGCTAAAAACCCAAACGAAGCAAGTGGGTTTATTATCTTGGAAGATGAAACAACGGTACACGGTGCTTGGCCAGGCGACCTTCCGATGTATGCAGTGGCCGACAAGTTAGCAGGGCGAACCCCACGCTTTTTAATGGGCCCCCATCATGGTGGGCCAACGGATTTCAAAAAGTCTCGAAAAGACAGCAGGACGCTTTTTCGTCAAGCAGTAGAGAATGTTGCTCCCGAACTCGCTTTTATGTCAGTTGGATCAAAGAATTCATATAGCCATCCTCGCCCTGGCTACTTGACACTACTTGCCCGTCAAGGATGCCGCGTCTCATGCTCGCAAATCACTACGGCCTGTGACAGAAGCCATTTGATCAATGACCTTCCAGTTTTTGATGGTTCCGGAGCACTTGGACTGCGCTCTCCGCGAACTGGAACTCCGTGTCGAGGTGCAATCCGCCTTAAATTCATAAACAATGTTCTAACTCCAGACGAATACACCCCAATTCATTTGGAAAGAGTATCAAGGCTTCGCCGACCTCAATGCTTAAAGGGTTTGGAACAGACTTCTATTAGGTAGGCTGCTTCGAGCTCAATACACATTTTTCCTCAAATAAGCTCCTGCATTTTCTTTCTCATGACAACATCCCTCATGCAATTTCCTGGAGCAACATCACGACAGCGGGCATTTGCTTCCATGTGTGCTTATGCAAGCAGCGCTAAATTGCTATAACGAAGCTTGTAAAACGAAGAGAAGGTAATTGCATCCTCCCCGCCCCATGTGGAAAATTTTCGATCTCCCCCGGTTGGATCCGGCAAGTCTCGCGGGCTATCGCGAAGACAAGACCGCGTGGAAACGTTTCGAGCGGAGGTTTGGCACCCTCAGTGTGATCGGTGTTGTTCTCGTTTTTGGCGGGCCCATCGCCCACATGATGGGGAAAATTTCCACGCAACTGGTTTTCGTTTCGATGATTCTCGGCTTCCTCATCATCCTGCTCAACCTTTTCCTGATGTTCAAATCCGCACCCATCAGCTCCAGCGGTCATCGCATGAAAATGTACTGGAGCACCTCGCCGAAACCGGGATACAACGAAGCGGTGTATGTGTGCGAACAATCGAAAACCTATTTCATCAGAGTCTGGGCCATGCCTTCGAGAGACTGAAGAAGCCCGACTGGTCATCGATGTGATTGATTCATTTCAACCATCCCCAACGCGAAATCCCCGCAGTCGATGACATGGGTTCCATTTACATCACCACGAAACTTGCTACGGCAAAAAATAGGGCAATTACAAAAATGCACAGGGGAATAACGCAGAATTGGCAAAAGAAAAATCTGATCGCGTACCACCACAAGTCACCGTTGCGTTTGGGAGCTTGCTCGGGATGCAGTGCGTCGTGGACTCGCGAATGCACGAAACCAAGAAGGAAGGTTGAGAGGGCAATGATGATGAAATAGGCAAGGACCAACCAGTCGCCATCGATCTGCAAGCGGGCAACCCAGGGCGTGCGTTGCACCATCGAAGTGGCAGTCGCCAGCACGATGCAGATCATGGTTGGCATCAAAAGTACGATAAACAAATACCTTCGCAGCGCGCGCCGCTGCGATCGATCAATGATTACGTTTGGCCTCTCCGCCATGGCGATCTCGGTGGCCATGCGTTCGAGCGTCTTGGGATCTTCTTCCTGCATGAATGAGGTCAGTGGATATTGGATATGAAAGGCCTTCCGAATGCAATATCATTCTGCGAACGAACGACTCGTGCATGAGACTCACCTTTTCGCGAAGTCATGAGGAACACGAACAGCTACACAGTCATCGTTGCACAGTGACCATGTCGCCGCAGTTCATTGACAACACGGGCATCGCACGGTACCTTGGCCGCGCCGATGGAGGAATACGACCGCCGTGAATTCATCAAAACCAGCGTCCCGGGATTTCTCGGGGTGTTGTTGTCGCTGCCGACCTTGTGCGCGCTCGCCACACGCGCCAATGCCTGCCAGGGTCGCCTGCCCGCCGGAGAGCCGCTGCACTGGGAGGCTTTTCTCGAAGCCGTGGCCAGGGAAGCCGCCAAGCAGCATCTCGACAACTGGGTGCAGGAAGACTACCTGGAAAAAATTTCCGCACTCACCCGCAATCTGTATCTCGAGGATCCTGTGATCGCGGCGGCCATGACCAAAGTCAGCGAACGGTTGAAAAAAGGCTGGGTGGATTTCCACGACCTCGAAAAACGTGTCGATTTCGCCGTGTGCCTGCTGCAGTTCGATGTTGAAGAAACGATTAATCCGCACAACCACCCCGGCATGACCGGCATGATCCTCTGCGCCTCGGGCGAGATCCACACGAAAAATTACGACGTCTACAAGTCGATCGAAGATCTAACGATCGACGGCAAGCACACGGGGAAATGCCTGCTGCATCAGAGTTCGGACGTGCTGATGAAAAAAGGCGACGTGTCCACTCTGACATCGAAAGCACGCAACATCCACACCCTCAAGGCGCGGCAGGTGACGCAGTTGATCGACATTTTCACGCCGCCCTACAACAAGGAGCGCCAGGAAAACAGCCTGTGGTATGAACTCGACGAGCGCCCGGTTGCGGGGTCGAAGAACATCTACGAGGCGGTGCTGAAAAGCTGAAGCCACAGCTCTGTTGTGGCTTCAGGTCCGGTAGACCGGAATCTCGTTGAATTCCTCCGCTTCGTCCTCTTCGAGCAGGAAATCCTTCACCGCCATCAGCATCGCTTTGTTCGAGGTGAACAGTTCGCGATTGAAATTGATGGCCACCGTGATGTCCAGATCCTCGAGGTGGGCGTGCTGCGCCCGGTTGTAAAAATCATTCAATGCCGAAACGTAATTGGTCTGGATCAGATGGAAGATGTCCTGCAGCTCGCTGAAATCCGCCTTTTTTTCGCGGCCGAGCAGCTCGTGCAGCCGTAGGTACAAGTCCTCCGTTTCATTCTTGTGATGCATGAAGAAATCGAACTTGATGTCCTTGGACGACCTGCTGAGGTTGGCGATGTTGCTGCCGATGTCCTTGATGCCCTTCACCGCATACATCGAGCTGCGCACTGCGGAGATCAACTGGGTGAGCCGCGAGTCCTGCTCGTCGTGCAACTTGCCGCGCAGGGTCAGGTAAAACGCCTGCAGTTCGCCCTGCAGCTGTTTCAGGAACTCATATTGCTCTTCGGTTGTTTGGGAGGCGGAGCGCCTTTTCCGATGGATCTCGCCGAGGGCCGGATCCACGGATAGGGCTTCCTTATCAATCCCGAATTGCCGCAGGTTGAAAAGCATCGAATCATGGAGGAAATATTCCGTTTCCCTTCCGAACAGATCGAGTGCGGTCTGCGGTTCCGCCGCATCGGCCTGACCAATGAAAACGGCGGCGGAAGCATCGCTATCCTTGAAGAATCGCTCCAGAAAATTGGCGAAGCGGTTCAGGAAGGGCAAAAAAACGAGGATGCCCAGCAGGTTGATCAGGCTGGAAAATGTCACCAGGCCGATGAGTGGATCGCTGATGTGGAACACCTTGGTCACCAGCAGGAGAATTTGATCCAGCAAAAGAAACGCGCCCGCCGTGATGAAAACATTGAACATGATGTTGCCCAATGCGACCCGTTTTTTCGAGGCATTGCCACCCAGGGCACCGAGCATGATTTTCATGGTGGTGCCGGTTTCCGACCCGAGCACGATGACGGCGGCGGGCGCAAAGCCGATCACCCCGGCATGCAGCGCGCTGAGGGTCAGTGCCATGGTCACGGAACTCGATTGCACGAGCAGGGTGATCAGGAATCCGGTGAGCAGAAACACCACCGCCGGAAGCTGTGCCTGGCGGGACAAGTCAAACAGCCCAACCTGATCTTCCATGGCTGTTTTCATGAAGTTCAGGCCGATGAACAACAGCCCGAACCCGAGCAGGAAATACGCCGCATATTGGATCATCCGGCGCCTGCCGAACAGCACGAGCAGAAAGCCGCCGACGAATATCGCGGGGTAGGCAGCCACTTCGATGTTCACCTTGAAGCCTAGCGAAGCCACCAGCCAGCTGTCGAGCGTGGTTCCGAGGTTCGCACCGAGGATGACGGCCAGGGCGGTTTTCATCGTGAACACCCCGGCACCCACAAAAGCGAGCACCATCAGTGAAACCATCGAGCTGCTTTGCAGCACCCCTGTCACCACCGCCCCTCCCGCCACCGCCCCCAGCCGGTTTTTGGTGGTGCGTTGGAGAAATAGTTTGAAGGTCCGCCCGGACAGGTTTTTGAGCGAATCCTCCAACAGATTCATCGCAAAAAGAAACAGGCCGACGCCGGCGAGAAGTTGGAAAACTTGATGGACGATGGTCATCTAGGGAATTTTCCGTTTCCAGAATTGCTGCAGCAAGACCCCGGCGAGATCGCTGTGGGTTTTTTCGATGTCCCGCAGGCGCTGCCGCAGCTCCGGGGTGGCGGTTGTTTGCAGCTTTGCCATTTTTCGGGCGATGCCCACCGCGTCGTGCCACTCGCCGAGGAGTTTTTCCCATTTGATCAATTGCTTGTCATCGATCAGCCGGGTCGCCCCGACCCTGGGCGCCAGCCTGTGGTTGTAGTGCAATGACTTGATGTCGGCCCGCAGATGGTGCAGCTGTTTTTCATCGAGCACGGGCTCGCGCAGCGTGGCGGTGATTTTTTCCTTCATCGTCCGGAAATAGTCCGCCGTCGTGGCGACGCGCTCGGCCCGGATCATCCGTTCCATCGTCAGCAGTGTTTTCGCGAGCGTTTCCTTTTCCCGATGCCGGTAGCGGTGCTGGAACCGTTCGATGCGCCGGTCGAGCCGCTGTTGCAGGCGGTCCAGCAATTCGCGACCGTCCTTGTCACCCGACTTGAATTGTTTTCTCAAACGGTGGACCAGCAATTGCAGGTCGCGGATTCTGCCCGCGCGCTTGAACAAGTTTTCCAACTTTTTGCCGACATCCTTCGTTTGCCCGTGACAGTAGGAAAGCAACTGCAGCAGGGCGCGGATTTTTTTGATCGTCACCCGCAGTTGATGCAGATCCTCTTCGTCGGCGCGCTTGACACTGCGTTTCAGATTTTTTCCGAAATCGCGCTCCAGTTCCCCGGCATATTTTTCGATCCCGATCATGTCGATGCTGCGTTCTAGGGAAACAAACCGCGCTGTGCTTTGGCATCCGCGACCGTCTTGATGGCGATGGCCTGGGCCGCCATGCGCTGGCCGATGCCGTGGCGCTCGGCGAACGATGTCACTTTTTCCGACGCGCGCTGGAGCATCGTTTCCAAGCGGGTGATGACTTCGCGCTCGTTCCACTGGAAGCGTTGGAAATTCTGCACCCATTCGAAGTAGGAAACCGTCACTCCCCCGGCATTGCAGAGGATGTCGGGGATGACAAAAATGTCGCCGCGCTCGCGCAAAATCCGGTCGGCCTCGGGGGTGGTCGGACCGTTCGCGCCCTCGGCGAGGATCCGACAACGCAACTTCGCTGCATTGTCGATCGTGATCACGCGGTCGAGCGCCGCCGGCACGAGAATGTCACAGGGCATGCACAGCAGTTCCTCGCCATCGATGGCATCGGCACCGGGAAAACCGCCGATCGTTTTGTGCTCGGCCACATGGGCGCGCAGGGCCGCGATGTCGATGCCGCCCGCATTCCACAGTCCTCCGGAGGCATCGGACAGACCGACAATCCTCACCCCGTAGGTCGAGAGAGTGGCGGCGGCATGGGAGCCGACATTGCCGAATCCTTGTACTATGGCCGTAGTATTTGAAAGGCTGCCATTGATCCGGTGCAGGGCATTGCTGGCGAGAAACGCCACGCCATGGCCGGTGGCCTGGGTGCGACCGGCCGAGCCCTGCATGGTCAGCGGCTTGCCGGTGACGATCGAAGGCACCAGGTGCCCGTGGTGGACCGAATACGTATCAGTGATCCACGCCATCGTTTGCTCGTTGGTGCCCATGTCCGGGGCCATGACATCGACTTCCGGGCCGATGAACGGCAGGATTTCCATGGTGAAGCGCCGGGTCAGGCGTTCGAGTTCCCCCGGACTCATCGCGCCGGGATTGCAGGCGATTCCGCCCTTGCCGCCGCCGTAGGGCAGGTCCATCAGCGCGCATTTCCAGTTCATCCACATCGCCAGCGCGGCGACCTCGCCGAGATCGACGGCGGGATGGTAGCGCAGGCCGCCCTTGCAGGGGCCGCGGGTGAGATGATGCTGCACGCGATGTCCGTAAAAGACCCTGGTTTCACCGCTGTCCAGCTTCACCGGCACCGCCACACTGATCAGGCGCTTCGGCCATTTGCAGCGCTCGCGCAGGTCGTCGGGAAGCGCGAGAAACCCGGCCACCTCGTCGAACTGGGTCGAGGCCATCGCAAAAACCGGATTCGCCAGCAGTTCTTTCTGCATCACAGGGAGCCGCGCGGGGTTGTGAAGAAGTGGGCCCGACAGGAATCGAACCTGTACCTACGGCTTCGGAGACCATCGTCCTATCCATTGGACTACGGGCCCATTCATCAATTGTTGCGGCGCGGGCGGACACTCTAGCGCACTTTGCCGGCATCTGGCAAGCATCGGTTTTGACCGGGACAAATTTCCATTTGCAGCCCGAAAAATCAACGATATGCTCTGGACATGAAAAAATTCCTGGTGCTGATGATCGCCATAGCCAGCGGCATTTCGCTGTGTGCTGACATTTTCATCCCCGATCCGCTGCCCTTCCTCGACGAAGCGCTGTTGCTGGCGATCTTTACCAAATCGATGGCCTATCTCGGCATTGACTTCACCCGCTTCATTCCCTTCATGCGGAAAAAACCGGCAAACCCCGGCGGACGCGCCCAGCCCGCAGGCGGGAATCACGCGGGCTCTGGGCCGACAATCGACATTTGATGCGTGTTTTTGATTGGGAAATTTTTGCCGATGGACAAATTCTGGACGCTTAAGCTGGATAAAATCTAACAGAAATTATAACTGCAAGATGCAGGAACAAACTCAATTTTTTTCACGCTTTTCGCTTATTAGGCAAGTAAATTATCCCAGAACAGAAAAGTAGAATAACAATACCAATAAGAAAAAAGGCTCATCCGCAGAATCTGTGGGTGGCTTGTGGCTCGGGGAGGTCGCCCGGTTGATGGGAAAGGGCAATGCTTGAATGCCCGAAGTTCCTATATCCAAAGGCTCTTCTCATCGCGTTGCCTACTTTCAAATTGAACTCCAGAGGGGAATGTAGTCGAAGGAGCGAACTGAGGGGGAGGTGTCGTAGGTGGTACCGGATTTGCCGCAGCAAGAGCATTTGGCACGGTTGTTTTTGCGTGGCTCGATGGTGACTTTGATGAGCTTCTTGGGGCTCTCAGTCATTTCGACGGTGCGAAAAAGAAAGCCTTTGATCGGGCACAATTTACGGAGTAGGTTTTTAACTGTGACTAGTGTGATGGTTGTTTTTTTTGACCACTTGACTTACCAAATACGCTCGTCATCACAAATGTTTATTTTCCCACAATGGTGCTTTTTACCCACAGATTTTGCGGAAGAGGCAAAAATATCAAGCTCTTGAATTTTCATTGGCTCAACACCTTCCGCACGACCCCACGAGCCTACTTCGATGGTTTTCTCGGCAGGCTTTGCAGCACTAAGGTCATCACCTTGTTTTCGCGAATCAGGGTGATCTGCGTGGCCTGCACGCCAATGGAGGTGACAAACTGCCGGTAAAAGTCCTGGGCGTTGACCACCGCATTCTGGTTCACCGCGACGATTACGTCATTCATGCGGATCGTCGAAGAGCCCAAACCCAGCGGATCGACGGCGGTGACTAGGACGCCAGTGAGACCGCGCGAGCTTTCCAGTGTGGAAAACGAACGAACCAGGATGCCGTATTTCGCGATGATCTCCTCCGGATCGCGGGCCTGGGTGGCTTCGGCGGTCGATGTCTGCGGAGCACTGGGCAGGTTTTCAGAGATGGTCGCCTTGAGGCTGAGGATTTCCCCGCCCCGCCAGACCTTGATGGGAACTTCATCGCCGATGCCCGAGCGCTGCACCATTGCGAACAAATGATTGGGCGACTGGATTTCCTTGCTGTTGTATTCCACGATCACGTCGCGCGGCTTTAGGCCTGCTTTGTCGGCAGGGGAGTTTTTCACCACATTGACCACCACGCTGCCATTAGCCAGGTTGTAGCCGAGTACCTGGCGGACGCGCGAATCCAGCGGCCGCATTTCCACCCCGAGGTAGCCGTGCACCGGCCGGCCTTTTTGCAAAATCTGGGTCAGCGACTCGCGGACATCGTTCGAGGGAATGCTGAATCCCACACCCTGAAAGCCGGGATTTTCCTTGTCGGGAGAAAAAATAGCCACATTGATGCCGACGATTTCCCCCTGCAAGTTGACCAGCGGTCCGCCGGAATTGCCGGGATTGATGGCGGCATCCGTTTGAAAGAGATCGCGCTGCTGGTCGGAGATCGAACGCTCCTTCGCCGAGATGATTCCCTGGGTCACGGTTTCGCTCAAACCGAAGGGATTGCCAACCGCGAAAACAATTTGGCCGACTTTAACAGCGGAGGAATCTCCGAGCTTGAGCGGCGTGAAAGGACCCGGCGCGTTGATTTTGAGCACCGCAACATCGAGCAGCGGGTCCTCGCCGATCAAGGTTGCCGAATAGGATTTGCCGTCGTGAAGGGTCACTTGAATCTGTTGCTGCCCGGAAATGACATGCTGGTTGGTAACGACATGGCCTTCCACAGTGACGATCACGCCCGACCCCTGGCCCTGGGTCATTTGCCGGCGAATCTGCGATCGACCCCAGACATCGCGCAGTGTTTCCTCGCGTACGCCCGCGATGTCGATGCTCACCACCGACGGCACCACCGCTTGGGTCAAGCGGGCGTATTCATTGTTGAGCCGCGAAAGGAGTTCCACGTCGCCGAGATCGAGCGGCGCTTTTTCCGGCAGCGTGAACGTTTCGGGCCGGTGGGAGGAATTCGGAAAAAAAACCTCCCACGGCCAGCGGCCATGCCGCCACATGCGCAAGGCCGAAATCCCGACGAAGGCGATGACGGCAATCAACAGCAGGCTGGAAAATCTACGAAATGACGATTCCATGGATGTGAAGTCGGCGTTGCCCATCGATACAATACTGCTGATTGCCGGATTGCAAGGAAATACAACTGCAACACAAAGCAGAACCTCCCTGCGAGGGTATCCTCAAGGGCGGGGATTTCCTCCGAAGATTCCCGCGGAGAAAAAATTGTTAGATCAAGGGAGGCGCATGCGTCCGGCATCCTGACGGGAGCGGGTTTGCACGATGGATCGGCAAACGATCGGCAGCGAAGGCTCGGAGAGCGTTCGCCGTCTTTGACTGCCTTTCAGGGATAGAGGTAGAAACGGGGCGTTGAATTGCCCGGCTCTCACTTTATCTTTTGGAACGCGCTGCCCAAGCGATCTGTGCTAACGTCATTTTTCACGGCAGCGATTTTCTCCAATCGAGCAGGATTTTGCGCAGCCTGGCGACTTGTTCGGGATTGCCGGCAGCGAGGTTGTTGGCCTCGAGGGGATCGGCGGAGAGATCGTACAGTTCGGTGGCGCCGCCGTCGGCATTGACAAGCAGTTTCCAGTTGCTGTCACTGATGGCAAGGTTCGGACTGCGCGCTTCGGGCTCCCTCGGGTAGCGGTAATCCGCCTTGCGGCCGTATTCCCACAACAGCGGTTTGACACGCTGGATCGGTTTTCCCAACCAGGCGGCGGAGGCATCGAGACCATCAAAGTCGGCCTGAGCGGGCGGCGCGATGCCGGTGAGCGCACAGATCGTCGGAAACAAATCGAGCGAACTCAGCAATGTGGTGTCGTCGGTTCTTCCCGCCGGAACATGATCGGGCCAGCGGACGAGAAACGGCGTACGGATGCCTCCTTCGTAGAGGCTCCATTTCATGCCGCGCAATCCGCCGCTGCGCTGGCGTTGGAACGAGGGCTCGGGCCCGTTGTCGCTGGCGAACACCACGATGGTGTTTTTTTCCAATCCTTCGGTTTTGAGAAAATCCAGCACGCGTCCGATCTCGCGGTCGTAGCGGCGCAGCACACCGTTGAACTTGTGATGAGCGGGCGGGGAGTCGCCGACTTGGGCAAGATCCTGCGGGTCGGGATCGTGCGGCGTGTGCACATCCTGCGGCCAGAGCTGCACGAAGAACGGTTTGTCCTTTTGGCGCAACATGAAATCCATCGCCTTGTCCGCCCAGAATCCGGTGAATTCATAACGCGCCAACATTTTGTCCTCCACCGGTTCGGGCGTTTTCGAACCAAAGGTGTCGATGCGCGGACCACAGCCTTCGATGTTCACATGATGTTCATCGAATCCATATTCCTTCGGCCACGGCGCATCCTGCACATCGCGACCGCCGCCCATGTGCCATTTGCCGAAATGTGCGGTGGCATACCCCGCGTCGTGCAAGGTGCGCGCCAGAGTGAAAGCCCTGGGATCAAGCCAGTCGGCGCATTCGTGGTCCTTGTTGCCCGCGCGTTCGTGCAGGTAGTCGTTGATGCGCCAACGCGCCGGGTATCGACCGGTCATGTAGGCCGTGCGCGACGGCGAACAGATCGGCGAGGCGACATAAAAGCGGGTGAAGCGGGTGCCTTCCCGCGCCAGACGATCCAACGACGGCGTCGGCAATTCCTTGTTGCCGAAACATCCGGGGTCAGCCCAGCCCATGTCATCGGTGAGGATGAACAATACATTGGGTTTGGCAGCATCCGCCGCGCGCAAATAGGGAGCGGCAATCAACAGCAGGAAGGCAACAATGCGGATCATGGGTTCTCGGGGTTCGGTTTTTTATCGGTTTTGAAATCAGGATTGGGCGTCGGCATTTTCGCGCCAACCCGACGGCGCCATTCGTGCAGCATGTTGCGCAATGCAGCGGTCTTTGCTGGTTCTTTCGCGGCGAGGTTGTTTTTTTCTCCGGGGTCGGCGGCGATGTTGTAGAGCTCGACGCTGTCATCCTCGAACCACTCGATCAGTTTCCATTCGCCAGCGCGCACCGCACCGCTCGGCGCGCCGCCCTGATTGCCATAGTGCGGGTAGTGCCAGAACAGCGGCCCGCGATCGAATTCTCCGCCTTTCAACAAGGGCAACATGCTTTTGCCGTCCTGATGTTGGCTGGGATTCAACGGCAGTCCACAGAGTTCGAGAATGGTGGGATAAAAATCCGTGCTGATCACCGGGGTGTCGCACACCGTGCCGGGCTTCGTCACGCCGGGTGCGACGATGATCATCGGTTCCTTGACGCCGCCTTCATAGAGCCAGCCTTTGCCGGCGCGGAGTGGCAGGTTAGAGGTTGGATGCCCCTCGGCGGTGGCCAGCCCGCCGTTGTCGGACATGAAAATCACCATCGTCCGCTCGGCGATGCCCGCGTTTTCCACAGCGGCGATCACCCGGCCGATGGCGGTGTCGAGCTGCTCGATCATCGCCGCATAGACCGGATTGTTCTGCACCAGGCGCACCTTGCTGTCGCGCTCCTGACCCCAGGCATCGGCCGGTGCGCCGGCCTTCTTGCGTTGGTATTTTTCCACCAGATCCGGACGCGCACCGATGGCGACATGCACGGCATTGAACGGCATGTAGGCGAAAAACGGCTTGTCCTTGTGGGACTGGATGAAAGTCACCGCGTCATCGGCTATGCGATCGGTGAACTTCGGATCGACTTTCGGTTTCGGCGCAAAGCTCTGGGGAAAGTACCAACCGGCAATCTGGACCAGATTGGCATCGAAGCCCTGCGCGGAAGGTGAAAAGGCATTGTCGCCCAGGTGCCATTTGCCGGCGATGAAATTGCTGTATCCGGCATCGCGCAGTGCTTCGGCGATGGTGACTTCCTGCAAGGGCAGTTGCAGCGCGTTCGGGGCCGACTTCAGCCTGGCGTTGCGCATGCCGGGAATGAAATCCGTGATGCCGGTTCGCGGCGGGTATTTTCCGGTCATGATGCTCGCCCGCGTCGGCGAACAAACCGGACAGGCGGCGTATCCCGATGTGAAACGCATGCCTCTCGCGGCCAGCGTGTCGATGTTCGGGGTTTCGTAAAAAGTGTTAGGATTGTTCGCGCCGATGTCCATGAAGCCCATGTCATCGAGCAGGAAAAAAATGATATTCGGTTTCACCGCGGTCGTCGATGCCGGGGCCGCGGTGGATTTTTTGAAGTTCTCGAGAAAGGGTCGGACAAGATCCGCGCGCACCTTGTATCCCGCCGGGCTGCTGTGGAGCAGGTCATCGGCAAGCAACTCGCGACGAGGTTTGCCATCCGGTCCGAGGAAGGCATCGACCTCATTGATGAAATCCATCGCCTTGCCCTGCGCCATGTAGTCCTTGATCAGGGTGTTGAGCGCCTTCTCTTTTTCGAACTGCCCCCAGCGCGCGATGCTGGGACCGATCGAATTGTAGGCAATGCGCACATCGGGCAGCGAGGCGCGCACTTTTTCCACAAACGCCTTGAAGTCCGCGAACGCCTGCTCGGGAGACTTGCCGGCGTTGAGGTCATTGCCCCCGGCGCGAAATACGATCATCGCCGGTTTGTAGGGAATCACGATGCGATCGGCGTAGTAGGTCGAATCGGCAATCTGCGATCCGCCGAAGCCGCGATTGATCACTTTGTGCCCGGGAAAATCCTGTTGCAGTGTGTTCCACATTCGGATGGTCGAAGCGCCGATGAAAAGCACCGCACCCTGCGGCGGCGGATTCGCCTGATCCTGCTTTTCAAACGCAACGATGTCCTTCTCCCATATTTCGCTCGGCGACTTTTCCGCCGCGCGCAGTGCCGACGAAAGCAGCATCAAAAGCATGATCGCCCAGCGTTTTCCTCCAGCATGGTTTCTGCTCATGAACGATGCTTTATCAGCCACCCGAACCCGCGTCGATCACGAATTGTGCGCCGTTCTGCGCCGAGCGATGAAATTTCGCATCACAGGGCTTTCCCGCGATTCTTGTGGATTTTCGAAAGCCCGATAGTCTGCGTCTACAAGCCCAACATGTGGGTGATGTGCGTGGCGGTGAGTTCACCCATGGTCTCGCAATCGCGGAAGATGCCGGTCTGGTGGTACTTGGCCAGATCCCTCGCGAGGATGGCGACATGCGGTCGCGGGGCCAATTCCTCGCGGCGCATGATTCCCAGCACGGCTCTGAGCCGGGCCTGTTCCACCCGGGCCCGACGCGCCATTTGCGATCGCTCCTCTTCGACATACTGCTCGATGGTGCGCCGGTTCAACTCCCGGAATGCCAGCCGCGAAACCGCGCGATTCGAGTCGAAATGATACGCCAGATACGTGTGGCCTTTGCCCTCGTACGATTGCTGGTCGAAGTCGATGGGCCGCGCGCGGTACTGCACTTCCTCGAAGTCGGGCGTGATGTCCACCACGTAGTTGACGCTGCGCATGTCGCCGAGAAGCCGGATGAAACAGCGCTCGTTGAATTTCGTGAACTCCTTGGCGATGCGCACCCGGTTCAGTTCGGGGCGGATCAGGTAGTCGCGTTGAAAAACATTGCCCGGCACTCCGGCGATGTGCTCTTCAATCAAGGTGTTGCCATTGACCAGATAGTTGATGCGGTTCGGCGAAAGAATGTGCTCCAGTTCCAAACCGAAAATCCGCGAGGCATCGGCTTGCTTGACGTAAAAATAATCGGAATTGTCGTTGTAGAGGTTGGTGATGCGGATCCGGAACGGTTTGGAATTGCCAAAATCTCCGAAGTCGATGCGATCCACGCAGAGGTGCTCGTGCAGGCCGCTTTCGCCGCCGATTTTCAGTTCGGTGTAAATGCGGATGAGATCGGCGCGCAAAGCGTCCATCGTGTCGCGCGGATACATCACCGTCATCCATAGCGTTTCGTTGCCATGCGGGTCCTCGTAGGGCACCGCTCCCTCGAAGCGGCACAGATCGTTGTAAACGGTGGGGATCTCAATCTGGCGCGCGAAGTGGTGAAGATACTGCCTGAGCAGCATCGACGGTTGATATTTTTCCTTGCAGCGTGAGATCATCGGGAAAAAATTGCGGGATTATTCCAGCAAGGAGCTGCGGCGGAACAGCGCGACCACGGGAACGCCGCGCGCTTCGATGGCTTCGCGTCCGCCTTCCTCGCGGTCGACCAGCACCAGGGCGAAGGCGACCTTGCCGCCCTCGGCTTCGATCGCGTCGATCGCTTTCAACGTCGAACCGCCGGTGGTGATCACGTCATCGACCACGATCACGGTGTTGCCCGCTGAAAAATTGCCCTCGATCTGTTTGCCGCGGCCGTGGCCCTTGGGCTCCTTGCGCACGGTGAACACCTGCAGCGCCTGGCCGGCATCGAGACGCGCCGAGGTCATGCCGATCGCCAGCGAGATGGGATCGGCTCCCATGGTCATGCCGCCGATCGCATCTACCGCGAGCTGATGCTCGGCAAGGTAGTGTTTGACGACTTTCCAGCCCACTTCGCCAACGAGATTGGCACCGTGCGAATCCATGGTGGTGACCCGACAGTCGATGTAAAGGTCGCTGGTTTTTCCCGAAGCCAGCGTGAAGGTGCCGGTGCGTACGGATTTTTCGAGCAGCAAGGAACGCAGTGAAGTCACAGGATCAGTCATGGCCGGATTCTGGATCATTCCGGTCGGGAGGAAAAGAACATAAAATCCGACGCGGAGATTCGGGCCTGTGAAGTTTTTTCTCGCGACACCATCCGTAAGCAAGTAAGGTCCGGCCATGAACATTCAGGTTTCCGACTACGAAAAGCTCGGCAGTTTTTATCTGGGCCGCGATTATGATCTCGACAGCAAATCGCTGGGCGACGACCTGGTGCTTTACGATTCCAAGGATCTCGTCACCCACGGTGTCGTGCTCGGCATGACCGGCTCTGGAAAAACCGGATTGTGTCTGGCGATTCTGGAAGAAGCGGCGATGGACAACATCCCGGCGATCATCATCGATCCCAAGGGCGACATCGCCAACCTGCTGCTGACCTTCCCCGGTCTAACGGGAAAAGAATTCGAACCATGGGTCAATGAGGACGATGCCGCGAAAAAGGGCATCAGTGTTCCGGAGCATGCCGAAAACACC
Organism: Akkermansia muciniphila; assembly: GCA_945860285.1. Taxonomy (GTDB): domain Bacteria; phylum Verrucomicrobiota; class Verrucomicrobiia; order Verrucomicrobiales; family Akkermansiaceae; genus UBA956. The sequence continues at coordinate 5,639 of CAMAQB010000014.1, read as the reverse complement.
GCGGCGATGTGGAAAAAAGGACTCGCCGACTGGGGGCAGCCGGCCGAGCGCATCCAGCAGTTCCGCGACAAGGTCGATATCAATATTTTCACCCCGGGCAGCAAGGCGGGCATCCCGGTTTCGATTCTCAGTTCGCTCTCCGCGCCGCCGTTTGAAATCATCGACGACGGCGAATTGTTCAGCGAACGGATCGATAGCACGGTTTCCTCGTTGCTCTCGCTGGTGGGCATTGCGGCGGACAGCACCCAAAGCAAGGAGATGGTTCTGCTCTCGGCGGTTTTTCAAAACGCCTGGAGCGCCGGACAGGACATCACCCTGGAAACCCTGATCCGTCACATCCAGAAGCCGGCTTTCGACAAGGTGGGTGTCATCGACCTCGAAAGTTTTTATCCGCAAAAAGACCGCCAGACATTGGCGCTGAAATTCAACAATCTGTTAGCCTCGCCGGGATTCGCGTCATGGTTGGAAGGTGTGCCGCTCGACATCGCCAAAATGCTGACCGCGCCCGACGGCAAACCGCGGGTCTCGATTTTTTCCATCGCCCATCTCGGCGATCAGGAGCGGATGTTTTTCGTGTCGCTGCTGTTGAATCAAATGCTTGGCTGGATGCGCTCTCAAAGCGGCACCACTTCGCTGCGCGCCCTTTTATACATGGATGAAATCTACGGCTACTTGCCGCCGAGTGCGAATCCGCCTTCGAAGCGGCCGATGATGACCCTGCTCAAGCAGTCGCGCGCCTTCGGTCTCGGCTGCCTGCTCGCCACCCAGAACCCGGTGGACCTCGATTACAAGGCACTTTCGAACATCGGCACCTGGTTTCTCGGCCGCCTGCAAACCGAGCGCGACAAAATGCGCGTGCTCGACGGCCTGGAAGGTGCGGCGGGCGCGCAGAATTCGAAATTTGATCGCAAGAAAATGGAGCTGTTGTTATCGGGCCTCGGCAACCGTGTTTTCCTGATGAACAATGTCAACGACGATGGTCCTGCGGTGTTTCACGTGCGCTGGGTGATGAGCTATTTGCGCGGTCCGTTGACCCGAACCCAGATCAAGACACTGATGGATCCCAAGCGAGCGGCATTTGACACATCGGCCACCAAGCCTGCGGCCGGCTCCAATCCGATGGCAATGCCGGGAACCGCTGCGGCGCAAACGGGCACGGGCAATCGTCCGATGCCCGGACCCGGAGTCGATGAAAAATTCGCGCCTCATTCGGGAAAAGCCGAGGGGCTCAGCTATCAAGCACACTTGCTGCGGGTCGGGGAAGTCCATTGGGAGTCGAAAAAAGCCGGCATCGACAGCGCGGGCTCCGTTCGCCATGTCAATCCCATCCTCAGTGACAAGATCGACTGGGAAACGAATGTGCCGATGACGCTCAGGCTCGAATCCTTGGAAAACAAAGCCGCTGCGGATGTTGGTTTTGGCCAACTGCCTGGATTCGCGATGAACAAGGATGGCTACATTCAGGGGGGCAAGGATTTCGCCGAGTGGATGTACCGGAACGAGCGTGCCTCGATTTTTCAATGTGAGGCATTGGGCATGTATTCGCAACTCGGGGAGTCGGAAGCGGATTTCCGCGCGCGCCTCAGCATGAAAGCTCGCGAGACCCGCGATGCCGCTGTGGAAAAAGCCCGCGGCGCGGTTGCAAAAAAACTGCAAGCCGTTCAGGCTCGTCTGTCGACAGCGCAAAGTCGATTGGAGAGGGAGAAAGCGGAGTCGAGCAGCGCGAAAATGAATGCGGGCATTTCCATTCTCTCGGGGGTGCTGGGTGCCTTGCTGGGCGGAAAAAAACGCAGCATCGGCATAGGCACGCTGACCAAGGGCAAGTCCGCGATCACTTCAGCCACGGGTGCATTCAAACAAGGCAAGGATGTCGGCATCGTCGAGGAGCAAATCGCATCCATTCAAAAGGAGATCGCCACCCTCCAGCAACAGACCGAAGACGTGGTCGCGCAGCTCACCGCCAATTTCGATCCGGCCGCCGTCAAGCTGCAGACCCTGACGCTCAAACCGGCAAAGACCGATGTGAAGGTGACCACCGTCGCCCTGCTCTGGCTCCCCTTCGACGAGCGCGGCAATCCAGCATGGTAAGCTATGATTCTCCTGCTCAAAAATGTCGTCGTGGTCTCGCCTGGTGTTTATCAGGATCATCAGGACATCGTGGTGGAAAATGGCATCATCACCAGTGTCGGCACGGGATGTGATCATGCCGACGAGGTGGTCGATGGCGATGGTCTGACGGCAGTGCCCGGATTCTTTGATATTCACTGTCACGGAGCCAATGGCGCCGATGTCTGCGACAACAACCTCGACGCGATCCGCCACATCGCCGCGAAAAAACTCGCCGAGGGCGTGACGACATGGCTGCCGACGACATTGACGCAGCCGCGGGAAGAATTGTTAGAGATTGTCGGCAAGGTGGCGATATACCGGCAACAGCAGGATTTGACCCGTTGCCCGGGACTGCATGTCGAGGGTCCCTTCATCAACAAGGAAAAAGCCGGCGCGCAGAACCCACAGTTCGTGCGTCCTCCGGATGCCGGGGAGTTGCGCGCGCTGCATGCAATCGTGCCGGTGATGATCCTGTCGTTGGCTCCGGAAATGCCGGGCGCCCTCGAGTTGATTCGCGAGGCCCGGGCAGCGGGCATTGTTTGCTCGGCGGCTCACACCGCCGCCACCTGCGCGCAGATCAGCACGGCCATCGACGCCGGTCTAACGCATCTTACCCATTTTGGCAACGCGATGACTCCTTTGCATCATCGCGAGATCGGTGTTGTCGGCGCCGGATTGTATGACCCGCGGCTGATGCTGGAAATGATTTGCGACACCATTCATTTGTGTCCGGATATGCTCAAACTGCTTTTCACCGTGGTTCCGGTGGAGAGGCTGATGATGATCACCGACAGCGTGGCAGCTTCATGGATCGGCGAAGGGGAAATCCAGCTCGGCGGATTGGTTGTCGAAGTCAGAAACCACGTCGCCCGCCTGAAGGAAGGCGGCGCGCTGGCGGGCTCCACCCTGCGGGCGAACGAAGGACTGCGCAACATCGTCGAACACACGGGCCGGTCGCTGGAGTCGGTCATCCAGGTCACCTCATGGAATCAGGCGCGCTCGCTTGGAATGAAGGGATTCGGAAAAATCGAACCCGGCTACAACGCCGACATCACTTTGTTGCGCGATGATTTTTCGGTGGCGCGCACGATTGTCGGCGGCGAGACGCGTTTCGTTGGCCAGGCTTCCACGGCGATCAAGTTAGGAAAAGCTTGACCGTTGAATTCGTAGCATTTTCAACCACTGATGCATTGATTACCCACTGAAGTCACTGATTTTTGAAATTCCGAAAATTCTGAAATTCCGTCCAAAATGCAACAAACTACGATGTGCACTCCATTTGCCATGGATTTGCCTGCCTGAATCGTTACAGAAAATCAAGGCTTGCCAGTGATCGAAAATGTTGCGCACGTTTCGTGAGCACAGTTGTCATGTCTTCCGTTGATTCCACCGTTCTGGCTAACGAAACGTCCCGTCGCAGGACGTTCGCCATCATTTCCCATCCGGATGCGGGTAAAACCACTCTAACGGAAAAACTCCTGCTCTACGGCGGGGCCCTGCAGCTCGCCGGCAGCGTCACGGCGAGAGCTTCGCAGCGCAGCACCACCAGCGACTGGATGGAGCTGGAAAAACAACGCGGCATTTCCGTTTCGTCGACCGTGCTGCAATTCGAGTACGGCGGATGTTGTGTGAACCTGCTCGATACCCCGGGTCACCGCGATTTCTCCGAGGACACCTATCGGGTTTTGACGGCGGTGGACTCCGCGGTGATGGTTGTCGATGCCGCCAAGGGGATCGAGGCACAGACACTGAAGTTGTTCGAGGTCTGCCGCAAGCGCGGTGTGCCGATCTTTGTTTTCATCAACAAACTCGACCGCCCCTCGCGTCCGCCTTTGGAATTGATCGATGAATTGGAGAAAGTTCTCGGTCTCGCACCGGCTCCGTTGAACTGGCCGCTGGGCGACGGACCGCGATTCCGCGGAATCTACGATCGTGAAAAACGCGAAGTGCATCTTTTCGAGCGCACCGCCCACGGAGCCTATCGGTCCCCGGTGAAAACAGGCGGCATCGATGATGATGCCTTGCTCGGAACGGTGGACGAAGCCGTGCTGGCGCAGGCCCGGGCGGACATCGAATTGCTCGATGTGGTGACGGAACCACTCGACATGGAACAGGTGCTCGCCGGACGGCAGATGCCGATTTTTTTCGGATCGGCGATGAACAATTTCGGCGTGCAGTTCATGCTGGACTCGTTTTTGCAACTCGCACCGCCGCCCTCACCGCGCAAGGCGGTCGAACGCGAGGTGTTTCCTGACGAGTCGGCTTTCTCCGGTTTTGTTTTCAAGATCCAGGCGAACATGAATCCGAAACACCGGGACCGCGCGGCGTACATCCGCATCGTCTCGGGAGTTTTCGAGCGCGACATGAATGTCATCCACACCCGCACCGGAAAAAAAATCCGGCTTTCGAACAGCCAGCGACTGTTCGCGCAGGACCGCGAGACCGTGGATGCCGCGTATCCGGGCGACGTGGTGGCATTAGTCGGGAATTATGATTTTCACATCGGCGACACCCTGGCGCAGGAAGCGCAGTTGCATTTTCACGAGATCCCGCGATTTGCGCCCGAGTGTTTCAGTTACGTGCAGTGCATCGGCACCGAAAAGTTCAAACGATTCCGCGAAGGGCTCGACCAGTTGTTGAAGGAAGGCCTGGCGCAGCCATTTGAAGTTCCCGCCAGCGTGCAGCGCGTTCCGTTGCTCGGCGCGGTGGGCCCACTGCAGTTCGAAGTGCTGCAATACCGGCTCGAGAACGAATACGGCGCGCCGTGCCGGGTTGAACCGTCACCATGGAACTGCATCCGCTGGGTGCGGGCGAAAGATGGCAGCGAGATCAAAGAACAACCGCCGGTGCAGGTGCCGTCGGGCGGCGCGCTGGCCCGCGATGTGCTCGGGGATTGGGTGGTCTTTCTCTCCGATGCCTGGCTGCTGAAATTACTGGAGAGCCGAAACGAGGATTTTGAATTTCTGGCGCAGCCGCTGAGGTAAGGTGAATCGTTTTTTTGTTAGATCGCCAAAACCGACCCGTGAAACGGGCCGCATTGAACCAAATCGAATGACACCGGGGAAAGCCTGAAATAGTGGTTGGTAGAGGTCGTTGAGCCAGAAATATGAGATGAAGAAATATGGATCGGTCTGGAAAACTATGATGCTGCGATACCCCAGATTTCCTTGAGGCGGCGGATGGATTCGCTCCAGGGAGCTTGTTTGTAGATCCACACCCTCACCCATCGAATAAATCTTTGCGTCCGCTGAGTGGCTCTTGTGAGGGCAGAGTTAATGAAGTTTTTTACATGCATGATAACCTTTTTGGCTCATCCGCAGAATCTGTGGGTGGCTTGCGGCGCGGGGAAGTCGCCCAGTTGATGGTAAAGGGCAATGCTTGAATGCTCGAAGTTCCTATATCCAAAGGCTCTTCTCATCGCGTTGCCTACTTTCAAATTGAACTCCAGAGGGGAATGTAGTCGAATGAGCGAACTGAGGGGGAGGTGTCGTAGGTGGGACCGGATTTGCCGCAGCAAGAGCATTTGGCAT